>SXXK01000394.1 GCA_005791255.1 Planctomyces sp.
GCTCCCGCATGCTTGCCCAGCCCGATCAGCATCATCTTGTGCAGACCGGATTCGACAGGCCCGACAAAACGAGTGTGCGGCTTCACTCGGTTCACGACAAATACGTGATCCGCCTCCGCAGCGTACCGGTCAAAGTGTACGGGCATGCCAGTGCTTGTCTCAGCCACCACCACGGTGTCCATCGTGGCGCAAATCGGAGCCCCCACACTGGCCTCCGTAACACCCAGACTGGCCAGCATCTTCACCTGCCCGTCTGCTGTGCCGCCACCATGACTGCCCATGGCAGGAACCAGAAACGGACTGGCCCCCAGAGTCCGAAAGTGGTCCACAATACCCTTCAGAATCAACGCGATGTTGGCAATCCCGCGACTGCCTGCCGTGATCGCCACCGTCTGACCGGCTCGCACCTGATTCTGCAGCCGCAGTCCCTGCATCTGCTGCTCGACGGCAGCCGGAATATCCGACAGTTCGGGCGAGCTGAAGTGCTGAAGCACGTCGCACATTCGAGGCAACTGCGGCACAGAATTCCCCTGATCAATTGCGGCTGAGTTTCAATTACAGCCGGTCCGTCTGCCATCAAACGCCGGCTGCTGCCGGGATTTCACCACACCACAGCCGCGAAGTCGAGCCCTGACACCAGCAGACTCAGGCCGTCCTCACCGGCAGCCGGTCAATCTGAGCAGCGAGAATAAAGTCATTCAGCGACAGTCCCTGGATAGCGTGCGTCCAGATCTCCACCGTCACATTCCGGTAACCTGCCAGATGCAGATCGGGATGGTGAGCCTGGGCTTCAGCCAGTTCAGTGATCGCATTGAAGAACTCCATCCCCGCTCGAAAATGCCTGACTCGCCACGAACGACGGATGCGGTCCGGCCCCGCAGCCAGCTCCCAGCCCGGCAGTGCCTGCAACTGCTCCCGAGCTTCCTGTTCGGTCATCCGGGGCACGCCACCCTCACAGGGGACACAACGCGCCTGACACAATTGCTCTGCCGACTGTCGCTCTGCCATCCCGTAACCCTCCCGCTCTGGAAAACACCCGCCAAATCCGCTACATCTGCATAGCCGGCTTCATCACCGATTCCATTACCTGCCCCAGGATTTTCCCGGATGTCAGACCGAACACTCCCCGCCCAACCGCACGTGCTCGCCATCCATGCACACCCGGACGATATCGAATTCCAGTGCGCCGGCACACTGCTGCAACTGAAACGCCTCGGTTGCCGCATCTCCGTCGCCACCATGACTCCCGGAGACTGTGGCAGCGCTGAACACTCGGCCGAAGACATCGCCCGAATTCGCCGAGCAGAAGCCGCAGCAGCCGCAAAAATTCTTGAAGCCGATTACACCTGTCTCGAATTCCGCGATCTGTCCATCGTTTTCGACAACGACAGCCGACGCCGCATGACCGAATTCCTGCGGAAAACTGCCCCCGACATCATCCTCACGGCACCGCCCGTTGACTACATGCACGATCACGAAATCACCAGTGCTCTCGTTCGTGACGCCTGCTTCAACGCCTCGGTACCCAATTACCGTACGGGCCAGTGGGACCCGGCACCCGTGGCCAGCCAGATTCCATGGCTGTACTTTGTGGATCCGGTGGAAGGTACCGACCACTTTGGTCGTCGCCAGCCCACCGACTTCATCATCAACATCTCGGAACAACTGGAAACAAAAATTGCCGCGTTGTCCTGCCATGCCAGTCAGCGGGAGTGGCTGCGGCGACAGCACGGCATGGATGAATACACCGAAGCCTGCCGACGCTGGGGCACTGCTCGCGGAACCGAAGCCGGATTCACCTGCGGCGAAGGTTTCCGCCAATACAAGGGACACCCGCATCCAGCCAGCAATGTTCTGGCAGAGCTGCTGCAGGGGCGAGTCCGGCTGACCGGCCACTGAGATCAAACAGACCACTGGCTGCCTGAACAGCCCGGCCCGATCACGGAGCCTTCGAATCGGCAGCCGGGCTGGCTTCAACCGGGGCAGCCTCGGCGGCTGCCGGAGCGTGCTGCTGGTGATCATGGTCGTGGGCCGCCGTCTCTTTCGCTGAAGGCAGCCTGGCTGCCGTGGCCGCGGTGATGGAACTCCACGTCCACCAACTGGCAATTGACATTGCGACCACTGTGTACAGAAACAGAGCCGACAGCATCTTGCCGATTGCACTGCCCGCCGTCACATCGTCCGCCGAAAACTGCTCGACTTCCACGGCAGAAAACAGCGGAGCATCCTCATGGGCTGCTGTTGTTTCGTGGGAGGCATGATCGGTCATGACAGCGTTCTCCGGACAGGGATCAACCAAAAACGGCAGCAACTTATCGACAATGTTCAGCAACACGGAACCGCTTTTTGAGCATTTCCGCGACTGTTTTTGCCCCAGCATACCCCGCAGCGAGCAATTCCGGCCACTCCGCCCGCCGATTTCAGACGTTTTTCGGAATTGGAAACAGACCACCTTTTTCCGCAGGCAGGAAATTTGAAGGCCTGAAAAACGCAGATCGGCATTTCCCGCGATTTTAACAAATCCCCGCACCATGTCGCTCCGCCTGGCAATGGCCGAAAACACCGGGCTGCACAGCTTGCGCGAAATCTGCACAGGACCTGCGGCTGCTGCGTCCCGGTAATCCATGAATCCCCGATGACTTACGGAGTGACCCTCGTGCTGCAGAAAAGACGTGCTTTCACCCTGATCGAACTGCTTGTCGTGATTGCCATTATCGCAATTCTGGTGTCCCTGCTGCTTCCGGCTGTCCAGCAGGCCCGCGAAGCCGCTCGCCGCACTCAGTGCAAAAATAACCTGAAACAGATCGCTCTCGCACTCCACAACTACCATGACACCGTCAATGTCTTTCCCTGGGGCTTTGACGAACGCGAAACTCTGTGGACCGCCATGATCCTGCCCCAAATCGAACAGCAGAACCTCTACGCCACACTCATCTGGCAGGAAACCGGCCCAGGTAACTGGGATGCTGTCGGATCTCCGAACACCCGGGCCTGTTCAACCGTTATCCCAGCCTTCCGCTGTCCTTCCATGCCCCTTGAACCACGAGACAATGAGGGCATCACAGGCCGAGTTCCCGTCAGCTATCGCGGAGTTGCCGGTGCTCTTGTGGCTTCGGACGACGCTTCGACCAGACCGGCAGGTTTCAATACCGCTGCACATACCGCACTCGAACAGCTCAACCTTGACGGCATGTTCTACGGCTGCAGCAACATAAAGATGCGCGATATCACCGACGGCACATCCAACACGATCATGATCGGGGAATCCCGAACCTCTGTCTACGTCAAGGACGGCCAGCAGATGGACTACTGGCAGTTCGGCTGCCCGCAGTCCGGTGGCTGGGTCTATGGTGGCCTGGGTGGCACCGAGTACTCAGAAGGTCTCGGGTCCGCGGTTGTCAAAATCAATGCCAACATTGACCCCACCATCCATGGAGTGCTGATGGAAATGTCCTTCGGCAGCTACCACGTCGGCGGTGCTCAGTTTGCCATGGCTGATGGCTCCGTTCGCTTCATCTCAGAAAATGTCGACCTGCGTCTGTATCAGTCACTGGCCACCCGTGGCAACGGCGAAATCGTCGGGGACTTCTGAAGAGCCCCTGTTGCGCTGTTCACACCTTCTTCCTGCTTCATGGCAGCGCCGTGTCCTCGCCGGACACGGCGTGCTGCGTTTTGACAAGGCCCGCATCATGCTGCTTCGATACTGTCGTTCCACCTTCTCTGCATTCACTGCCTTCGCCCTGATCTGCGGCTGCAGCGTCTCCAACTCGATTGACTACAGTAAAGTCACGCTGGCCCAGGTCAGCGGCACTGTCACCATCGATGGTCAGCCACTGGCAGGCACCGTGATCACATTTGAAGATCCTGCCAACGGAAACTTTTCGTTCGCCCGCACCGACTCCAGCGGAAAGTACACGCTGCAGTTCGACAGCGATGTCGACGGTGTCACGCACGGAAAGAAAATCGTGCGACTCAGCACGACCCGCAATATTCTTGGATTGCGTGGCGAGGAAAGTCGTGAGGAGGGCGAGCAGCCCTCTGAAAACGGCGAAAAAGCTCGCGAAGAAGCAGTTCCCGACTGCTACAACAAGGATTCAAAGCTGACCGTCGAAGTCACCGGCTCTGCCGATTTCAGCTTTGACCTGAAATCCGACTGCTCCACCACGGGTGCCCGCACGAACTGATTGGAAACAGGCACGGCCGGGCTGACTGCAGCCCGGCCGTTCTTCTGCTGTCTCCTGCAGTCGCTGCTGTCAGGCCGGCCAGATCTGAGACCCGCCATCGACTCGCAGCACCTGACCGGTCACGAAGGCTCCGAGGGGACCGGCAAAGAATTCAACCACCCGAGTCACCTCGTCCACCATCCCCACGCGATCCAGAGTCCCGTCGGTTGCCAGACGAGCATCATCGACCTTGCGAGTACCAAGGAAACGGCCGGTGCGAGTATCCCCGGGGGCCAGTGTGTTCACGTTGATGTTGTAAGTCCTCAGCTGCTCAGCGAGGCACCGAGTGTACTCAACCACACCCGCTTTGGCTGTCGCGTAGATGGAGCTGTTCGGGATCCCGCGAAACGCCGAGATTGAGCTGAGTGTCAGAATGCGACCGGTTTTGCGGGGCATCATGACCTTCGCCGCCTCCTGACACATCAGAATCGTACTCAGCAGGTTTCGATCCAGCACCGCTTTCACATCTTCCAGTTTGATTCCCACACAGTCATTCGGATTGGGCTTGCCACCGGCCGCTGCGATATCACCCCCGGCATTGTGCACCAGAATGTCAATGGGCCCCAGCAGGCTGCAGACTTCCGCAACGACTCGCTGCACCTGCTGCTGATCCGTCAGGTCACCCAGCACGCGGCAGGTCTGAATCTGAAAGGTGCTGGCAATGTCGGCGGCAGTCTGAGTCAGCGTGGTACCTTCACCGTATTCCGCCGGGCCGTTTTCACGCATCCCGTGAATTCCGACGTGACAGCCCAGTCGCGCCAGATGCTCGGCAAATCCGCGTCCCAGACCACGCCCGGCCCCGGTTACCAGAGCCACTTTCCCTGCCAGCATTCGCTCAGACATGACGCAACCTTCAAAAACAACAGCACCGCAGTGGCGGAACGGACAGCTTCTCTCAGAAACCACTCAGATGACGGTTTTGGCGAGTGTACAGAAGAAATCCGGGGCGCGGGATGTCGCCTGAATCTCCTCCGCTGACGTCTCAGAATCCGTAAATTCGAGCAGTTTCGCCCCAAATCCCTGCAGGAAACCGCTGCCAACTTCGACAGTTCTTTGGAAACACCCCTGTTTTTCGTGTTTCGGGCAGGTTCCGCTCTTACAATTTCAGCATGACCGCCTGTTGTCCGCTCACCGTTGACCGCTGAAAGCCCCAATGTCAGATCTCAAGTCCATACTTGCCGGTGCTGCTGTACCACCCGAACACCGCACAGTCGATCAGTTAAGGATCGAGCGTGCCATTCGGGAAGTGCTGCTGGCCGTCGGTGAAGACCCGGATCGCGACGGTCTCCGCGAAACACCGGCTCGCGTCGCCCGCATGTACGCTGAAATCTTCGGTGGCCTGCACCTGGAACCAGGGCGACACCTGCAGAAAGTGTTCGAGGAACAATACGACGAACTGGTGCTGGTCCGGGACATTTCTTTTAACAGCATGTGTGAACACCATCTGCTGCCGTTCATGGGTCACGCGCATGTGGGATATATCCCGCAGGGCAAAGTCACAGGGCTCAGCAAACTGGCGCGCGTCGTGGACGAAGTCGCACGGCGGCCTCAGGTCCAGGAACGCATGACTCATATGATTGCCGACCTGATTGAAACCGAACTGTCGCCTCTGGGTGTCATTGTGGTCGTGGAGGCCGAGCATACGTGCATGACAATTCGCGGGGTCAAGAAACCGGGCGCACTGACAGTTACCAGCGCAGTTCGCGGACAGTTTCGTACCAACGTCGGCAGTCGTGCTGAAGCCATGTCACTGATTCAGGGGAAGTGAGCGACAGCCGGAATGATCGCCCTGTTCGTACTCAAGCTGGCTGCCGGCATTGCCCTCATGTGGCTGCTGATGCCTCGTCGCGAAGTTGCTGATGGCTTCTTTCGGATTCAGATGCTGGTGGTGCTGGGACTGACTGTGCTGCTGGTGCTGGCGATTGAACCGGCCGCTCTGACGGGCTTCGGTCGCGTCGATACTGCTGCCATCAGCGAGCGTGAGCTGTCGTTGGCCGCCAGTGGTGCCGGCTGGCTTCGCGGGCTGGCGTTCGGGGCGGCTGCTGTGGCATGGCCGGGACATATCTTCTGGAAACTGGGCCGCCGAACTCCGGGAACACTCAGCATCTGGCTGATTTCTCTGGCCCTCGGCGCTGCGATTGTCGTGCAGGCCGTTACAGCGGCACGGTCCGTTCCGCTGTGGCAGCTGCTGCTGGCCGATCTGGGTACGTCTGCTGTTCTTGGAGCCACGCTGACGTCCATGCTGCTTGGTCACTGGTACCTGACAACCCCCACGATGTCTCTGCAGCCGCTCCGCTGGTTTTGCCCGGTGCTGGCCCTTGCGGCAGCAGTCCGGCTGACGGCGACACTGGCCGGGCTGGTCGAAATCGACTTCCAGAATCTGGATCTGATTCGCGGACTATGGCTGAGCCTGCGGATCCTTGGGGGTATTGTGGCGCCCGCGGTCGCAGCCCTGCTGGTTCGCAGCATTCTTCAGTACCGGAACACGCAGTCCGCGACGGGCGTTCTGTTTGCAGTACTGATTCTCGTTTTTATGGGCGAAATGTCGGCCGCTCTGCTGGAGCGGGACTTCGGTCTGCCGCTGTAAAGCGTGCTCAGCAATTTCCCCGATCTTCCGTCTTTTCCCTGATTGGACTTCCTTTCGGAATGCCGAACCGCCGGCGTTTTTACTAGACTTACTCCCATGAGCAGTCACATTATATTTCAGTGTCCGGTCTGCAGCAGTCGCAGAGTCACGGCACCGGATCCACCAGCCGCCCGCGTTCGCTGCGATGGCTGTGGCTGGAGCCGTGATGAGGGGCAGGCGGACTTCCAGTCCGACAGTCTTTGTCGCTGCCGCATCTGCGGCTGTCAGGATCTGTGGCGTCAGAAGGATTTTCCTCCAGCGCTGGGGCTGGCCATCGTGGCTGCTGCTGCCGTGGCCAGCTGCATCGCGTGGGCGTGGTATCAACCCATGCTGGCCATCGGATTCCTGATGTTCGCAGCACTGCTCGACATGGGTCTCTACTCGTTCATGGGTGACATGCTGGTGTGCTATCGCTGCGCAGCACGTCATCGAAAATCCCAGATGCGCGACGACCATCCTCGATTTGATCTTGAAACAGCGGAACGTTACAGACAGCAGGATCTCAAACGCCGCAGCATGTGACGCGGCAAACCGGTCAGCAGGCGACGATCAGGAAGCAGCTTGTGGAAGAACGGCGGCGCAGAATTGCGGAAGATCTGGCGGATTCGCTCGAGGGTGAACTGCGCACGGACCGCACCGCCCTGTCACTCTATGCTACCGATGCCAGTCTGTTCGAAATTGAACCATTGGCCGTTGCCCTGCCCAGAAACTCCGGCGACGTCGTCAGACTGGCGGCGTACTCCGCTGAACAGGGCATCCCGCTGATTGCTCGCGGAGCTGGTTCGGGGCTGGCGGGTGGCGCCATCGGTCGCGGAATCGTTATCGATTTTTCACGTTACATGAATCAGGTCCTGTCAATCGACCGTGATCGAGTGCGGGTTCAGCCAGGTGTGACCCGCGATCAACTGAATGCGGCACTCCGCCCTCACGGTCGCTACTTCGCACCCGATCCTTCCAACAGCCGAATCACCACCGTGGGGGGCATGCTGGCTGTGGATGCGGCCGGAGCTCACGCCATCCGTGTCGGCTCGACGCGCGACCATGTCTTCAGTATCGAATGTGTTGTCTCGGGCGGCCAAAGATTTGAAGCGGGCACAGAATCCCTCGGCACCGCAGACGCCCGCGTCCCCCGCATCGTCAGCCTCGGTTCGTCACCGGCCGACACCGCTTTTTCGTCACCCGGAACGGCACTGGCAGCACACACTGCAGCAACTCGCAAAACGGCCATTGTGGAAGGCCTCGCTGAGTTGCTGGACACCAGTCAGGCTCTGATTCGACAGCATCAGCCACCGTTGCTGCGAAACAGCAGCGGGTATTTGCTGCGCGGCATCCTCGCAGGCACGCGACTGGATCTGGCTCGCATGCTGGTCGGCTCTGAAGGCACGCTGGCATTGTTCACGGAAGCCACACTCTACACGATGGCAATCCCGGAACATCGTTCCGCCGCACTTCTGCTGTTCGGATCGCTTGATCAGGCGATCTCTGCCACACAGCGGATTCTGCCCATGGACCCGTCCGCCTGTGACCTGCTGGATCGTCGACTGCTCAGCCTTGGCCGACAGGCAGATCCCCGTTTTCGTGACATGATCTCACCGGATGCTGAAGCCGGACTCGTCGTGGAATTCACGGCTGGCAGTGCCCGTGATGCCATGCTGCGGCTGCAGGATCTGCAACTGCTGCTGCGATCCGAGCAGATTGACTTTCGCTGTTCAAGAACGGCTGTTGACTACGACGATGTGGAACTGCTGTGGAGACTGCCCGCCCAGATCGTTTCAGTACTCGCCAGCCTCCGCGGTGATTCACGACCACTGCCATTCGTGGAGGACGTCGCTGTGCCACCCGATCAGTTGGCCGAATTTCTGGTTCGTGCACAGCGAGTCTTTCAGAAGCATGAAGTGACGGCCACTCTCTACGCACATGCCGCTTCGGGACAACTGCACTTCCGGCCGATTCTGCCCGTACCATCACGCGGTGATGCCACACTGCTGATGAATATCGCCAGCGATCTGTATTCTGAAGTCGCCAGAGTTCAGGGAACCATCAGTGGTGAACATGGTGATGGAATCTCGCGCACACCGTGGATCAGCAGTCAGTATGGCCCGCTTGTCGCTGTCTTCCGGAATGTCAAAAAACTGCTGGACCCGCTGAACCTGATGAATCCTGACAAGATCATCAGCAACGATCCGCAACCCCTGACTGGCTTCCTGAGGGAAACCCGCCTCCATCAGGCGGCCGCAGAATCTGCGCCGGCTTTGCTGCCAGTGATGCAGTTTGCCTGGCAGCCTCAGGCTGCAGCCGACGCTGCAGTTCGCTGCAATGGCTGCGGGTCCTGTCGGGTTCCACTGCCGACAGAACGCATGTGCCCCTTTGTCGATCACAGCCACTCGGAAGACTTCACACCCCGGGCCAAGGCCAATCTGCTCCGCCGAGCTCTCTGCGCCGACGCTCCTGCCGATCTGCTGCAGAGCGAATCCATCAAACCTGTGATCGAAAGCTGCTTTAACTGCCGCCAGTGCGAAATCGACTGCCCCTCCGAAGTCAATATCCCGCACATCGTACTGGAAGCTCGAGCCCAGTTCGTTCGTGCTCACGGACTCACTCGCACACAGTGGCTGCTGTCGCGAGTCCACAATTGGGGAAAACTGGCCTCGCGGTTTGCATGGCTGGTCAACCCCCTGCTCAGGTATCGCGCGACGCGACATCTGCTGCAGAGATTCACCGGCATCGCTGCCGAACGACGACTGCCCGCCTTCGCCGCTCGCCCCTTCATGGAAACACTGCGAGTTCGCCGGGAAGACAACAGCGGAGCTCCCGGAAGCAACCGTCCCACTGTCGTGTACTTCGTCGACTACTTCGCCAATCATCACGATCCCGAACTGGCTGAAGCGTTCGTTCGAGTCCTTGAGCACAACGGATTCCGCGTCTACATTCCCCGGGAACAGACGATTTCTGGAATGAACATGGTCTCAGCTGCTGACCTGCCATCGGCACGCGAAGCGGCCCTGAAAAACCTGCGGGAACTGGTCGAACCGGCTCGCGAACGCTACCCGATCCTCTGCACAGAACCCTCCGCTGCACTCTGCCTGACCCGCGAATACCCAGCCCTGATCGGCTCCGAGGAAGCGCAGGTCGTCGCTGCTCAGACTCAGGACGCCGGCAGTTTCCTGCTCGATCTGCACCGTCGCGGCCTGCTGAAGAAGGACTTTGCACCACTGCCCATGAAAGTTGCCTGGCACACACCCTGTCACATCCGGGCTCTCTCACGCGAAGCCGCCATGCCGCAACTGCTCAAACTGATCCCGCAACTGGAGGTCACCGAGTTTGAAAAAGGCTGCACAGGAATGGCTGGAACGTTCGGACTGGCCGCTGAAAACTTCAACAATTCTCTCCGCATCGGCAGTGACGTCATTCGCACTATGCAGACCATCGACGCAGTTGCAGGAACCACCGACTGCAGCTCATGCCGCATGCAGATGGAACAACAGTCCGCAATCCCCACCATACACCCGATCAAACTGCTGGCCTTCGCCTACGGCCTGATGCCACGCCTGGAAAAGCGATTCAGAATCAAGCCAGCAGGGCTCAGTCTTTCCTGAACCAACCTTGACAGTTCAGTCGGACGCCTCACGGGGAGCGTCTTCGCTGTCCATCAGCAGCAACTGCACTTCGACGATCTCTGCAGAGCATTCAAAGAACGCATCCAGCACCGCAGGGTCAAACTGCCTGCCACGACCATCCCGCAGAATCTCAAAGCACTGATCACGAGGAAACGGAGGCTTGTAGGGTCGACGACTGGACAACGCGTCAAAGACATCCGCCACCGCGACGATTCGCCCCTCCAGCGGAATGTCCTCTCCCTTCAGCCCCAGAGGATAGCCACTGCCGTCCCACCGCTCGTGATGACTCTGTGCAATCCTTGCAGCCATCGACAACAGTGTGCAGGACGATGATCGCAGCAGATTACCACCGGCATGTGTGTGACGCTTCAGCAGGTCCCAGTCACGTCCCGTGTAGGGTTCAATAATCTGACGGCCAAAAGCACAGTGCTTCTTCATCAGCTCATACTCATCAACAGCCAGTGTCGCCGGCTTGAACAGAATCGAATCCGGAATGCCGATCTTTCCAACATCGTGCATCTGAGCAGCCTGCTCCAGCATCTCGAGGTCATCCTCCGGATACCCCAGTTGTCTGGCAATAATCGAGGTGTAGCGTCCCACACGGATCACGTGATTGCCCGTTTCATTGTCGCGATGCTCAGCCGCCCGCGCCAGACAAAGAATCAGGCGGTCACGCGACTCCTGCAAATCGCGAGTTCGCCGCTGAACTTCTCCCTCAACACGTTCCTCAAACTCCACTTCCTGGCAATAATAACGACGAACCACCAGCAGATTACGGACTCGCGGCAGCAGTTCCGTCACATCTGTCGGCTTCTTCAGAAAATCACTGGCCCCCAGCTCAAGTGCCTCACGTCGCGATTCCGGACCCTGATCGTGAGAAACAATGACGATCGGAATTCCGCGAATCTCCGGATCAACTCCCGCAGCCTGGAGTACCGCAGAGCCCGAAAAACCTGGACTCTCAGGATCCAGCAGAACCAAATCGGCATGTCCGCCGCGCATTTCTCGCAGCAGTTCATGCACATCATGCACCTGACGAACCGCATGATAACCCGCCAATTGCAGTCCGCGACGCATCGGCACCGCCGAAGAGCTGCCGTCCGCAATCACAATTCGCGCGGCGGAATCCACTTCACGCCATGAAACGTCCACCAGTCGGGAAGTCAGCTCTGAGCCGGCTGCACGGTGCATCGCTGACACCACGGACAGCTCCGGCCCGGCAGTCCCCAACACGTCATCTTCAAAGATTGAAAACTTATCAAGATCCATACGGCCCCCCGAAACCGCCCGCCAGTCGGAACCTGCGCTGTTGACGGATTTCGTGGAATCTAGGTCGGGGAAACCCTCATCGTCGGCCAGCCAGCAGCATTCGCTGGCAATTAACCGTTCTCGAAAACAACACCTGCCAACAACCCCTGTATTCCCTGCAACCGTTACCTGCACATTCCCCCAATAGCCGCTTCCTTCGTTTTTTCAGCAGCACCGAAACCGCCCATTGTGCCTGATTTGCGATTGCAGGTTCCTCAACCTAAACTGCACAATTCAGCGGTGGTCAAAAGTCCGACCAGCTCAGGGAGGTCCATTGTGCGTTTCCGGTCCCGCAGTCAGCAGCGACATGAACAGATCGTCAGTGGCACCCGTCGACTGACTTTCGTGCTTGCCGGGATTGTCGTCCTGGGCATGATCTGGGCAATTTCCGGAAGAGACTCGCAAACCACCGATACATCAGCGGCCAGTCGAGCTGCCGCTTCGCTGGCCTCGGAATCACCCGACCTGCTCGCCGACGAAATCCGCGTCGTCCCGCTGTCCGAACAGTCCCCCACCGATCTTGTCTCCATGATCGACTCAGCCGGGGCAGCAGCCCTCGATGCTGAACCCCGCGCCAGCACCGGACTCGACGATGCGCCACTCGCTCTCACTTCCGCGGTCCGCGATGATGTACTCGGCATCCTTTCCGGTGAAGTAACCTCACTCTACGGCACCCTGCGACTGGCTCAAAAGGTCTTCACCGGTCGCCGCGGCGAAATGCCCGACGGACGCTATGCCGTCTTCATGGAAGCTCCCGAAGCCTGTCGCGGAAAACCCTGGAGAATCCGCGGACGACTGCGCCGACTCACCCGCGCCGTGCTGCCGGAATCCGCCCTGAGCTACGGCATCCAGTCCGCCTGGGAAGCCTGGATTTCCACTCCCGACTCAGGACGACGTCTCGTCCACGTCATCGCTCTCAGCGCGGATCCCGGGCTGCCAATCAGTGAATCGCTGGGCAGGGATGGCCCCGATGTCGAACTCGCCGGCTATTTCTTCAAACGTGAAGGTTACGCAGCCAAAGGTACCGACGGGCTCGGTATCCCGGAACTTGCACCACTGCTGATCTCTGAAAGAATTGCCCGCGCGCCGGCACCGCCAAAAGTCACCACAGCAGAAGAAATGAACCCCTGGCTGATGTGGATCGCATCGGCCGTCAGCGTCTGCGTGCTCTCCGTTCTCTGGAAATTCCACAGCGCTGACCATGACTTTCGCGGCACACACACACACTCACTCACACTGCCACCCATGCGACCCTCATTCGAAGGTGTCACCGCCGTCCCGATTCAGCAGATGCTCCACGATATGGAACAGGCTGCTCGACTGCAGCCGGAAACCTCCCTCAACGCCCCGCCCGATGCGCTGATCTCCGTCAGTACCCCCGATGTCTGACCAACTGGCTCAGCTCCCGGAATCGCGGATGTTCAGCCGTACCACACCACTCAAATGCCGCAGATTCCGCCGCCACCACCTGCACCCCGGCTGCCGACATCCGCTGCAATCCCTGTGTCCGATCAGTCTCAAAACGACTTCCCGTCCCGTCCGCTGCAACAAACACCTGCAAACCCTCGCGCCGCAGTTCCAGTGCCGTCTGCAGAACACACACGTGCGTCTCAATTCCCGCCAGACAAACCTGAGTCAACGGAACGCTCCGAACCCCGTTCTGCTCCTCCAAAAACTGCAGCACTTCTCTCGCTGCACTAAAACGCAGCTTTGACATCCGTGGCAGATCCTCCGCACCATCCAGCAATGCCGGAACCACAGGTCCCAAACCCTTCGGATACTGCTCCGTCAGCAGAGTCGGCACGGAAAAAATAGCCGCCGCCTGCCGCAAAAACTGACAAACAGCCAACACGGTCTCTCCCTGACGAATCACAGGCAACAATCGCTCCTGCAGATCAATCAGGACCAGACAACAGCTGTCAGTACAGAGTAATTCTGAAACATTCGGTCGCTCGCCGGACATCACTGCTCCTCAAACCTCATTGGCCCGCCAGCAGGGCACTGTCAGGCAGCCGATCGCCATCCACTCTGCAAAACACTGCCCGACTGCCCCGGCAGCAGCGTCTGCGGATCACGAGCCACATCGGACGCTGCCGACTCGTCGCCCTGACAAATACGCTCCGCCAGTCCCTCCAGTCGCTGCATCTCATCCGTCAGCAGACGACTCCACTCGCAAAACTGCTCTCGCGGCACATCCTCAGGCACCACAATCGGTGTTCCCGAAATCAAAATCGCCCGCGAAAACGGTTTCGGAATCGCCAGATTCGTCCAGCTGCCAGGCACCCACCACGCATTCGATACCGCCATGCCAGTCGGCACCAGCGGTCGACCAGAACGCGATGAGATGAACACCACACCCTCCTTCATCTCACGACGCGGACCTCGAGGACCATCCGGGGTTATCGCAAGGTGATACTCAGGCTCGCTCAGGATCTCACGCACCGCCTCAGCACCACCCCGACTGCTGCTGCCCCGAATCGGACGAATCCCGGCCACCTGGGCCGCATCCGCCAAATAACCCCCGTCCCGATGACGACTGATCAGGCCGGCCAGATTCCACGTCCGACTGGAAAATACCGCCAGCACAATCTGATCATGCCACAACGCAAACGCATAACGCTGCTCACCACGCGGCCGCACATACGGCGTCACACCCGGAACAGCACTGTAAATCCGCGCCCGAACCGTCAGAAACAACAACTTCAACACCACATACGCTGCCCATGAAAGCAGCAAATTCACTATTCGAGAACGTATCTTCATGGCATCCCTGCCCCCGACTGCACGTCCAACATATCACTCGTCAAAACAATCAGCACCGGAATCCTAGCAAATCAACCGCGATGTGTTGAGATGAGTCCTCACGCCGGAAATGAACACATGAACACTAAACCAGCTCAAAGAAGCAGCCACGCCCCGCCACGCCTGGCGACCCTGCAATCCACACAATCCTGCCAACCGCTTTCCCGAATACCTCATCAACTTCACAACACAAAAACGGAA
>SXXK01000395.1 GCA_005791255.1 Planctomyces sp.
ATCCGCAGGGCCCGGCAGTCACCTGCGTCAGCGGGGGCATTGGTGCCAAAGCTCTGCAGTTCGCACATGGCTACGAACTGTACTTCGAACGTGCCACAGTGCTGTTTGATGCCGGGACTCTGGCAGGCAACTGGGTTGTCAGCAGACCGCTCAGCGTACTGGGCAATGATGGTTCACTGACACACCCTGAACTCGGTGGCAACGGCAAATGGTGTGGTGCCTTTACGGACGAGCTGCAGTTGGCGGTGGATGCCCTGCAGGGGAAGGCCGACGCGGGTCCGTTATCCGCTGCAACGGCACTGTCGGCCCTGCAGTTGTGCTGGGCCGAGGCCTCCAGTATCGCCTCCGGGGCAGCCGTCAGTATCTGATTGGTGCAGCGGAATGAGTCCGTCTCGATCAAAGCCTGCCGTCAGCCGTTCAGCATCACCCGATATGCTGGCAGAAACGGTGGTCGCACCGACCCTGCAGACACCAGCGGGCAGGCATGGTCTGCAGCGGCAGATGCTGAAATGGTATGCCTGTGCCGGTCGTCAGCTGCCATGGCGACAGTCAAGGGACCCCTACCGGATCTGGCTCAGTGAGATCATGCTGCAGCAGACGACGGTGGCGGCTGTGATCCCCTATTTCGAACGTTTCACCGCAGCATTCCCCGATGTCAAAGCCCTCGCAGCGGCTCCGCTGGATGACGTGCTGCGTCTTTGGGAGGGTCTTGGCTATTACAGTCGTGCTCGCAATCTGCATCGGGCTGCGGGACTGGTGGTATCTGAGCATGGCGGTCAGTTTCCTGCCGATGCAGTGCAACTGCAGAAACTGCCCGGAATCGGGCGTTACACGGCCGGCGCGATCGCATCCTTCGCCTTTGACCTCCCCGCACCGATTGTGGAGGCGAACACCGAGCGTCTGTATGCTCGACTGCTGGGCCTGCAGCTGGATGTCCGCTCGGCAGCCGGACAAAAACAGCTCTGGGCGTTTGCCGAATCCATCGTTTCGACCGAGCGCCCCGGTGACTTTAATCAGTCCGTCATGGACCTCGGCGCCCGGATCTGTACTCCCACCAGCCCGTGCTGCAGCGATTGTCCTGTGCGTGAGTACTGCGGAGCCTTTCGACTGGGATTGCAGCACGAGCTGCCGCGAAAACCACCGCGAGCTCCCGTGACGGCAATTGCTGAGCTGGCGGTGATTCCCATGCGGGTGCAGCAGGGCCGAAGGCAATTCCTGCTGCGCCGCAGGGACACCGGGGAACGCTGGGCCGGCATGTGGGATGCTTACCGCGAAGAAACCCTGCCGGAAATCCTCGACGCACTGCCCGTCAGTGCTTTTCAAACGAAGCCTCGTTCACGCGTGGGGTCGTTGTTTTCAGCAGAGCATGAACAACTGCCTGCAGCAACGCTTGAACAAGTGAAACAGCAGAGCGGTGCAGTGCTGGGAGCCGTCACAGCGGCACTGCAACTGACCTATGCTGTCACCCGCTTCAAAGTCCGACTGACGGCGGTCGTTTGTCGAGTACATCAGTCGCCACGCAGTTTGCCGGACGGCTGGAGCTGGCACGCACAGGAAGACCTTGGCGAACTGCCGCTGTCAAAGACGGGACGACAGATCACCGACTGGCTGCAGCAGTTCGGGAATTGATCAGGCGGGCCACCAGCAGATTGGGAACCCAGCACAGCCACGCCACTATCGGGTACGCCACCGAAAAATCCAGCCGCAGCACCAGCATCAGCACAGGCAGCCAGAGCCTGAGCGTTACAGCAGCGCAGCAGGCACTGAAGCTGTACACCATAAAGGCTTTATGCCGCTGCACATCACGCCTGCGAATGCTGTCCCATGCCAGCACGGTCACAGTCAGCCAGATCACAGCCAGAATTCCAAAGGCCAGCGCAGCAACCCAGCCCGTGGATGTGTACGGAGCAATGCTGAGGGCGGCCAGGCCGCTGACCAGCACCAGCACGACGTAAAGTCTGCCCACAGCCCGATGCACCCTGGGAAATCGGGTCCGCCAGCCATGAACAAACTGGGACCATCCCACCGACAGTGCGACGCCACCGCTGAGGATATGAGCGTGGAATCCCAAACGCCACCACGAGCTGCCGACAACAGCATTCGGCTTGCTCTGCAGCAACCCGAACCTGTCATCTGTCAGAACATACGCCAGCGGGTAGATGCCGATAATCAGACACAGTCCCGCCAGCAGTGCTGTAGCAAATAGTCTCATCGAATTCCTGCTGCAGCATCAATCGCCATCAACTCAGTACGCTGCCGGGTTCCGCACGGCGATCAAGCCGACCGGACAGCGCGAAAAATGTAGGTGCCCACAGGCCCACAAAGATCCCGAACCGCTCACCATGGGCAACGTCCGGTTCCTTCGACAGAAACCAGATTGCAATGGAGGCGGTGATCGACACAAAACCCGCAACAAAACAGACACTGCTTAACATCCGTCGTGTACCAACTGACATCATATTCTCCTGCATACTTCCAAAACCAGCAACTTAATTCGCAATTCGAATCAAGAGTCACTCGAACGATCCCGGCCACCCTGGAGCCTGAACAGAGCAGGGGGGGGCACATAAAACTTCCGCAGAACCGCGATTAATCCGCGGCAAGGCAGGAAACACGGTTCCTGCAAAGGACAGGCGACTTCAAGAATGGAAGATCTTCAGCCCATGTCAAAATCATGGTGAGAATCTTCAGGCTGCGGACAACCCAAAAAGGTCCGCACGTCGCCAGATTGACAAGCCCTGACGATTATCTGAAACTGCATTTACAGATGAGCTTAGATTATGTTTGTTTTCAGGCCTGTTGTCAAGCACAGACATTGTGAATACCGGTTCACAGCAGATAACAACAGACATCAGGCGTCACAGTGCTGCCCATTTCCGCAGTGAACAGCTTAAGGCTCGCCCATGGCCAACTTCAGCCTCCTCGTCAGATCCGTCATCGTTCTGCTGGTATTCCTGTCAGCAACCACGCCACTTGCCGCTCAGTCAGCCCCCGAAATCGTCAGTCGCGGCAAGCTGGCCACAGCACTGGTAGTCGCTGAAGCCCGGCGAGTTTCCGGGACAGCGTTTTGCGTCGATCCCGCAGGCTACTTCGTCACAAATGCTCACGTCGCCGGAAAAACCGGAGATACCGTCAAACTGGTGCTGCTGTCAGGTGAAGACGGTGAGACAGTTGTCAGCGGACGGGTCGTCCGCGTGGATGAAACCGCGGACCTCGCACTGCTGCACTGCACAAGCCAGACACAGCTGACAGCACTGGAAGTCGGCACTGACGAAAAGCTGTTCGAAACACAGGAGATCACCGTTTTTGGTTACCCGCTGGGAAAAGCACTCGCCCTGCGAAACAACGAATTCCCCAACATCACGGTCAGCGTTGGACGCATCTCGGCCATCCGCCGCAGTAAAAACGCACCCGCGGCCATTCAGCTGGATGCCGTCATCAACCCAGGCAACTCCGGTGGACCGGTGCTGAATACCAGTGGCCAGGTGATCGGTGTCGTGGTTGCCAAAATCGGCAATACAGATCTCAATCTGGCCATTCCATCATCGCAGCTTTCCACATTTCTGCTCCGCCCCGATGTCACATTCGCTCGCCCCGCAATTGCCGCTTCCCGTCGCCATGAACCGCTGGAACTGGAAGTCAAAGTGACCCCATTCGACAGCAAACCCCGGAACTTCAGCGTGCAGATGGAATGGAGCAGTCGAGGTGATGACCGACGTACCCTGCGACTGGAAAGTGCAGACGGCAGCACCTTCAAAACACAGGTGATTCCCGTACCGCCCCCCGCCGATCCCAATCAGCTGGAACTGGTGGCTCGCTTCAATCGCGGTGCACTGCAGGGGCTGGTGGCAAACACCACACTGACACTTGACCAGCAGCAGATTTCACTCCGGGAAGTTCGGCGGATCACCCGGTCCGAAACGGGATTCCAGATTGAGGCCCACGAAAATCGTCGCCTCCGCGGCACTCAGCTGACCGGCCTGCCCAGAGCCGTGCAGATCGGTAATCAGGCCGTAAAAGTCCAATTGGCACAGGCCAGTGAACTGCTCGTGGCAGCTCCCGCCGACGGCACAGGTGCGATCAATTACACCCTGATTGTCCTGGAAGGTGAAACCGAACTGCTGCGGGAAAGTGGCCGGATCGTCCTGCAGAACGATACCGCACTGCCCGACATTGCCGGTGGCAATCTGCAGGCACTGGGAGGCGAATCGCCGTTCCCCGATTTTCTGGAACCAGCCCCGGGCGCTTTGTACGAGTCGAATGGGCTGCGGACGAAGGACAGAGAGTACGTGCGCACTCGCAGCAACAGTCTGCTGACAGGGGATTTCGCAGCGGAAATTCTGTTTGAGCTGCAGTCGGCAGACAAAGAAGACTGGGGCAAAGTGGCGTTTATCGGAATCGGCACGGTGGAACGCGCCGCCTACGACGAACCAAAGAACTGCGCCTACCTGCGCATCCAGCCTCTGCACATCAACGGCGAAGTCGGACTGTCAAACCGACCAGTCGACTCCGGTACGATCATCGGCCGATTTCGCACCGTCGGTCCGCACCTGGCCCGTATTCGCCGCAAGGGTGAACTGGTCATTTTTGAAGTGGATGTGGATAACGACGGGCCCTCACCCGATGACTTCTCCCGTACCATCCCCGACATCCGTGCGTTTGTCCCGGAACTGCACGAAAAAAATACGCACTTCTTTTTCGGTGGCGCAGCACTGTTTCAGAAAGTTTCGTTCCGATAGTCAGCCACTGCTCTGCAGAATCTTCTCCAGCACCTGCCCATGCACGTCCGTCAGCCGAAAGTCACGGCCGCCAAAGCGATACGTCAGCGATTCATGGTCCACTCCCAGCACGTGCAGCACCGTCGCCCACAAGTCGTACACCGTGCTGATGTCCTCCACCGCGTAATACCCCAGCTCATCCGTTGCACCCAGAACTGTGCCACCACGAATCCCGCCACCTGCCAGCCACACACTGAAACCGAACGGATTGTGATCCCGGCCATCAGTGCCCTGCGCAAAAGGCGTGCGGCCGAATTCACCCGCCCACACAATCACCGTCTCTTCAAACAGACCCCGCTGCTTCAGGTCCTGAATCAGCCCGGCAATCGGCTGATCCACCTGACGAGCCATCTCGGCATGGCCCGTCTTCAGCCCTCCATGCTGGTCCCACGGGTTACCAATCTGGCCTGGATCCGCCGGACGAGCCAGACACGTCAGCTCAATAAACCGCACACCCCGCTCCACCAGCCGACGAGCCAGCAGACACTGCTGACCATAGGCCACCGTCTCACGGACCGGTGACTCCAGACCGTAAAGCCTGCGAGTCGCTGCGGTTTCGGCGGACAGATCCACCAGCTCCGGCACTGCCGTCTGCATCCGAAACGCCGTTTCATAATTTCGAATCGCCGACTCCAGCTGCTCGCTGGCACCACGTTCTGCCAGCCGCTCCCGATCCATCTGCTCAACAAACTGCAGTCGCCTTCGCTGACGATCGGCCGATTCACGCGGACGAATGTTCGGCAGCGGATCGGCCTGCTCCGGCAGCAGCTGCGAAGCCTGATGCACCGCCGGCAGAAAACCGCTGCCATAAATGCCAACCCCGCCCAGTGGCGCTCCACCACCAGCCAGCACCACATAGCCCGGCAGATTCTCGTTCTCACTGCCCAGTCCATAACTGCACCACGCACCTGCACTGGGATAACCCGCCAGCGAAAAACCCGTGTGCAGAAAGTAATTTCCCTGAGCGTGCTCGTTGGCGATGCTGGTCATCGAGCGTACCACCGCAAGGTCATCCGCACACGTCGCAAGATACGGAAACAGTTCGCTCACCGGCAGTCCCGACTGTCCATAGCGGGCAAATGACCACGGACTGGCCATAATGCTGCCGTTGGCGTTGAACATCGTGGGCCTGATCGGTACCGGCATCGGCTTGCCGTGATCCCGTGCCAGTCGCGGCTTGGGATCAAATGTGTCCACTGCAGACACACCACCCGACATGAAACAGAAAATCACGCTCTTCGCCCGCGGCATGTGACGACGACTGGGATGCAGTTCCCGACCGGAATCAGCCGCGCCAGCCCTCGACACCCTCCCGGACAGCAACCCCGCCAGTGCCATCAGCCCAAAACCGGTGGAATTTCGCCCCAGCAGCGAACGACGGCTGATCTTCGACAGGTCCCGTGCTGTGCTAATGGACATACAAAAACTCTTTCAGACAAAACACGGACTGGGCGAAATCCTGCCAGACCGCCACACTCTGATTCACGTCCCCGGTCGGTACACCATGCGCCCCACACAGATCCGCCAGATACTCCTGCGCCGCCCGCAGCTCCCCTGCGGAAATCTCCCGACCGAACGCTCGCAGAAACATGCCGCCAATTCGCTGCTCCGTACTCGCACCCTCCGCCACAACCAGTGCACCCCATTTTGCAGCCTGATCAATCACGAACGGGTCGTTCAGCATCGTCAGCGCCTGCAGCGGCACATTGGTCACGTCGCGGCGACCGCGAGTCGTGGCAGGTCGCGGAGCATCGAAGGCTTCCAGAAACGGATTGAACGCGTTCCTGCGTATTCGCTGGTAAACACTGCGACGACGGTCTCCGTCCAGCGGCCCCGGAGCTCCCCCGCCCTCCGTCCGACTCACAAAATACACACTCACCCCCGGACCGTACATTTTCAAATCCAGCTGACCTGACACCGCGAGGATCGCATCCCGAATCGCCTCGGCCTCCAGTCGCCGCAGCGACATTCGCGACAGCCACCGATTCGCGCCGTCCCGCTCCAGCCCTGCCGCTTCCCCGCGCGAGCTTTGCTGCCACGTTTCCGAAGTCAGCAGCAGTCGCAGCATACGCTTCATCGACCAGCCCTCGTCCCTGACAAAACGTGCCGCCAGATAATCCAGCAGCTCAGGATGCGTCGGCAGCTCACCCAGCCTCCCAAAATTGTCCACCGTCCGCACCAGCCCCTCACCAAATGCATGCTGCCACAACCGATTCACCAGCACTCGCGCTGTCAACGGATTGTCACCCGAGGCTGTCTGTTCGGCCAGTTGCAGCCGACCGCTTTGCACTGTCGCAAACGGCTCCGAACCCAGCACCTGCGGTCCGCGTCGCGGCACAATCCGACCCGGACGCGTCAGCTGCCCACGCTCCCACAGCGGATGATCAATTCCAGCCGCCTCCAGCACCCCCGGAACACGCCGCGGGACCGGGATCTCCCGTTCCAGTTGTCGGTACTGTTCCACCAGCGGCCACAACGACGCCAGGCTGTCACGCTGAGTCGGCAGCAGGTCCCGCTGCACAAAGAAATTCAGAAATGCCGCCTGTTCGTCCGTCAGCGTTCGCGCCTTCCACGCCTGCACAGCCTCCTGCAGCACCGTCCTGTAACGCTCCGCCACCTCATCCAGCGACGTCGGCACAGTTCCACGCAGCAGTGCATGCGACGACATCACCGTCTCCAGCGGCAACTCCGGCTGATCGCCCGACAGCACCTCAGTCACGCCGAAATACGCCCGCTCCGCAGCGTCTGTCGTAAACTCCAGCCACGCATGTGAACCGCGGCGATAAGCCGTGTCCAGCCGCAGCCAGCCAGGCTCATCACGATTCAGCCTGACAGCCGGATACAGTCCCCCGTTTCCAAGGGGATAGTTTTCAATCACCAGCCGTACCTGACTGTTCTGCCCCCACGCCCGCACAAAAATATTGTCGCTGTCAATCAAAAAACGCCGCGATTGCAGCACACCCGTGTGACGGCTGCTGAGACTGTGAGTCAGCACTGCCGCCGGAGACAGGCTGCGAACGATGCGGTCACCTTCCGGCTCGATCGCCAGACCACCACGCTGCATCAGTTCCTCAGCATTGGTCACACTCTGAGCCATCGCGGCCTGTGAAACCGCCAGCCCCGTCCCGGAGGCGTACCATTCGCCCGCCTGCACATGCCGCAAATCCCATCGCGGCTGAAATCGCTCAGCGTTCATGGCCTGTCGCCGCTGCAGTTCGCCCAGCTGCAGATCTGCCTGCTGCTGCCATTGCTGCTGAACGGCAGCAGTACCTGCCGCTGACGCAGCATTCACCTGCTGCCAAAGATGCAGCGGATTGCCGGGGTTCGTCTGAGCATCGGCGAGGGCCTGTTCCCAGGCCGCTGCCGCACTCCGCAGCCGGGTCAGCTGCTGCTGCACCGCGGACTGCTCGGCCGTCAGCGTCTGCAGCGTCATTCGCTGCTCGGCACTCAGCACTTCGACGATCTCGGCAGTCGTGATGCCGGCAGGGCCCGCCTGATATGACAGGGCAATCTCTGCTGCCGACAATGGTCGGGTATAGGCCCGCGCCTCTTCAATTTCTCCGGCCAGCGGAGGATTAATGTCGGACAGCCGCTGACCAAACAAAAATCGCGACCGCCCCTGCAAAAACGGCTGCAGCACTCCCTTTTGATAAATGCTGCCGGATTGCCGGCCGTTGCGGTAGAATGTGATTGAGTTGTCTTTGGCGTAGACCATCGCCACATGCACAAGCTGTTCCGGTCCGGCTGTTTCCGCGGCACCACCAGGGTCCTGCGTGCGATTGAAAAAATCACTGCCCGGCAGCCAGTGACGAGGCGTCAGCTCACCAAACACGATGGCATCGAAGAAACGACCTTCCGGAGTCTCCAGGCCGATCACTCCGCCGCCCCGCTGATCCAGATTGGCCAAAGCCACCCACGCTTCCA
>SXXK01000044.1 GCA_005791255.1 Planctomyces sp.
GAAGATCTGTTGTTGAAGGTTGAGCGTCGTCAGTTGCCGGGCTCAAAGGGTGCTCGTCTTGTGCGTGCTGCCGGACGCGTTCCTGCGAACATCTACGGTCTTGGCAAGCCCGGAGCCTCCGTATCAATCTGCGGCGAGGTCGTTGAAAAGCTGGTCACGACCCGCTCTTCCGTGGTGGATGTTGAACTGGACGGCGCTGTTGACAAGGCGGTTGTGCAGGAACTGCAGTGGGACGTATTCAGCACGAAGGTGCTGCACGTTGACCTGCGGCGTGTGGACCCGGCCGGTCGTGCCACGGTGGAAGTCGTGGTCGAGCTGCGTGGCGAACCTGTGGGCGTGAAGGACGGTGGCGTTCTGAAGCAGAACCTGAAGCGAGTGACCCTGGACTGTCCGGATTATCGGATTCCCAAGGCAATTCAGGTCAAGGTGGGGGCCATGAAGGTGGGCGATGTTGTCAGGGCATCCGACCTGCAGCTGCCGGATCACGCTGTTCTGGTGACTGCGGCTGACGCCGTGGTGGCCGAACTTTATGATCCTCGCAAAGCCGTCTGACAGCGGTCACAGTGGCCGGTCACAGTGGCCGGTGAAGGTGGCCAATGAAGGTTGTCGTTGGGTTGGGAAATCCGAGTTCCCAGTACACAGGAACTCGTCATAATATTGGGTTTGATGTGGTGGATCTGCTGGCACAGATGTGGCAGGCAGAAAAGCCGCAGCAGAAATTTCAGGGACAGATTCAGCAGGCTGCGACGGACGGACACAAGGTTCTGCTCGTTAAGCCACTGACCTTCATGAACCGCAGCGGCGAATGCGTGCAGCCTCTGCTGCGGTTCTTCCAGGTTCCTCCTGAAGACCTGGTGGTTGTGTGTGATGACATGAATTTGCCTTTGGGCAGACTCCGCTGGCGTGCCGGCGGTTCTTCCGGAGGCCAGAAGGGGCTGGCCGATATCCTGCAGCGTCTGGGCACCGAACAGGTGCCAAGGCTCAGAGTGGGCATCGGTCGTCCGCCGGATCAGATGGATCCGGTGAACTGGGTGCTGGCAAAGTTCAGGCCGGATCAGCGGCAGCAGGTGCAGCAATCGCTCGCCAGCTCTGCGGATTCCGTCCAGGTCTGGGTCAGCAAGGGTCTGACGGAGGTCATGAATCGGTACAACAGGTTGACCGAGCCATGAGCTTCAATTCGATTCCGTTGATTCGTCACCGGGTGTTTTAACAGGGAGCAGCAGTTCCGTGACTGTCGCAGTGCAAAAAGTCGTGAAGCCGCATAATTACGAAGGCATGTTTCTGGTTGACAGTGGCAAATTTGCGACTGACCCGGACGGCGTTATCAACGACATCATGAACGTCCTGAAAAGGGCGGGCGCTGAAGTTGTCGCGCATCGCCCCTGGGCCGACGGCAAACTGGCCTACGAAATCAATGGCATGAAAAAGGGCCTCCACTACATTGTGATGTTCACAATGCCCGGTTCAGGCATGAAAACACTGGTCCGCCAGTCACAACTCAGCGAGACCATCGTTCGACAAATGGTCATTCGTCACCCGCAAAGCATCTTTGATGCCAACGTCAGTGCTCTGACCGGCGCTGTGCCGGCTCAGCAGGAAGCGCCGGCCCCGGACGCCGAGTAATCCACTCGCTGTCTGTCCTGTGCTGATCCTTCTCAGCGTGATTACGGAGTCTTCCCATGGCCTCGTTCAACAAAGTCATTCTGATGGGCAATCTGACCCGTGACCCCGAGGTGCGTTACACCACCGGGGGCTCGGCCGTCTGTGACATCACGCTGGCCATCAATCACAACTACACCGACAAACGTTCCAATGAGCGTCGCGAGGAAGTGTCGTTCATCGACATCACTCTGTGGGGTCGGACTGCCGAAATCGCAGGTGAGTATCTGGCGAAGGGGCGGCCGGTCCTGATCGAAGGTCGGTTGCAGCAGGACAAGTGGGACGACAAGGAAACCGGACAAAAACGTTCAAAACTCAAGGTCGTCGCTGACGGCATGCAGCTGCTTGGCGGACGTGGCGACGCTCCCGGTGGTGGCGGTGGTGGCGGTGGCGGCGGTGCTCAGCGTTCAGGGGGCGGCCAGCCATACCGACCGCAGCCCGCTGCTGACGGGTTTGCCGCAGCCGACGGCGGACGCAGCCCCGAACAGACCTTCTACGACGATATGCCGTCAGGCTCTGACGACGTACCATTCTGATCAGAAAACAAGGATCCTTTGCAATGGCTGGTACTACTGCTCCTTCTTCCCGCAACGTGGAAGTGCTGCTCGTTCACGATGTCGAAAACCTCGGCAAACGCGGCGATATCGTCAAAGTTAAGCCGGGCTACGCCCGCAACTACCTGCTGCCTCAGGGCAAGGCCACTGTCGCCACACAGCACAACAAACGCATGGTGGAAAAGCACCGCGAAAAACTGGCGGCCCTCGAAGTCAGCCGCATCAAGCAGCTGCAGAAGGTTGCCGATGCTGTCAGCAAGTACAGCGCCACCATCGAAGCTCACGCCACTGCCGACAACCACCTCTACGGCTCAGTTGTCGCCCGCGATATCAGCGAAGCTCTCAGGGCAGCCGGACACGCTGTCGAAGCCGAACACGTACGGCTTGAAGGACCTATCAAAGAGCTGGGCATGTACACCGTGAAACTGAAGTTCCACGAGAAAGTACAGTCCGAAGTCAAGGTCTGGGTCGTGCCCTCCGCCACCAGCGGCTGAACACCCACACCCGCCCCAACTCCAGCAGCAGGTCCTGCTTTACCGCAGAACTGCTGCTGACCAACACCTGAGTCCTCAGGCAGCCCGCTGCCTGAGGATTTTTCACACTCTGGCGGCACACGACGATGTCCCCTGACAACTCCGGCGAATCACGGCCAAAACGCTCCCGCCGCAACACCAATTCCGACTCCCGTCAGGCGCCGGCCGAAGACAAACTGCGGCTGCCACCGCAAAACCTCGATGCTGAAAAAAGCGTGCTCGGCAGTATCCTGCTGATGAACGAAGCCATCGACGAAGTCGGCGAATCACTGAAGGCCGAACACTTCTACAGCGATGCACACCAAAAAATCTATGCCGCCATACATAAACTGTATGAAGCCGGCATCCGCGGCATCGACGCCATCACACTCGCCGAAGAACTGATCCGTCGCAGTGAACTCGAAGCCGTCGGTGGCCCCGCATACCTCGCAGAAATCCTTGAAACCGTTCCACACGCCGCACACGTTCGCTACTACGCCGATATCGTTCGCGACAAGTGGATGCAGCGCAGTCTGATCTACGCCTGCACCGAAATCCTCGCCGACTGCTACAATGCCGCCGACGACGTGGAATCGCTGCTGCAAAGTGCCGAACGGCGAGTCTTCAGTATTGTCGAGGAACAGGGCGGCACCGCCAGCATCGCCATCAGCGATATCCTCATGGATGCCTTCAATCGCATCGATGAAAGACTTCGCAAAACCGGAGACGTCACCGGAATCACCACCGGCTTCCGAGACCTCGATGAACAAACCACCGGGTTCCAGGCCACAGAACTCATCATCCTCGCTGCTCGCCCCTCCATGGGCAAAACAGCCCTCGTCTGCAACATCGCAGAAGCCGTGGCCCGCAAGTCCGGCAAAGGCGTACTGCTCTTCAGTCTCGAACAGTCCAACCTCGAACTGGCCGAACGCTTCCTCGCCATCACCGCCAAAATCAACGGCCATGACCTCCGCGCCGGAAACCTCAGCGAAGATCAGCACATGCAGCTCGTCAAAGCCTCTGACGACCTCGCACGACTGCCCCTGTTCATCGATGACAAACCCGGACGCACCATGACCCAGGTCGCCGCGCTCGCTCGACGTCTGCACCGCAGATCGCCCCTTGGCATCATCATCATCGACTACCTGCAGCTGATCGAACCGGAAGACAAAAACGCCCCCCGCGAACAGCAAATCGCCGGCATCTCCAGACGACTCAAATTCCTCGCAAAGGAACTGCGAGTCCCCGTTGTGGCACTCGCACAGCTGAATCGCGGAGTCGAATTGCGCGAAGACAAACGACCACGCCTCGCAGACCTCCGCGAAAGCGGTGCCATCGAACAGGACGCCGACATGGTCATGTTCCTGCACCGACCAGATGCCTATGACCCCGAAGATCGACCAGGCGAAGCCGAAGTCATCGTCGCCAAACACCGCAGCGGACCCACCGGCATCATCCGACTCACCTGGCGCAAGGAATTCATGCGATTCGAAAACTACAGCCCCATGAGCGATCAGGACTTTAATCTGTAGTCGTCATCACAACTCAACCTCCAGACCACGATCCTTCCAGCCGCGAAATCCACCGTCCATCGATATCACGGACGTATATCCCATCAGCTGCAGATTCTGTGCCGCCAAAGCTGAGCGGTAACCCCCGCCACAGTACAGCACCAGCGGCGTCGCCGGGTCCGGTACCACCTCCTCGATGTCCCGCTCAATCACGCCCTTCCCCAGATGCCGCGCACCGGGAATACGCCCCGCCGCATACTCGCTCTCCTCACGCACATCCAGCAGCAGAAACACATCACCCGCCGCTCGCCGAGTCAGCATCTCCTCAATCGTACACTCACGAATCTCCCGCCTCGCACGATCCACAATCTCCGTGAATTTCGCACCATGCGCCTTGGCCATCTGTCCAACCCCCAATAAGCTGAAAAACACCCTCGCAGCACGTCAGTGTAACACCACTGAAACAAAAACCGAAAGCCCCCCAACATGCCCATACCACAACTGCTGCTCGGAATCGCCGGAGGTTCCGGATCCGGCAAATCCACCGTCGCCGATCTCCTCTGCTCCGGACCCTGGAAACACCACATCTGCCGACTGACTCATGACTCCTGGTACCACGACCTGCCAGCACTGCCCCGCCTGCCCGACGGCAGCGGCAACTGGGATCACCCCGACTCACTCGATAACAGCCTGCTCCTGCTGCACCTCGACCAACTCCTGCAGGGCCATTCCATCCAGCAGCCAGTCTACGATTACTCCACACACCGCAGACTCGCACACACCCGGACCGTCAACCCGGCACCCGTGATTCTGCTCGAAGGAATTCTGCTGTTCGCCGTTCCCGCACTTTGCGAAAAATTGCAGCTCCGCATCTTCATCGATACCCCCGCTGACCTGCGACTGCTCAGACGCACCCTCCGCGATACCCGCGAACGAGGACGCTCGCTGCAGTCCGTCGCCACACAGTACGAACAGACAGTCCGCCCGATGCACGAGGCCTTCGTTGAACCCAGCCGAATCCACGCCCACCTCTGCGTACCGTGGATCACCGAAAATCAGCCGGCAATCGACACACTCAATGCCCGCATCGCCGCAGCTGTCGGTCACTGATCCGGAACCTGACGCCCTGCGCCGCAGACATCACGGCACAAATACAAACTCCGGAGAATTCAGCAGCACCCACACCACATCCTCCGCCACCAGACGCCAGTCCTCCCGCAACCGCTCCGTCGGCGGATCACCCTCCCGAGCCGACTCTTCCTGCTGCTGCTTCTGCCGCGTCGCCTCAGAATTCAGATGATTCGACCAGCTCACAGAATTCCGCCGTGACTGCGGTGGCCGTTTCACCGCACCCGGCACCAGCCGATCGGAAAAACCTGCCCGCAACTCATTCGCCAGCCCCTCCACCTCCGCTGCACTCGGCTCCCGAGTCAGCAGTCGACGAAACAGCTCCCGCACCAGCTGCTCCGGACTTTCCGCCGCCACCGCAGCTTCCGTCGCCGCCGAATTGTCACTGAACTGCACCAGACGATGCCCCGCATTCCCGTTCGCCAGCGTCAGAGGCTGCAGCACAGTCGCCTGATCGTCACGCACCGACAACCCGTGCGGCCGCGAATCACGCCAGCCAAACACTGTCAGCAGATCCACCAGACTCTGAGCCACCGGCAGCGCCAGCGCCGGACGGTCACGCTCATTCGACAGTGAACACAACTGCCACGCTCGCTGCGGCTGACCCAGATTCAGAAACGAATCATCCGGACGACGACCCTCCGGATCCAGCGTCAACAGCTCGGCATCAAACCCCTTACCCACCGCCGCATACAACGAATCCACCATCTGCTCAGCCGTCATGCGCCGCAATGTCACAGCCCCAAACAAACGCGCCACCGGAGCGTCCTCAGGGGCAGACTCACGCTGCCACGCATCAGTCAGCAGCAGCAGCCGTGCAGTCGCCTTCAGGTCATAACCCACTGCCATGTGCTGCCGACCCAGCAACTCCAGCAGCTCCCCATGCACTGATCGACCGCCCGACCAGTCATCCTGATCACGCAGCAATCCCTGACCAAACAGCTGCGACCAAAGCCGATTCACCATCACCCTGGCAAAATCTGATGTCACCGGGTGCGTCAGATGCAGCGCCAACTGCTCCCGCGAATCCCCCGGATCACGCAGCAGCCGCTGCCACAGAGGATCAACACCGCTCGCATCCGCACCAAATGTCCACGCCGGAGACACCACCGTTCCCGGTTCAATACTGACCGTCACACGGCCATTCCGCTCACCATCCGGGCCCTTCGGCACACTGCTGGTCGCCGGAATACTGATCGCCCCGCGATTCAGCAGCGCCGCCATCTCAAACAGCTGCTTCTGTGAAACCTCGTTCACCGGCGAATCATGGCACCGCGCACATTTCAGATTCCGCGCCCCAAATGCCGCACCCAGCACAATCGAACGCTCAGCCAGCGGCACGTCGTTCTGCGAAGCCATCGCGAAACCCGCAGGACCTCCGCCCAGACGACTGCCCCGCATCATTACCAACTCGGTCGCAAAACGATCCGTCGGACGATTGTCCAGAAATGACTCGTAAATCCACCAGCGAAACGGCCCGGTATTGTTCAGCTCAGGCTTCAGTATCCCCGGATTCTCAGCCAAAACATCCTGCCAGTACGACACCCAGTGATCCGCCCATCGCGAATCAGCCAGATACCGATCCACAGCCAGCGCCCGTCGACGCTCTGAAGGCTGTGACAAAAACCACTGTCGCTCCTCCGGAGTCGGAATCACTCCCACCGTACTCAATGCCAGACGCCGCAGAAATGTCAGATCATCCACCAGCGGTCGCGGCTGCAATCCCTCGTCAGCCAGTGTCTTCAGCAGCAGCCGATCCACGTCAGCCGCAGCAATCCCCGCCGCATCGGCCCCAATCACGTCACGCACCACCGCATGCCGAGCTGTCCAGTACGCCGACTCCTCCGCGCCCTGCCGAACCCGCTCCTCGGATTCCAGACGCACCAGAAACTGCTGCTGCTCTGTCAGCAGCTGACGCCAACCTGACTCGTCCAGACTGTACCGCTCTGCACCCGCCGACAACACCTCAAAACCACGCTCCGGGGAACCCAGTGCCACCACTGTCTCACCCAGTTCCACACGCATGCTTTTGCCGCCAGCCAGAGTCTCCAGTTCAAACACATGCTCCCCGGTGGCCAGTGAAACCTCAACCGTCACCTCCTGATCCCCGGCCTGCACCGGGTGCATCCCCGCATACAGCGGCTCCGGCGGCACCGGCACCTCCTGATGACCATCCGACGCATAGGGCAGCAGATTCAGCTTCGCCACCTCACGCCCGTCAATCAGCAACCGCGCCGCACTGCGCGCTCGCACCAGCACTCGCGTCTGCTGCTCTTCCGTACTGACCACCGTACGCAGACGCACCACACACGGATTACTGCGGTCACCAATCAGCCCACCGTCAATGTACTTCCGCGGCAGCCGCGACAAAGCCATCACCGGCTGCTCCCAGCGCGTCGTGATTCTTGTTCGCTCACGATTCCACGGATCCGACTGCTTCACATACTCCCGCACATCCACCGTCACCACACCACGCGACAGCTGCTCCGCCGCCAGCTCCGGCAGCGATTCCGAACGCCGCGTTGTCCGCCACCGCCCCGACACATCCGCGTCCGTCAGCATCCGTCGCCAAACCGCCACACCATCCAGCACGCCCTGAAAACTGCTCTCCGGATTTCCACCCATCGAAGAACCAATCCAGACCTGATCGTCGTCCACATAAGGAGCTCGCGAACTGGTCCGACCACCCATGTCCCATGACCCATCCGTCGGCTCACCGTCAATCCACGCCACCGGAGATTCACTGCTGCCAAATCGAAATGACACCGCCACATGATGCCACTCACCATCCGCCGCAAATCCCCGACTGGAATTCCAGCGATGCAGCTCACCAGCCGCCGCTTCCGTCTCCCGGCCCTCCGCATTCACACCTGCCGGCACGTCGGCTGAGCGGAACAGAAAACTGACTCGCGCCGTACCACCCATCCCCCGCAGTCGCAAGGCCCAGCTCTGATTCTCTTTCTTCGTCCCGGAACGACCCGTACGCCCCTTCCCAATCAGATAGACCTGCTGGCCATCCTTCAGCACGGAGGTTCGCACCCACGCCTCCAGACTGATCGCTTCACCCGCCGCGAAGTTCAGCCGACCACTGCCGTCATCCGCAAACTGCAGCCACGATCGACCGTCCAGCTGCAAACCCCGATTGTCCGGAGAAAAATCGGGAAACTCAGGAGGTCGAGGCCCGGCGGACTGCAGCACCGGAACACCACGCACGTCCGCCGGTCGCCACCCCCCCAGCGAACTCGCCAAACCACCTGACCCCTCATCAAACAACCACTCCGCCACCGGCTCCGTGCCCGCTGCTGCCGCCGAATCCTGCGCCACGCCGGATGCACTCAGTAAACACCACACAATCACCAGCCGCCGGATTCGCTCACACATCGCCATCACCCCCGCCAGGACCCGCAATTCTCAGCCGAAAATCTCCGCCACCGCACGACCACGCGCCAACGGCAGCGGCCGATTCAGATTATCATGAACTTCCCGCGTGTAGTCGATGCCCAGCGCGTAATACATCGTCGCTGCCAGATCCCCAATCGTCACCGCCTCCCGATCCGGCACCGCACCATAACGGTCCGACGCACCGTAAACCGCCCCACCTCGCACTCCACCACCAGCCATCAGCACCGTATAACACTTCGGCCAGTGATCCCGACTGACACTGTCGTTGATCTTCGGAGTCCTGCCGAATTCACCCATCCACACCACCAGGGTCTCCTCCAGCAATCCACGATCACTCAGATCACGGATCAGCGTCGGCAGCGTCCTGTCCGTAACCGGCAAATGCCACTCCGGCAGAATCTCGTACATCCGAGTATTATCAAAACCATGAGTATCCCAGCCGCCATCCGTCTTGCTGCGGCCGCCGATACTGGGAGCAAAATACACGGTCACAAACTTCACACCATGCTCCACCAGTCGCCGCGCCAGCAGACAGCTCTGACCATAGGTCGTCCGACCATAAGCCTCCCGCAACACCTCCGGCTCGCTCGAAAGATCAAAAGCCCGCCGCACGCGATCCGAATTCAACAGCTCCAGTGATCGCTGGTAATACGCATCCAGACCCTCTGCCACCGCCGATCGGTCCAGCTGACGCGACTGCGAATTGATCAGCTGCTGCAAACCACGGCGACTTCCCAGACGATCCAGTGACACACCCTGCGGCAGACTCAGTTGCGTCAGCCGAAATGCCGGATCATTCGGATCATCCTGAAAGAACAGCGGATCATGCTGCTTCCCCAAAAAACTGGCACGCTGCCCCGGTGTCGTGCTGCCGTCCGCAATCTGATAGGGATACGACACCGCAGTCGGCAGATCACTGACACCCGCCGCAGTCGCAGCCACCACCGAACCATAACCGGGAAACAGATCCAGAGATTCCCGCAGACGCTGATCATCAATCGGCGGCTCATAACCAGTCAGCGCTGTATAGCCCGCAGAATTGTGATTGTTCATCGTGTGATGCACCGTTCGGATCTGCGCGAAATGATGCAGCACCTTCGCCGTCTCTGGCAAATGCTCGCACACCGGCAGACCCGGAACCGAACTGGCAATCGGACTGAACAGTGAACGATAACCCGTCGGCGCCTGCAACTTCATGTCAAACGTGTCGACATGACTGGGACCACCCCACTGAAACAGAAAGATCACCGACTTCGCCCGCACACGAGGACCCGCCACAGACTGCCCGGCAGCACCCTCGTCCGCTCGCAGCCAGCGCGGCAGCGTCAGACCCAGCAGACCCGGACCATACGCCCGCAACAGATCCCGCCGCTGAAACTGACCAATCCTCGACAGCAATCCACTCATCCTGACCCCCTCACACACTCAAACACGGACTCACTGCCGCAGCAGAAATTCATTCGAATTGAGTACCGCCCACACCACGTCCTCCAGCCCCCGACGACGGTCCGGCTGACTTGCAACGTGCTGCACCATCGCCCGCAATTCCTCAGCGGCAGGCGGACGACACAATGCCCGCCACCAAAGCGATTCCACAAAAACCTCCGTCGACTCGCCGGACCGCAGAGACTCACTGATGCAGTTGTCAGATCGACTCAGCAGCTCCGACACCACAACCCCGCCCACCATCTCCATCGTCTGCGCCAGCGTCGTCTCACCCAGCCGCTCACATTCACACGTCTGAATCCGACCAGGTTTGCCAAACAGCGACAAAAACCGATCTCCCGACTCAGGACGACTGTAACGATGACCTCCCCCACGCACTCCCGCCAGCTGCACCGCTCGCACGCCCGCAGGCTGACCGCCAAACCGCGGCGATACACCCAGCACCACACCAATCCCGTCCAGCAGCTGCTCCGCCGTTAATCGTCGCGGTACTGCTCGCGCAAACAGCGGAACCGCATCCGCGTCCGACAACTCCGCGGCCGCTCCAGACTCCGACGAAAGCTGCCAGACAGCCGAATTCAAAATCAGACGCATCAGCGGTCGTACCCGCATGCCACCCGCCCGAAATTCCCGCACCAGTACCTCCAGCAGCTCCGGATTCGATGGCGGATTCGTACCGCGAAAATCATCGATCGGATCCACCACGCCCTGACCCATCAGCTGATGCCAGATGCGATTCGCCTGCGTCGCTGCAAAACGCTCGTTACTCTCCGCCCCCAGCCAACCCGACAGCACCTGCAGCCTGTCCACTCCCTCGCCACCCGCCAGTGCCGACAACTGCTGATCCGCAGTACCCAGAAATCGCAATTCGGCTCGCTCGCCCGTACGCGGATTCTTCACGTCACCGCGAGCCTTCATGAACACCAGCTGCTCACCATCAAACTCATGCTTGTCATTAATGTCCCGCCGCCGGTTCTCAAGAATCTTGTAATCCACCCGCGCAAAGAAATTCGTCCAGCCGTAATAATCGTCCTGCGTCCAGCGATCAAACGGATGATTGTGACACCGCGCACACTGCAGCCGCACACCCAGAAAAACCTGCGCCGCAGACTCCGCTCGCTCCTCAGGTGTTCGTAATGCCCGATAGAAATTCGTCGCCGGATCCGTATACGTGCTGCCCCGCGATCCTATCACCGCCGACGCAAACTGATTCAGCGGACGATCCGACCGCACACCGTCCCGAATCCAACGATGAAAAACCGACACTCCCTTCGCATCCAGCGTCTTGTCCTCCACACGCAGCAGATCAGCCCACCGCAGCGTCTGAAAATCCACAAACTCCTCAGACTCCAGCAACTCATCAATCAGACGCGCACGACGATCCACCGCCGTCGAACTCAGAAATGATCCGGCCTGCTCACGAGTCGGCAGCAGACCCGTCAGATCCAAATACAGCCGCCGCACAAACACCTCGTCACTGCACAGCTTCGCAGGATTCACCTGCAGTCGCCGCAACTGCCCGAAAACCGCCTCATCAATCGCATTGACCGCCGCCGGAGCCTCAAAGCGGAAATCCGCCACCCCCCGCAGATACTCCACACGAGCCACCTGCTGCTGATCCAGATAACGCACCGTCAACGTCGTCTGCCGAACACCCGAAACCTCCCCAAAATTCACCTCACCCGCTCCGCTCACAGACACACCCGGATGCGATGACTCAAACACCGCCAGATCATTCACCACACGCCGCGTCCCGTCCGAAAACTCCGCCGTCGCCGTCAGCCTCTGAGCCTTCTGCTCGCCCACCAATGTCGACATCCCTGGCTCAACCAGCAAACGCCTCAATCGCACCACTCCCGCACCCGCTGCCCCGTCACGCGGCATCCCGGCCCCGATCCAGTCCCGCAACACTCGATACTCCAGCGACTCCACTCCAAACCGACGACCACCCTCGTGAGGCACCTGCATCAGCGGCTTCCGCAGCAGCAAACTCTCCTCCGGCTGCTGCACGTTGACACGACGAGCACCCAATGAGCGAGTCAGTGTCAGGTAATCCAGGTCCGGGTCCTGACCACGCAGCGACAATCGCAGGCCTCCCTTCCCATTCTGGTTCCCATGACAGGTCCCCAGACTGCAGCCCGATCGCGACAGCACCGCCATCACCTCGTTCCGAAATGACGGAACTTCACCGGCCACAACCACACCACAGGCAGCCACACACAACCAACCCACAATCAGCAGACTGGTTGTCGCAACAATCTTCATGGCACACCCCATCCGGCAGGTCAGCGTTCGTAAATCGGCAGAAATCGGTAATTCAGGGCCATTGCCAGCAGCGACATCGCTGTTCCATACGCAGAACCATGATTGCTCTCAAAACTGCCGTCCTCGCCCTGCAACTCCCTGAGCTCCTTCGCAGTCCGACGATTCCACTTCTGCCACGAATCAAAATCACCCTGAAACAAAGCCTGAGCCATGTAGTAACGGTAGTACTCAGGATAACTGTACTCCTGATGCTCAAGATCAGCCGTGATCCTGCCCAGCACCGCCTGATACTCCTTCAGATCCTTCCTGCGGCTGATCGCATAAACCAAAGTCGAAATCGCCTTGATGTTCGCTGTCCCGCCGCCGC
>SXXK01000396.1 GCA_005791255.1 Planctomyces sp.
AAAGTGTGGCGTTTTTTCGGGTGGTGCTCGGAGGAACACTCATGTGGTGGTCTGCCCACTACCTGCTTTCCGGGCGGGCACACTGGCTGTGCAGCAGTGATTTCATGCACCTGAAATGGCCCGGCTTCGGTTGGGTCCCAACCCCCGGTGCGATTGGTGCAACCGTACTGTTTTCTGTCGTGTTCGTGGCCGGTGTGCTGGTCTGTGCAGGAGCCTTTGCGAGGGCCGCAGCAGGCACTGCCTGCGCTGGTCTGACCTGGTTTCTGCTGACAGATCAGACCAACTATCAGAATCACTATTATTTGCTGCTGCTGCTTACAGGCCTTGCGGCAATTCTGCCCCTGAGTCGCGTCATGGCTCTGGATGCAGAACCGGCCGCTGACGGGGGGCGGATTGCATTCGCCACACTGCTGCTGCTCAGATTCCACCTGGCACTGCCCTATGTCTTTGGAGGACTTTCCAAGATTGACCCGGAATGGTTATCCGCACGGCCTATGCAACTGATGCTGGCGGATCTCACTGGCTTCGCACCGGAAAGTACTCTGTGCTTCGTTTTTTCCAGAGTCCTTGCCTGGGGGGGCCTTGTTTTTGATCTTTCCATCGTCCCGCTGTTGCTGTGGTCTCGGACTCGAAAACCCGCGTTTCTGCTGCTGGTGCTGTTTCACCTGTGCAATGCTCTGCTGTTTCCGATTCATGTGTTTCCATGGTTCATGATTGGTGCATCCACGATTTTTCTGGCTCCGGACTGGCCCCGTCACCTGCTGCCCGGACGAGTGGCAGTCTGCCCTGCGACGATTGAGCCGGGATCGTTTGCTGCCACCGCGGTGCCACCAAAACCGCCGCAGCCAGGTTTGATGCTGCTGGCATTCGGTTGGTGCCTGCTGCAACTGCTGCTGCCACTACGGCACCTCGTAATTCCTGGCGATGCGTCGTGGACCGAGGAGGGACATTTCTTTGCGTGGAGGATGATGCTTCGCGGAAAGACCGGGGAAGTTCATTTTCTGGCCACTCGCGCAGCAGACGGACGCAGTTGGCTGGCTGACCATCGGCGACTGCTGCATGCGGAACAGAAATCGCGGTTCGCAGCGGATCCGGAAATGATTCGCCAGACAGCCGGCATGATTGCCACTATCCACCGGCAGCAGACTGGCGAATCGATCGCGGTGCGGGCGTTGGCGCTTGCATCACTGAACGGACGCGAGCCTGCACTGCTGATCGATCCCGAAGTCGATCTGGCTGCTGAATCACATTTTCGGCTGCACCAGAACTGGATTCTTCCAAAGCCCGAACTCAGCCGGAACTGGCATCGGCAGCCACCAGGAAACTGGGTTACTCGCAGCAGACTGCCGGAGCGATGGAAGGCTGCCCTCGGGGTGAATCACCAGCCTGACTCTGCTTCGGGACTCGCTAACGTTCGGACAAGTCACTGAGTTCTGAATTTCAAAATCTGACGAAGGGATTTCCTGATGACTGGGTCGCTCATGCAAATCAGATTCACCACCACCTGGCTGTCTGGATGGATCTGCGTTCTGACACTGCCTTCCATGGTTCTCGCTCAGCAGGCTGCAGCACTCAATCCGCCGGACTCCTTCTGGCAGCCGACGCGAGTTCCGGACCGCATAGTCCTGACCTGGAGTGAGGACCCGGCTACAACTCAGTCGGTCACGTGGCGGACATCCGCTGACGTGACTGCGGCAGCGGCCCAGATCACCATCGCTGACCCGGGGCCGGATCTGGAAAAGACAGCTGAGACTTTCGTCGCCGTCACTGAACCACTCGCCACAAATCTCGGCACTGCTCACTACCACTCCGCCACCTTCAAAGGCCTGAAGCCCGGAACTCAGTATGCATACCGCGTCGGTGACGGTCAGCAATGGAGCGAGTGGTTCCAGTTCCGCACAGCCAAAGCAACGTCCGAACCGTTTTCATTCATCTACTTCGGCGATGCTCAGAATGACATTCGCTCAAAGTGGTCGCGAGTGATCAGGGCGGCGTGGCAGGGAGCGCCGAAAGCAGCCTTTATGATTCATGCCGGTGATCTGATCAACACGGCAGAAACGGATCAGGAGTGGGGTGAATGGTTCGGAGCCGGTGCGTGGATGAACGCTATGGTACCGAATATCCCGGTACCGGGTAACCATGAGATGGCTCGGCGCGGAACTGCACGTCAGTTGTCACACCACTGGCGTCCGTCATTCACGCTGCCACAGAACGGGCCTGCGGGCCTTGAAGAAACGTGTTTCACACTGGTGTATCAGGGTGTCCGCATCATCGGTCTGAACAGCAACGAAAAACAGGCTGAACAGGCGGTATGGCTCGATGATTTGCTGACAAAAAATACTGAAAAATGGGTCATCTGCACATTCCATCACCCGATGTTCTCAACCGGCAAGGATCGAGACAACAAGGAGCTTCGAGCTCAGTGGAAGCCGATTCTGGACAAGCACCGGGTGGATCTTGTGCTGCAGGGGCACGACCACACATACGGCCGCACGGGATTGGAAACACCCGTCGCTGCAGCCAATGCCGGCACAGGTGCCAACGCTCGCGATACCTTCACCGGCACCGTCTACGTGGTCTCAGTCAGTGGTCCCAAGATGTACAACCTGCAGCGGCATCCCTTTATGCCTCGTCAGGCTGAGGGTACTCAGTTGTACCAGATCATACATGTGAACGGAGACAAACTTGGCTTTGAAGCCTATACGGCGACCGGCGAATTGTATGACGCGTTTACGCTCACCAAACAGGCGAGCGGTCCGAACTCGCTGCTGGAACAGATTCCGGATACTCCGGAAAGACTGCGTCCCCCGGTCGCAGCCGAGCCGGCAAAGAAGGCGTCAGACGTCCTGAAGTGATTGTGCCTGAAGTGATATTACATACTGGCAGGAGCGGATCACTTTTGCACTGCAGCGTGGACCGGTTCGCTCCTGCTTCTCAGTCTTTTAAACTTTCACGAATCCCAATTCCCCGAGACGTCAAGCTCATGATTCGATTTCCGCTGCTGATGTTGTCTGTTCTGTGTCCGTTGTTTCTCGGTGGCGCCGGCCTGGCGCCTCAAAGCGGTCTGCCCGGGCTGATTGCTGATCAGGTCACCGTTTCGTTTCAACAGGGCGTTAATGGGTATCGAGGCACAGTTGATACTGAAATCTGGGCACTGGCCCCGCATACTATCCTCGAGAGCAATCCGAATTCATCGACTGACTCGGACAACGATGGTGGTGAGAGCCAGTGCCTGCTGAGGTTCGACGGAATTATTGGCAGAGAGCCGGGCCGGATTCCTCCCGGCGCCGCGATTCACTCGGCCCGCCTGCTGGTCAGTGCCTTTGACCAGGGCAGCACGGTCAATCTGCATCGCATGCTGGTTCCTTTTGATCGTGCGGCAACGTGGAGCAGTCTGGTGTCCGGGGTGTCAGCGGACGGGCTGGAGGCCAGTCGTCACAAAGACGCCTTTACATTTGGAAAAATCGCTGCCAACTCATCCGAAATTATCTTTGATGTCACTGACACTGTGCAGATCTGGGCGAACGGTGAAGCCAATCACGGCTGGGTGTTCCTTAATACCGGCGGGAACGGATGGGACTTTTATGCTTCAGAGTTCGACGACATCAGGCAGCGTCCAAAGCTGATTGTGGAATACAGCCTGCCAGGGGCGGAATGAAAGTGCTTTTTAAAGTGTAATAAATAAGCATCAAGAGATCGGGTTGTAATTGTGTGTTAAATGTTTTGTTGGATCATTTGTTTGATTGTTAAGTGTTTGCTTAAACAACATGCGGAGCAGTAGTTGTGATGAATAATCGATCTGTCTGTCCGGGGCCGAGTGTCGGGCGAAGGAATTTTCTGTATGCCGGCTGGCTGGCCGGTGCCGGTCTGACACTGGGGCAGATGCTGAAGCTGGAGGCATCAGAAGAGCAGAGACCGGAATCGTCAGGGATTTCGGCACGAGCGAAATCGGTGATTCACATTTATCTGCAGGGTGGGTTCGCCCACATGGACAGCTTTGACCCGAAACCGGACGCTCCGCTGGAATACCGCGGTATTCTCGATCCGATCTCCACCAGCGTGCCCGGCATGCAGTTCAGTTCACACATGCGGGAGACTGCGAAAGTTGCAGATCGGCTGACGGTTGTCCGCAGCATGTCTCATACGGAAGTGGATCACCAGCGGGGTGAGCACAGCATGTTTACCGGGTATCGTCCCAGTCCGGCGCTGGTATATCCCAGCATGGGCAGTGTGGTCTCTCAGCAATACGGCCCGCGGGGGGCGATGCCACCTTACGTTGTGGTGCCGACAGCCGGCAGCCAGTATCTGGGCAGCGGTTACCTCAGCAACGCTTTTGGTCCGTTTGCACTCGGAGCTGACCCGGCACGAAGCGGCTTTACCGTGAGGGATTTGAATCATCCTGAGGGAATTGACAATGCTCGCTTTGCCGCCCGCCGTGACTGGAAGTCACTGGTCGACGACCATTTCCGAGCGATCGGTCAGGATGATGCCGTGACTACCATGGATTCTTTTTATCAGAAGGCTTACGCGCTGCTTGATTCTCCGGAATCCAAAGCGGCCTTCAGTCTGAATGGTGAGAGTGATGCGACGAGGGACCTTTACGGGATGAGGCCCTGGGGCCCGATTATTCGGCCTTCTGCCGGTGCGCGATTCCTGATTGCTCGCCGTTTGATCGAAGCCGGGGTTCGGTTTGTGACGGTGACCTACGGTGCCTGGGATACACATTCGTACCATTACCGTGGTATTGAGACCCAGCTGCCGGATCTGGATCGTGCATTTGCAGGCCTGATCACTGATCTGGACCAGCGCGGTCTGCTGCACAGCACACTGGTGCTGATTACCAGTGAGTTTGGCAGGACACCGCGAGTTAATGCCGGGGGTGGCCGGGATCACTGGCCGCGTGTCTTCAGTGTGGTGATGGCCGGGGGCGGAGTCAGAAGGGGGCACGTGTACGGTGCATCCGATTCGCTGGCTGCGGAACCGGCTGACTCTCCGCTGGGTGTCGAAGATTATGCGCACACCATATATCACCTGCTGGGGATTGATGCCAGCAGCAGTCTGATGTCGCCCGGTGATCGACCGCAGCGGATTGTGACTGAAGGCCACCTGGCTGAAGGTCTGCTGGCCTGAGCGACCATTTCGAACATCTCCCGACCCGGGTCCCGCTGGAAAATCGACATGCTGCGTCTGTCTGCGTTTGTGAGTTGTCTGATGGTGGGAGTCTCCCTGTTCGGTGCGCCTCCGTCGATGGAACGGCTGACGCCGGCCGCGGGTCAATCAGGAACGGAATTCTCCGTCAGCGTGACCGGGTCAGGACTGGAAAGCGTTTCTGAGGTCCTGTTCTACGATCCTTCGCTCCGCTGTACCCGGATTTCCGCGGTGTCTGACAATGAACTGAAGCTGACGCTGCAGTCTGATGCCGGGTGCAACCCCGGGCCTCGGGCGTTTCGGGTGAGGTCTTCTGAGGGCCTTTCGGAGCTGCTGGTGGTGTCGCTTTCAGCTCTTCCGGTCGTGGGTGAGCAGGAGGACAACAGCAGCATTGAATCGGCTCAGCCGGTGGCTCTGAACAGGACTGTTGTCGGGACGATTGAGGACGGCGATGCGGATTGTTTTCGGATCACACTGCGGCAGGGCCAGCGGCTGTCCGTGGAAGCTGAAGCCATTCGGGCGGGCGGGGCCATGTTCGACGCGGTTGTGAATGTATTTGGTCCGGAGGGTACGTGGCTGCGATCGATCGACGACACGTCTGAAACTCAGCAGGATCCCTGGTTGTCAATGACGGCTGAAACTGCCGGCGAGTATGTCGTGCAGATCCATGAAACCAGCTTCGAGGGCAGCGAGTCGAATCGGTACGCGCTGCATCTCGGTGACTTTCCCCGTCCAGCCATGGTGTGGCCTCCCGGAGGTTCCGCTGAGTCGCGGTTGCAGGTCGAGTTTCGTGGCGACGCATTGGGAGTCTGGCAGCAGGCTGTTTCGACGCCGGATGCTGTCGAGAGCACCACGATCAGTTTGTTTCCTGAGGTTGCGGGTGTCCGAGGACCAGTGGGCGTACCGTTCCGAGTGTCTCCCTATCCATCTCTGACCGAGTTGGGAGACGGGCAGGCGTTGGCGGAGTCGCTGCCCCTCGCGTTCAACGGTATCCTGTCGGCCCCCGGGCAGGCAGACCTTTGGAAGTTCAGCGTGCCGTCTCCCGGGAAGTTTCGCATACAGGTCTTCGCCAGTCGCATTGGCAGTCCGCTGGACGCGTTGCTGGAGGTTCGGGCTGCCGACGGGACCCTGGTGGCAGCCGGGGATGATGAGGGCAGTCTTGACAGTGCGGTCAGCGTGACGTTTGCTGCTGGGGGGGAATATCAGGCGATCATTCGCGACAAACGCGGAAATGGCAGTCCCGGACACTTCTATCGGATTGAAGCTGAGCCCTGGCAGCCGGAACTGACAGCCTTTCTGCCGCGTCCGAATCGACTGTCCCAGGAGCGGCAGACGCTGCAGGTTGCGCGTGGCAATCGTGCCGCGGTGTTTCTGGGAGTTCGACGCAGCGGTTTCGAGGGAGATGTGCGACTGGATGTCAGCGGACTGCCTGCCGGCGTGGAGCTGGGATCCGTTACGGTGCCGCCCGATCGTTTCTGGGTACCGCTGGTGCTGGAGGCTGGCGAGCAATCTGAAGTTGGCGGGGGGTTGGTGAATCTGGTGGTCACGGGACAGTCGGAAGCGGGACCGGTCTCTGGCAGGTTCCGACAGGTTGTGGATCTGGTGGCCGCCTCCGCGGATCAGCTGTTTCAATCTGCGGAGGTGGATCGGCTGGCGGTGGCGGTCACCGAACCTGTTCCGTGGCGGGTGGATCTGCAGCAGCCGCGCTCCGCGCTGGCTCCTGACGGTACTTTGTCGCTGACTGTTACGGTGCATCGTGATGCTGGCTTTTCCGGTGCGATGGAAGTGAGTTTCCCATTCCTGCCGCCGTGGGTTGATGGTCCATCGAAAGTGGTGATCCCTGCTGGGGAGTCGACGGGTGAATGTGTGCTGCGTGCCTGGCCTCAGGCAGAACCGCGGACGTGGCCATTGTGTGTGGAGGCTCGCCCGGTGGCCGGGCCCGCTGGACCGGACGGTGTTCCAGGGGTACCTGGTGAGCGACGTCAGCGATCGCGTCCCCTGTATCGTACGGCCGTGGCGTCACGACTTGTGTCCCTGACGATTTCTCCGTCGCCGGTTTCGGGTGAGCTGCACCCGATCATCACGGAACAGGGGCGACCGGTATCTGCTTATTGTCGCCTCGCACTGGGCAGGGACCTTCCGGAACAGCTGACGGCGGTGCTGGAGGGTTTGCCGAACCGTGTTTCGGCAAAAGCTGTAACTCTGAAACGCGATGCGTCAGAGCTGTTGTTTGAGGTGCTTCCCGAGTCGACTGCACCCGTCGGAAGTTTTGACGAGGTATGGGTGAGGTTGTCCGGGGAATTGAACGGTGAGCAGGCATCGTGGATTGTCGGACGCGGAGCAGGGCTGCAGATCAAGCCGTCGGGCGAACTGCAGCTGGGGGCCGATGGACAACCGCTGAGTCGTCTGGAAGTGCTGAGGAAAAAAGCGAAGTCTGAATAAAGCCGATGGCTGATGCTGTTTGTGGATCCGGAAACTGATCTGAGGGTGAGTGACCATGACGTTTCGAATATTGGGTTATTTGCTGAGTACCGCTGTCTTTTTGACGCAGCCGGTGGCAAATCTGCAGGGTGGTGAACGAGGCGGTGAACTGCTGGTTTTTCCAGCCGCAGTTTCGCTCACCAGTGGGCGGGACATTCAGAAGATTCTGGTGCTTCGTCGATTGTCCGATGGCAGCACCGAGGATGTGACTGCCGAGGCCGAGATGGAGGCATCCGACTCGCAGGTCTTCAGACTTGTGGAGCAGCGAGTCCATCCGGTGTCAGATGGCAGCGGTCGGCTGCTGATTCGTCTGGCCGAAGCGACGGCAGAAGTGCCGGTGACTGTGACCAATTCTGCCGAGTTTCCCGAGCTCAATTTCCGCAGCGAAGTCCTGGCAACGCTGACGAAGGCCGGCTGCAACAGCGGAAAGTGTCACGGGGCTGCTTCAGGTAAGGACGGATTTCGTCTGAGTCTGTTCGGCTATGACCCTGAGGGTGACCAGTATCGTCTGACTCGCGAAATTCCTGGTCGTCGGGTGAATGTGGCGGCACCGGACCGCAGTCTGCTGATTCAGAAGGCTCTTGGCAACGTTGATCATACGGGAGGACAGTGTATTCAGGAGGACACTGCGGAACTGTCGACACTGCTGGCGTGGATCCGCTCGGGTGCTCCGGCGGATCCCCCGGAGGCGGCAGAACCGGTGCGACTGCGAGTGTATCCTGAGGAAGCGATTTTCGCTCAGAAGGGCAGCCTGCAGCAGTTGCTGGTGATGGCGGAATTCAGCGATGGAACTGACCGTGATGTCACCGATCTGGCCGTCTTCCTCAGCAATAACGATGCAGTTGCCGGGGTCGATGCTGCTGGCCGTACGACAGCCAACGGGCCTGGCAGTGCATTCATTTTGGCGCGATTTGACCAGTTCACCGAAGGGACGGCGATCATTGTGCGTCCGGGTACCGAGTATCGATTCCCGGAGCTTACTCCCGTCAACGAGATCGATCGGCTGGTGTTTGCCCGCTGGCAGAATTTGCACCTGGTGCCGTCTGATTTATGCTCGGATGAAGTCTTCCTGAGACGTGCTGCGATCGATCTGAACGGTCGACTTCCGACACCGGAGGAACTGCGTGCGTTCCTTGCGGATACAAGTCCGGACAAGCGTTCGCGGATGATTGACAGGCTGATGGAGAGTCCGGACTTCACTGTATTGTGGGTGATGCGCTGGGCCGAACTGCTGCAGATTCGGACAGCCAACGGAGTCAGCCCCAAGGGGCTGCTGCTTTACGACCGCTGGCTGCGGGAACGAGTGCGAGCAGGTGTGACCATTGACCGAATTGTGAAGGAACTGCTGCCGGCAACCGGCGGCACTTTTGAAAACCCGGCCACCAGCTATTATCAGACGGAAACAACCCCGCAGCTCCTGGCAGAGAATGTCGCTCAGTCCTTCATGGGCACTCGCATCCAGTGTGCCCAGTGCCACAATCATCCGTTTGATCGCTGGACTATGGACGACTACTACGGTTTTGCCTCATTCTTCAGCCAGGTTGGTTACAAGCAGGCTCAGGATCCGCGCGAGATCATGATCTTCAACGCTGCCGTCGGGGGTCTGAAGCATCCTGTCGGTGACAGAGATGCTGTGCCGACATTTCTTGGGGCCGGCGCTGCGGTAATTCCCGCGGGGGCAGATTATCGGGAAGTGCTGGCCGCCTGGCTGCCTTCATCTGCCAACCCGTCGTTTGGCAGAAACCTGGCCAATGTCGTCTGGTCGCACTTCTTCGGCATCGGGATCGTTGAGCCGGTTGATGATGTTCGCGTCAGCAATCCGCCGTCGAATCCCGCCTTGCTGCAGTATCTTGGTGAGAAACTGTCCCGCGACGGCTGCGACATTCGGCCGCTGGTGCGAGAAATCTGCAACTCACGCACCTGGCAGTTGTCCACTCAGCGCAACGACTCAAACCGACTGGACGAACGGCATTTCTCGCACGGCAGGGTCCGTCGCATGCGAGCCGAAGTTCTGCTGGATTGCATTAGTCAGGTCACCGGCACCACCGACGATTTTCGCGGTCTGCCGGCCGGCAGCCGGGCAATTCAGATTGCAGACGGTCAGACCCCCAACTACTTCCTGTCCACATTCGGACGATCCACGCGTGCCACTGCGTGTTCGTGCGAAGTCAAAACATCGCCTACTCTCTCCCAGGCACTGCATCTGCTGAATGGTGAAACCACCTCAGGAAAAATCGCAGAAGGTCGGATGATCGAACGCCTGATGCAGAAGCACGACGATCCTCTGTCCGTGGTCCGCGAGCTTTATGTCGGCTGTCTCAGCCGCGAACCATCCCCTGCAGAACTCGAGAAGATTCAGGCTCGGTTGGAAGCACAAGCTGATTTGCAGCAGTCGCTGACAGATCTTTTCTGGGCCCTGCTTAACTCCAATGAATTTGTCTTCAATCACTGAAACGTTTGCTGCTGGTTACAACGGAACGGGAACAGGTGTCATGCGTGGTTATCTGCTGAAATTCAATCTGCTGGCCGTTGTTCTGCTGTTGGCCACGTGGCCTGCCGCCTGTGCTCAGGACGGTTCAGCAGCGGTTGCGGCCGGCGACTCTGAAGTGACGTGGGATCAGGTGCGGGCGATTTTCCAGAAACGCTGTTTTGCCTGTCATCGCGGGGAACAGGCGCGGGGCGCCCTGGACCTGTCGAGTGTTGCTGCGATCAGGGCCGGAGGCTCATCGGGGGCTGCCGTGATTTCCGGAAAGCCTGAGGAGAGCCTGATCTATCTGCTTCCAGCGCATCTGGAAACTCCACGGATGCCGCCCAGTGGGAACAAGATGCCTCAGCGGGAACTGGATGTGATCCACGGCTGGATCAGCGGCGGACTTTCAGAAAAAATCGCCGCCGTTTCCCCGGCAGCGGCGTCGACTGTGGTGGCCGTTCGGACTCCGGTAAAGCGCCCGGCTGCGGCCGCGACAGTGGGCAAATTGTCCGCACTCACGGCGGAGATGGTGCTGCCTCGGAACGCGGGAGCAAAAACGACGAAGCCGGTGATGGTTCGTCCAGTGCGGCAACAGTTGCGGCCCGTTACGTCGCTTGCGGCCAGTCCCACATCCCCGCTGATTGCGATACCCGACGGACAACGCGTACTCGTCTACGACTGGACGGATTTGTCAGTGCGACAGATCATCCAGTTTTCCGGAGATGTGTTCGCTCTGCGATTCTCGCGGGATGGCAGGATTCTGATTGCTGGCGGTGGTATTGGCGGTCAGTCGGGCCGCGTGACAGGCTGGGAAGTGACAACGGGTGAGCAGTTGTTTTCTGTGGGCAGCGAACCGGATATCGTACTGGCTGCCGATATTTCGCCGGATGGTCGCCTGATCGCGCTCGGTGGCCCGTCGCGAGTGGTCCGAATTTTTGATTCGGTCTCAGGGCAGCTGACAGGGGAGCAAAAGAAACACACCGACTGGATTCTGGATCTGCAGTTTAGCCGGGACGGACTGCTGCTGGCTTCGGGTGATCGGTTTGGCACAGTGCTGGTCAGTGAAGCTGCAACAGCCTCAGAATTTGCCGTACTGCGGGGACACAACGGGCCGATCAGCGGCCTTCACTGGTCCGCAGAGTCCGACCAGTTGATCACTGCCGGACAGGACGGTACGGTACGGTACTGGAACCTGCACAGCAGCCGGCAGGTCAGCCAGTTTTCCGCGGGGGCACCCGTGTTAACGTTTGATAAGGATCCGGCTGGAACGCTGAGTCTGGGGCTTAAGTCGGCTCAGGTGGCAGTAACCAGCGCGGATGGCGGACCATTACGAAACTGGGCTCTTCCTGACGAGGTCAGTCAACTGGTGCTGACACAGGATGGCAGCCATACCGTGGTGGCGGATGCCACGGGCAATATTCAGCTCTTCCGAAATTCTGACGCACAGGTCGTCGGCGAATTCGTTCCGCCTGCAACCGACAATCGCTGAGGACTGAGGCCATGAAATGGTTGACGCGAAGCTTTACCGGACTGCTGGCCGGATTGATCTGCCTTGATTGCCTGAACGCCGAGGACTGGCCAGGTTGGCGGGGGCCGCGGGGCGATGGTGTCAGTCTTGAGCAGACGGCCCCAGTCACCTGGGGCCCGACGGAAAATCTGCTTTGGAAGGTTCCTGTCCCCGGCAGCGGAAGATCCTCGGTTGTCATCAGCGGTCGCCATGCCTTTCTGACCACCGGCACTGCAGACGATCTCAGCCGACGTGTGCTGTGCTTTGACAGCAATACAGGGAAACTGCTCTGGAATTCCGTGGTGCACCAGGGGCCTGGTGGCAAGATGCACCAGGACAACACCATGGCATCCAGCACACCTGCCGTTGATGCTCAGCGAGTCTATGCCGTGTTTGTTGATGATGTCGGCATGACGGTGGCAGCCCTCGATCGCAACGGCAAAATTGTCTGGAAAGTCAATCCCGGCACTTTCTACTCAAATCATGGCTTTGCAGCATCACCGGTGTTGTATGGCTCCGGAGTGATCATTAATGGTCATCAGGATGGCACAGCCTTTGTGTGCATGCTGGATCGAGCCACAGGGGAAGAACTGTGGCGCTACACGCCGGCGGTCAATCTGCGTTCCTTTTCGACGCCGGTTCTCACCGAATACGAAGGACGGACGCTGATGATTCTCACAGGTTCCCGCCAAACTGCGGCGCTCGATCCGGAAACAGGTCGGCTGATCTGGAGTGCCGAGGGACCGAGCGAGAAATTCGTCTGCACGCCGTCCGTCGGTATGGGCATGGTATTCAGCTTCGCGGGCTCCCCCGATAAAAAATCTCTGGCAGTGCGTCTGGGTGGCACCGGTGACGTGACCGCTACGCACGTGGCCTGGCGAGCTGAGCGGGGCATGCCCTATGTGCCGTCGCCGTTGCTGTTTAATGGACGACTGCATATCATTAACGACCTCGGAGTCTACTCGTGCCTCGAACCGGCGTCCGGAAAAGTACTGCACACCGCTCGGGCCCTGGGGTCGACCTACAGTTCTCCAGTCGCCGCAGCCGGCCGAATCTACCTGTTCGAAGATACCGGTCGCTGTACTGTGCTGGCTGACGGCGCAAACTTTCAGGTGCTTGCCAAAAACGACATCAACGAAGAGGTCTACACAACTCCTGCCATCTCAAACGGCAGTATCTTCATTCGTACAACGCAGTCCCTGATCTGTATTGCACCGTCAGGCCGGCAGTCCGACTTGAGCAGTGGTGATTAACGAAAGCAGCAGCCCGTGGCAGAATCCACCCCGACACACGCCGATCGGATCGTAGCGCAGATCTTCCGTGTTTTTCGCGAACGCGGACATCGTCACTACGGCGAAAGTGTCAGTGAACAGGAGCACGCTCTGCAGACCGCCGAGTTTGCCAGACAGTACAGTGAACCTGATGCGCTCGTGCTCAGCTGCCTCCTGCATGACTACGGCCACATGCTGCATGACCTCGGCGAAAACATCGCAGACCAGGGTGTGGATGCCAGGCATGAAGAACTGGGAGCGTGGCTGCTGAAGGACTGGTTCTCTGAAGAAATCCTGCAGCCCATTCGGCAGCACGTGGCATCCAAACGCTACCTGTGCTGGCGCAACACGCAATACCGAGACGGACTTTCCCCGTCCTCGCAACGCAGCCTGCAGCTGCAGGGGGGGCCGATGTCCGAACAGGAAGCCAGCGAGTTTGAGGCTCTGCCGTTCTTTGATCAGTGCGTGCGTCTGCGACTCTATGACGACATGGGCAAAGTTCCTCAGATGCCCACAGCCACCATCGAAAGTTATGAACCACTCATTCGTCAATTCCTGAAACCGGACGCCGTCATCGCTGCCACGGGCACCTGCCCTTAGGCCGGCACGGCATTGCCTGCAGGCCGGGGTGTTTTGCGGTTCTCAGGGTGCACGCCAGCGCGGATTCGGCTGCGGCAGCACAGCCTGCATTTGCCGCTGCCAGTCACGCAATTCCCGACGCAGTTCTGCCAGCTGCTGCGGCTGCTGAGATGCCAGATTCACCCGTTCGCCGGGGTCACTGCTGAGATTGTACAGCTCCGCATCACCCTGCTCGTAGAATTCAATGAGCTTCCAGTCATCCCGCTGATACGCGGCGCCCGGAGTCCACTCAGAACCATGGTAGTGCGGGTAGTGCCATGCCAGCGGTCGTGTCGGCACAACTGCTTCCCCGCGCAGTGCTGCCGCAAAGCTCTGACCATCCTCGCCCACCCCCGCCGGTTGCTCCAGTCCGGCCAGCTGCAGCATGGTGGGCAGATAGTCCGTACTGAGTACCGGTGCGGTCAGCACCGCTCCACGCTGTCCCGCGACAATCTCCGGTGACCACACAATTAAGGGCACTCGAATGCCGCCTTCATACAGCCAGCCCTTCCCGGAACGCAGCGGCAGATTGCAGGTGGGACCAGGATTCTTCAACGTACACAGGCCACCGTTGTCCGATGTGAAGATAATCGTGGTGCTGTCCAGAAGCTGCTGTGACTCGAGCTCCGCGACCAGTGCCCCCACACTGGCATCAATCGCCGACACCATCGACGCATACTGAGCGTTATCCTGGCGAGCCCGCGAACGTCCGCGCCGCTCCGAAATCGGCTGCGGCCCCGCTCCCATCGCAGCCACCTGTTCTGCATACTGAGTGAAATGCTCTGGGGCTCTGTGAATCGGCGTGTGCACATCGTAGTGCGACAGAAACAACAGGAACGGTCGCTGTCGATCACGCTGCTGCAGAAACCGCACAGATTCACCCGTCAGTCGCTCCGTCAGGTATTCGCCGTCCGCTCCCTCTGGCAATGATGGAATCCGCCATGGTGCGAAGTATCCCTGCGGCGGCTGCCCGTAGTGTCCACCCCCAAAATTGCTGTCGAAGCCCTGTTGTGTGGGGAGATATCCTTCACCACCCAGGTGCCACTTGCCGGCAAAGAATGTCTGATACCCCGCCGCACGCAGAATTTCGGCCACCGTCAACTGCTCCAGCGGCAGCTGATCGCGATCCTGCACGTGCAGAAATCGATGGCTGTCATCCGCCTTCGTGGAATCTCCCGGGATCCAGTCCGTAATCTGCACCCGCACCGGATGCCGGCCAGTCATAATGCTGGCTCGGGTCGGAGAACACACCGGACACGCCGCATAAGCTCGCTCAAATCGCACGCCACGGGCCGCCAGTGCATCGAGGTGCGGAGTTCTGTGGAAGGTGCTGCCGTAACAGGCAGGATCCGCCCAGCCAAGATCGTCAATCAGCACAAACACAAAATTACGACGCGACTCATGCGGGCCCGCCCACAGTACGGAGGGAATCGCGCAGACCAGCAGTGTCAGCACAGTGCGGAATCGGCTCACAGGGGGCCTCCATCAAACACACGCCACAGCATCACCTGTCAGAAGGGTAACCCGGTCAGTCTTTGCCAGGCTTCGATATAGCGGGCTGAAGTTCGCTGCACCACATCGTCCGGCAGCTGCGGCGGAGGACTGTTTCTGTCCCATCCGGATGATAACAGCCAGTCGCGGAC
>SXXK01000397.1 GCA_005791255.1 Planctomyces sp.
GCCGTCAGCGTCAAATGCATCGCTGCTCCGGAAGGTTATGCCGACCACAAAACTCTGGACACGTCGGGCAAAGTCGTCGTCGGCTTGCTCCTGGCCGCCATCGTTCTGACGGTTGCAGCACTCGCATTGACATGACACTGCAGCGTCACACCAACCGGGGCGAAAGTGGCCACGGATGATCGCGGATGAGGGGTGTTTTTGGGCCACGGATGAACACAGAGACCACAGAGGCAAGACAACGGCAGCGAGCCAGCCTGTTTGTGTGTTTGCGGCACGGGTGGTGGTGGCAGGTTCCAGGGGAGACTTTCCCCCTCACCCCCGACCCCTCTCCCCCGTTCCGGGGGCGAGGGGAGGATTTTGAGTTTTTGAGTTTATCTTCGCGGCTTCGCGAAAGACATTGCGGCCATTGGGCAGGGGTCAGTTGCGAGTCATAAATTCGTCGGTGTTCAACAACACTCGCGCTGTGCTGGTCCACGCCGCCTGCTCCAACGCCGTCACACCTTCCACCGCCGACGCTGGTGCGCCCGAGGCAAATTTCTCGGCGTCCGCCGCTGCTCCCGCAAACCGAGCACGCTCGCGGCTGAGAAAATCCACCAGCACCGACAGCTCGGAATCCAGCGGCTCACGAGTCAGACACAGCCGAAACATCAGCCGCAATCGGTCACCGTCCGTGCCCTCCGGCTGCTGCTTCAGTACTCGACCCGCCAATCCACCCGCCAGCTCCGTAAACACCTGATCGTTCGCCACCGTCAATGACTGCAACGGCGTGTTGGAACGCACCCGGCGAGTACACACGGTGCTGAAATCCGGAGCATCAAAGGTGGACAGCAAAGGATACGGCGCACTGCGGTAAAACATCACATACATCGTGCGACGAAAACGATCAGCTCCCGTCGCCGTCGGCCAGTTCTTCCTGTTCTGAGTAAAATCGTAGATGCCGTCCGGCTGCGGTAAATGCACCCCAGGACCACCCACCCGCTCAGACAACAACCCGCTCGCTGATAACGCCATGTCCCGCACAATCTCAGCCTCGACACGAAATCGGGCCTGACGAGCCAGCAAGTAATTGTCCGGATCCTGCTGCACCGCAACCTCATCCAGCAACGCCGACGACTGACGATACACAGCCGATGTCAGAATCAGCCGATGCAGCTGCTTCTGAGACCACCCACGCCTGATGAATTCCGATGCCAGCCAGTCCAGCAGCGGCAGATTCACCGGAACCGCTCCCTGAAACCCAAAATCATTGTCCGTTTCCACCAGACCACGGCCAAAATACCGACCCCAGATCCGATTCACCGTCACTCGCGCCGTCAACGGGTTCTGCGGCGATACCAGCCACGTGGCCAGATCCAGCCGCGACTTGTATTCCGATGGCTCAACCGTACCTCGCACCGCCGCCGGAACCCCGGGCTGCAGCGGACCACGCTGTCGATCAGGTGACAGAAACTCGCCACGCGTCAGCAAATATGTGTCCGGTGCAGTGGGCTGATCCTGCATCACCATTTGTTTGACCGCCACACCACGACCCGGCAACGCCGCTTCCAGCTCACCAATCTGCTGCGTGATCTGCGCCAGTCGAGCAGCCGAGTTCGTCACCGGCAAGTCGGCGGCCGCATTTACCGTGGAAATCTCCAGCGAGAAATGGCCCAGCAGATAGTTCCTGTTCAGATCATGCCGCAGGACCACTGACACAATGTCGTCCTGCGCTGCGACCGGCTTGCGCAACACAAATATCGCCTCGTGCTGCGCATTCATCCGCACTCCCTTCGCCTGCTGCGCTGCATCCACGTTGATCGCCCAGCCCGTCCCGTTATCACCATCCACGGCATGCTCAATCGGATACTTCGGCTGACTGTGATCCGCCCACGCCAGGCCAAAAGAATGCTCGTCAGGCCCCGACCGCAACAACACTTCCGTCAGCACAAAATTGCCGTTGCTGGCTGTGCCCGGTCCCTGCTCAGGCAAATCCGGATGCGGAATGGCCTTCAGCCGCAGCGCCGTCACCTGCACCGGTCCGCTGGCCTGAGCCGGCAACTGCAGCTTGATCGTGAAGGCATCACTGGCGGCAGCATGAGTCTTTGCGAACAGTGAACCGTCCGGCAGGATCTTCAGAATGCTGCTGCCCGACGCATTGACACCCGCGACCGGCGGCTGCTGCCACTGCCAGTTCAAACCCTGCAGCGCCGGACCACCGGAAGTCGCCTTCTCAAGCTGATCCTTTTCCTTTCGCAGCGCCTGCAGCTGCTGCAGTTGCTGCTGCTGCTGCTCCGTCCAGCCAAACACCTGCTGCTCACGAACCTCCACGGTGGTGCTTTGAGTGTTGGCGTCCGCTGCCGCATTGAAGAATGCATACAGCCGGTAGTATTCTTCCTGAGTAATCGGATCGTACTTATGAGTATGGCACTGCGCACACCCGAGGGTCAGCCCCAGCCACACAGCACCTGTCGTGTTGACTCGATCAATCAGCGCCTCGTGCCGAAACTGATCCGGCTTCACACCGCCTTCTTCATTGATCATCGTGTTGCGGTGAAACCCGGTGGCAATCCGCTGATTCAATGTCGCATCCGGCAGCAGATCACCCGCCAGCTGCTGCACTGTGAACTGATCAAACGGCAAATCCTGATTGAAGGCAGAAATCACCCAGTCCCGATACGGCCACATCACTCGCGGACCGTCAATCGTGTACCCGTTGGAATCGGCATAGCGCGCCTGATCCAGCCAGTGCCGCCCCCAGCGCTCACCATAGTGCGGACTTTGCAGCAGCCGATCCACCAGACGCTCCCACGCATCCGGTGACTGGTCCTGCACAAACTGATCCACCTGTTGAGGTGTGGGCAGCAGACCCAGCAGGTCCTGATAAACTCGCCGGATCAGCGTGGGACGGTCGGCTTCCGGAGCCGGCTGGAGTCCGGCAAGTTTCAGTCGCTGCAGCACGAAGGCGTCCACGTCACCACGACACCACGCCGCAGATCGCTCGGCCGGAACAGCCGGCGTCTGCAGCGGCTGGAAAGCCCAGTGATCCTGGTATTCGGCACCCTGCTGGATCCAGCGCTGCAGCAGATCAGTCTGAGTCTGGTTGAGCGGTTTGTTGAATTCCGCCGGCGGCATGTGCTGTTCAGGGTCACCGGTCAGCACTCGCTGCAGCAGCGGGCTGTCTGACGCTTTGCCCGGCACGATGGCCCCGTGCGCAACGGCAGCATCCCGCAGATCCAGCCGCAGATCGGCCTGACGCGATTCCTGATCCGCACCGTGACAGGGGAAACAGTGATTGGACAGGATCGGGCGAATGTCCCGCTGGTAATCGACGGCTGCCGCAGAGGCGGCCTGTGGAGCAGCCTGAGCCGAACAGGGGGCGAGGACACACATCAGCAGCGCGGTGCAGATGACCAGCGGCAGACGGATAAGCGGGGCGAATGTTGCACGGCCATTGACGGTGGAATTCACGACGACGGCTTCCGGGCAGGAAAATGGAATGGCAGGAAAGGAACGCAGGACGTACGAGGTGGAATCAGAACCGACGGCCAGTATACCGCGATTTGCGGGGAAATGTCCTGGGGAAAATCGCGGCCGGGCGGGAAAAGTTTTCATTTGCGAGCGAAGGATTGGGGGTGTTTTGCACAGCCCGCCAACGCGAATGAAGCGGCATTCACGCAGCTCGGGCTTTCCAGCCCGAGATCCGCACCCGCAATGTCAGGCGTCAGGGGTGTTTTTTGAACCACAGATAACACAGAGGCCACAGAGGCAAGACAACTGCCGTGAGGCAGCCGCGTTTGTGTGTGCGGTGCGGGTGGTGGTGGGGTTCCAGGGAGACTGTCCCCCTCACCCCCGACCCCTCTCCCCCGTTCCGGGGGCGAGGGGAGGATTTTGTGTTTTTCAGCTGCAGTGGAAATCACGCATAGCACCCCTCGC
>SXXK01000398.1 GCA_005791255.1 Planctomyces sp.
CAACAGCAGCGCAGCGACCACAAACCCATTCAACAACTGGTTGCCAGCCGCATTAACGGTCTGCGGAACAGCAGCGGGAACGGAATCCGCCCGCTCCGTCCCGGATGCTGTCAACGCTGCAGCAGATCTCTCCGATACCACCGCCGGCGGCTCAGAGGCAGTGGAGCCGGCTGACCCGGCATGAGTTGACAACTCGCCCGCAATCGGCCGCATCTGCAACTGCTCCTCCAGAGTCAGCAATTCGCGACCATCACGCTCCGATACGACAGGTGGCAGACCTGAACCAAATCCACCGACCCCACCCTGAGTCTCTGCCGAATGAACATCAGGCACGCCGCCAACTCCGCCACCGAAACCCGGCACCGGCGGTACCTGCCCAGCCTCGGCTCCGGAAATCGCCGGTCCCCCCGACCCGTTCGGCTGCACAGGCAGCCCCGGGAAGCCTGGCCCCGGCTGCCCGGCTGATGCCGCAGACATGTTCGGGACCTGTGGAACCGGTGGGGCCGGAGCCACTGCCGCGCCCCATTCCGAAAACACCGGACGAACCGCGGCCGTATTCGCTCGTTCAACTGTCGATTGCTCAGATGACTGGCCAGCCTGCGACACAGAAATCACGTCCCCATGCTGCACCACCGTCGAAAGACTGGCGGGATTCACGGGAGGCTGACTGCGAAGCCGCGCAGACAGGCTCAGGCGAGCACCCGGGCCAGCCGGTCTCCCCAGCCCAACCAGCACGTCATTGACCGTCACACCATTGTCTTCCAGAGACACCACCGGTGTCACGCCGGCCGAGCGGACGACAGCGTTCCGCGCCGGCTGCTGCGTCAATGGACTCAGCGACTCCACCAGCAGCACATCCCCGTCCATCACCCGTTCACTGGTGTCCGCAGCACTCATGCGAATCGCGCGAGACCATTGGGAACGCTGCTGGCCCTGACGCAGAATCGTCACATTCACCGAATCACCGAGCGGAGTAGCGCCGGCGACCGCAGTACGAACTGTCGACTCCGCCTGCACCGCAAACTTCCCGGGACGCGCCACATCCCCCACGACAGTCAACGCAGGCTGTGACGCCGGCAACTGGCCCGGCAGCCGCGCCGACATCATCAACAGCGCAAAAATCAACAATCCAGGTCGCCGCCAATCCATGGCTGTCCTCTCAAGATGGCATCCCGCCAGTTCCCCGCAACAACCAATCGCAATTTTCGGTACAGGTACCACAAAAATATCGCAGACGACTGTCGACAGCGCAACAGGACACCCGACGAAGGACCTCACCCTTCTGCACAACAAATCGTCAGTTGCGGCAGAATCTGCTGGTTCTTCCCGGGCCATACCACGCCGTATCCGTGTGATCGGCATTTCAGTCCGCCGCGCTCAGACTTTCACCGCCACCAGACGGGTTCACCCGCACTGCAGCGCCTGCCCGTCGTGACAGCAATGCAAAACGCAGAGACAAACTGCCCCTGATGCTGCAGAATCTGCCGACGACCGCATTCCTCAGTTGCCGCCGGTTCGCCCTTTGAACAGACGCCGATCCATCCGCGGGTTGAAGGGTGTCCACGCTGAGTCTGTGTTGAGATCCTCGGAAATCACTCGCTGAAACTCATGCAGCTTCGAATCCAATGTATCAATGCAGTTCAGTGCCAAAGCCTCAGGTGTCATCGGAACCGTCGGACTGCCGAATTCGCGAGTCCCATGGTGGCTGATCAGCATGTGCTTCACTCGCAGAATTCGCTCAGCATCCAGTGGACGCCCCAGCCGTGACTCCGTTGCCGACAGCTTCTCATTCAGAATCTCCATCCCCAGATGAATGTGCCCCAGCAGTTGGCCCTCGTCCGTGTAAACCAGAGCAGGATCCCAGCCCAGTTCACGAGTCTTCCCGATGTCATGCAGCAGAACTCCCATCAGCAGCAGATCCCGATCCAGCGCAGGATACACCTGACTGAGCCGATCTGCCGCCTCACTCATCGACACCACATGCTCAATCAGTCCGCCCTGGTAGGCGTGATGAGCCTTGACGCCGGCCGGAGCCGCACACAGGGCCGTCACCAGCCCGTCATCCTCCATCAGACACGTCGCCAGCATCCCCAGATCCGGACAGCGAATTGAACTGAGCAGCTGCCGCAAACGCAGCAGCAGCGGACCAGCCTGCGCCTGCGGCTGCTGCTGAAAATCGGCCGCATTGAAGGATCCGTCCGAGACCGCCTCCATCCCCGCCAAAATCATCTGCAGATTGCCCTGATACAACTGCACCTTACCCCGCACCCGCACAAAACCACCCTGCACGTAGTCCTGCGCCGCAGATTCCTGCACATTCCACATCAAACCACTGATTGTCCCCGTACGGTCCCGCAGCGTCGCCAGCAGATACAGACTGGCATTGCGATTGGCCCGCAGCTGGCGATCCGCCAGCAGAAAAATTTCATTGACGCTGTCCCCGTCCTTCAGTTCCCTGACAAACGTGCGAGCCATGAAGAATGCTGCTTTCACCTGACAAAACAAACTGAAACCCCGGAACTCGAAGCCGGCATCATACGCTGTTCAGCCCCCACCTGACAGCCTCAGATACCCTCACTGACCCCGGCTCCCGCAAATCACCCTCAATCCCACCGAAATTGCAGGTTCTCAAACATGACAGTTGGTCTGTGAGTCTTCAGAAATGCTGCTAAGATGCGACGACTGGCAGTGATTCACAGTCTTCCCTCTCCCCGTCTGCTCAGGTCTCCCTATGCGCTGGTCCCAGACATTCATCCCGACCATGAAGGAAGTCCCGGCTGAAGCTGAAGTACCCAGCCACCAGCTGATGCTCCGAGCCGGCATGATTCGCCAGTTGATGGCCGGCGCCTATACCTGGCTGCCACTCGGCTATCGAGCCGTCCGTAAAGTCTCCGAAATCGTCCGACAGGAAATGGATCGCGCCGGAGCCGTCGAACTGTTCATGCCCGCACTCCAGCCCATCGAAATCTTCGAACGCACAGGACGCCGCGAAGCCTTCGGAAACGTCCTGTTCAACTTCGAAGCACGCCGCGGTGACCGAAA
>SXXK01000399.1 GCA_005791255.1 Planctomyces sp.
CGCTTGACGATGGTCCGTACGGCTGGGTGGAGAATTTTGACCCCGACTGGACTCCGAATACCACGGATGCTGCGGGTCGGCGTTACGCCTTCGGGCAGCAGCCGCAGATTGCACTCTGGAATCTGGTGCAGTTTGCGAATGCTCTTGTGCCGCTGTTTCCCGATGCAAAACCGCTGCAGGCCTGCATTGATGCCTATACCCAGCGATTTAATGCAGCATGTCGCGAGATGATGGCCTGCAAGATCGGCATACAGGATTCAGGTGATACGGTGGCGGAGCTGGCGGACGAATTGCCGCAGCTGCTGCAGCTGGCTGAAACGGATATGACCATCTTTTACCGTCGTCTTGCAGCTGTACCGCTCAGTCCGTCCGGTGCTGAAATGTCGTCCGACGAGTGGCAGCGTGTGCTGCTGCTGCTGGAGGATGCGTGGTATCAGCCGCAGGCTGTCGGAGTTGAGGTTCGTGCTGCTCTGCAGACATGGCTGCGGCAATATCGGGCGGTTCTGGCGGAACGCCGAATCACGGATGAAGCGCGACGGCTGGTGATGGACCGGACGAACCCGAAGTTTGTGCTGAGGAACTATCTGGCGCAACTGGCGATTGATCGGGCTGAACAGGGAGACGTGTCATTGATTCTGGAACTGCAGCAGCTGCTGAAGTTTCCGTATGATGAGCAACCTGGCAAGGAGCACCTGGCGGCGAAGCGACCGGAATGGGCGCGGCAGCGAGCGGGGTGTTCCATGCTGTCCTGCAGTTCCTGACGGCAGAGAGGGTGGCCCGATTGGCGGATGACGCGACGATTACCAGACCAGGGCGAAAACAACGGCTGCCGCACCAATCCCGATCAGCAGCAGCCCGGCAGCCAGTCGCCTGCGGGTGCGGATTCGCTGCACTTCGATCATGGTTTCCAGCATGGCGATCCGAGTAAAACGGGCGTCGGAGCTGTCCACGCTTCCGGTGCGAAATGTCGGCGGGGGAGAGTTAACGCGGAGGCGAGCGGGGCGGCTGCGAGCAGCGGCGGGAGCAGTGGTCATGTCGAAATTTCCAGAAGTTCAGGGGATATGTCTGCAGAACTGATCTGCCAGTGACACGTAATTGGTAGACGCTGTTCGGCGAAGAGTCCCGTTTCTTTTGAAAAACCCGTTGCGAATTCCTGGCGGTTCGGATTGGATTTCCCATTTGTTCCATCGAAAGGAAATTATTCATGTCGCGAACGGCAGTGATTACCGGAGGAGCTTCCGGAATTGGTCTGGGGCTGGCAGAGACCCTGCTGGCTCGTGGTGACCGTGTGGTAATTTGTGGTCGCAGTGAGGAAAAGCTGCGTGCGGCGGCGGAGCGACTGCAGGGGGTGGCTGGTCAGCGGTTGATGACTGTGGTGGCGGACGTGGCGGTTGAGGCGGATGTGGAGACGCTGTTTTCAACCGCGAGCGAGGTTTTTGGGAATCTGGATATTCTTGTCAATAATGCAGGAGCATTTGACGGCGGTCCGTTGGAGCATTTGACTCTGGAGGCGTGGCAGCGGGTGATGGGGGCCTGTTTGACGGGCTCCTTCCTGTGTACTCGGGCTGCATTTCGTCTGATGAAGCCGGCTGGCCGCGGTCGGGTGCTGAATATCGGTTCGATTTCTGCTCAGCGCCCGCGTCTTAATTCTGCGGCGTATACGGCGGCGAAGTTTGGGGTGGATGGGTTGACTCAGGCGGCGGCTCTGGAGGGCCGGCAGTGGGGCATCAGTGTCGGCTGTCTGCATCCTGGCAACGTGCTGGTGGAGCGTCGGCTGGAATCGGGGCTGGCAGCGGACGAGGAGCCGATGATGTCTGTGGACAGTATTGTGAAGGCGGCGCTGGCGATGCTGGACATGCCGGACGGCGTGAATTTCCTGTCTGCGATCGTGTTACCGACGCAGCAGCTGTACGTGGGGCGTGGCTGAGGGCATTCGGCTGAGGGGGGGGATTTGTGCCGGCCGGGTGGCGAGGGCCGGTTGGTTGCTCGGTTTCAGGCGGCTCGGCGGATGGTCTGAGTCTGCTGACGCTGAACAAAGGCTTCGTAGTCGGCGGGGGTATCGATTCCGACGGCGGCATGGTTGACAACGGCGACAGCGATGCGTGCTCCTGCCTGCAGCGCTCGCAGTTGTTCCAGTTTTTCCATTTGTTCAAGGGGGGATGGTGGCAGCGAGGTCAGTCTCAGCAGGAAGTCACGACGGTATCCGTAGAGTCCGACGTGCAGCAGGAACGGAGACGGTTCGCCATCCCTGAAGAAATGCTCCGGGGCTGTATCGCGAGTGAAGGGGATTTGTGAGCGACTAAAGTACATGGCGTGTCCGAGTGCGTTGGTGACAAGTTTGACGCAGGACGGGTCTCGGAGGATTGCGGGAGAGAGTATGGGGCAGGCGACGGTAGCCATTTCGGTGCCGGCGTGTTCCAGTTCGCGGACGAGTGCGGACACGACTGCCGGGTCCAGTTCGGGTTCATCACCCTGCAGGTTGACAACGGCATCGGCATCGGGGAAGCAGCGTCGGACGACTTCTGCGATGCGGTCTGTGCCACTGTGATGGTGTCCTGTGATTTCTGCTCGCCCGCCGAAATCCCTGACCACCTCAGCAATTTCTTCGCTGTCGGTTGCGACGACCACATCGCTGAATTCCGGGCAGCGGCGTGCGGTTTCCCAGACATATTGCAGGAGGGGGCGTCCGGTGGTGCTGAGCAGCAGTTTGCGCGGCAGTCGGGTGGACTGCAGGCGGGCGGGGATCATGCAGACAATTTTCATGGGACATCCGGTCCGAGGAAACGTGCAGCGGGCACAAGGCCGGCGAAATCAGGGGCACACACAACCTGGACAGGAAGTCTAGACGTTTTGAGTGCGGGCTGTCAAAATGAGTTTTCCGGGGTTTGCTGTTGCGTGGGCAGTCTTCGGGAACGGCAGTGGCTGCAGGAGGCAGGGTACAGCGATGAGGATTTTCTTTTCCGCGGGCGAGCCCAGTGGTGATCAGCATGCGGCTCGTCTGATTTCGCATTTGCAGCGACTGAGTCCATCAGTTCAGGTGGAGGGATTTGGCGGCCCGGCGATGCGTCAGGCAGGCTGTCGTTTGTTTCACGAGCTGACGAAGCTGGCGGTGATGGGATTTCTGCGAGTGCTGCCGCTGGTGCGGCAGTTTTACGGGCTGGTGAGTCAGGCGGAGCGGCATTTTGATGAGTCGCCGCCGGATGCCGTGGTGCTGGTGGATTTTCCGGGTTTCAACTGGTGGATTGCTCGTGCCGCGAAGAAGCGGGGTATTCCCGTGTACTATTATCTGCCGCCGCAGCTCTGGGCCTGGGCTCCGTGGCGGATCCGCAAGGTCCGGCGCTGGGTGGATCATGTGTTGTGTGCGCTGCCGTTTGAGTACGACTGGTACAAGTCGCGAGGTGCAGCGTGTTCGTGGGTGGGGCACCCATTTTTCGATCAGGTTCGTGAGCGTATGCTGGATGCGGAAATTCTGGGGCAACTGAACTCCGGGGCGGGGCCGCTGGTGGCATTGCTGCCGGGATCGCGGGGGCACGAGATCGAGAAGAACTGGCCGGTCATGATGGAGGTTGTGCGGCGGCTGGCGGTGCGTTTTCCGCAGACTCGCTGGGCGGTGGGCTGCTATCGCGACGACCAGCGGCTTCGCTGTCAGAAGCTGCAGGCGACCAGTGGCCTGGATTTGCCGTTGAATTATTTTACCGGTGCGGCTTCGGAGGTCATTGAATCGGCGGACTGTTGTCTGATGGTCAGCGGTTCGATCAGTCTGGAGCTTCTGGCGCGGCGGAAACCGGGAATTGTGCTGTACCGAGTTCCGCAGATTGGACGTTTTTTCGCACGGTTTCTGATGCTTTGCCGCTGGATCAGTCTGCCCAACCTGATGGCGAATCGCGAGGTGATGCCGGAGTTTGTGTCGAGTGGCGATCCTGAGCCGGATATTGCGAAGATTGTGGAGCGTCTGGGGTTGTGGCTGGGCGACAGGGCGGCGCTGCGTCAGGTGCAGGCAGACATGGGGGCTTTGGCGGATCGCACGGCAGCGGCTGGTGCGAGTGAGGCGGCGGCCCGATTTCTGGTGGAGCGACCTGCCGGGACGACGGAACTGAAGCGGGCTGCCTGATTGTTTGTTGCGGCTGATGTGGCCAGAGCAGGCCGGACGGGGCGTGAGTCCGGCGTTATTTTCCGATCTGTGTGAGACCCTGTTACGGGGCTGCGGGAATCTGCCGCGCGGGGCGTTCGGAAAACTTCTTTCCTCTGGACCTGTTTGCTGCTGACTGGTTAAGAGGGGCCGACGTCGTCTGGAGGGCAGCAGTCTGTTTGCGAGTGTGGCAGAGTCGGGACTGATGGGGCAGCAGAAATCGGAACGGAGTTATTCGACGGGTCACCTGCTGGTCAGGCTGCTGGGACTGGCGTTCAGGTCTCGCCGGGCCTGTGTGGTTGTGACTGTGATGCATGGCGTGCTGGTGCTGCTGAACCTGGCGACGCTGGGGCTGACTGGTTTGGGGATTGATTTTCTGCAGTCGCAGGCGCTGCACGGATCGGTTCCGCGCTGGCCTGCCGGAATCGCACCTCCGTCGGGCTGGTCACCATTGCAGGTGGTGCTGGCGTTGTCGGGGGCTGTGCTGGCGGGGGCGCTGGCTTCGGCGGGGGTGAAGTATGCGGCAGCCATTGCTTCGGCCGCATTGTCTCAGCGGGTGCTGCTGCAACTGCGAACGGACATTTATGCGCGGCTGCAGCGTCTGAGTTTTCGGTTTTATGATTCCGGTCAGAGCAGTTCCATCATCAATCGGGCTGCGGGTGACGCGAACAACGTGCGGGCGTTTCTGGACGGCGTGCTGATTCGCATGCTGACCGTGGTGCTGACGCTGGTGTTGTATTTCTTTTACATGCTGCAGGTGCATGTCGGGCTGACGCTGGCCTGTCTGGCATCGACGCCGCTGCTGTGGGTCGGCAGTGTGCTGTTTTCGCGAGCGGTACAGCCGGCTTATCTGCGTGCCAGTGAGCTGGGTGATGCGATGGTTCGCACGCTGGTTGAGAACCTGCAGGGGATGCAGGTGGTGAAGGCTTTTGCAAGGACAGCGGAGCAGGCGGTGAAGTTTCAGGCGGCGAATGAGAGTATTCGGAGCCTGAAATTTTCGATTTTTCAGCGGATGTCGACCTTTCAGCCGCTGATGGGACTGCTGACGCAGCTGAACATGCTGATCCTGATCGGGTACGGTGGGCGACTGGTGATTCAGGGTGAATTATCGCTGGGCTCGGGATTGTTTGTCTTTGCGGGATTGCTGCAGGAGTTTGCTGCTCAGGTGGCGCACATCACCGGAATTGTGAACAGTGTTCAGAGCAGTCTGGCGAGTGCTGGCCGGGTGTTTGAGGTGCTGGATGAGCCGGAGGAGATTCGGGAGTCCGGGACACCGGTGCGTGTGCGGGGTGTGCGTGACTCCCTGGAGTTTCGGGGGGTCAGTTTTGGCTATGTTCCGGATCAGCCGATACTGGAGGACATCAGTTTGAAGCTGCGTGCCGGGGAATGTGTGGCGATTACGGGGCCGACGGGGGCCGGTAAATCGACATTGCTGATGCTGCTGAAGCGATTTTATGATCCGACGGGTGGTGAGATTCTGCTGGACGGCAGGCCGCTGCCGGATCTGTGTCTGGCGGATGTGCGAGCGGCCGCGGGGCTGGTGTTTCAGGACAGTTTTCTGTTCAGCAGCACGATTGCTGAGAACATTGCGTTTGGGGCACCGGAGGCGGACCGGGAGGCTGTGGAGCGTGCGGCCAGGAGTGCATCGGCCCACGAATTCATCAGTCGGCTCCCGGCCAGGTATGATTCGCCGGTGGGTGAGCATGGAGCGAATCTTTCGGGTGGGCAGAGGCAGCGGCTGGCGCTGGCGCGGGCCCTGATCATGCAGCCGTCGGTGCTGCTGCTGGATGACGCCACTTCGGCTGTGGATCCGGAAACGGAGCTCGAGATTCGTCAGGCGATCGAGCGTGTAATGCGGGGACGTACGACCATTCTTGTGTCGACTCGCTTCAGCACGCTGTGTCAGGCGGATCGTGTTGTGGTTCTGCAGAGCGGGCGAATTACGGCGGACGGGACACCGGAACAGCTGCTGGAGCGGAGTACGTGGTTTCGGCGGCTGGCGGAGCTGCAGTCGGGAGCCGCCGATCCGGCCGGGACGGATACCGGGGAATCCGGGGTTCCGAAAACGCTGTCGCTGACTGAGCTGCGGTTGTCTGTGTCGGCAGGGAGCAGGCGACGGGCGGCCTGATCCGGGTGCGGACGAGGGTGTCAGAGCGGGTCATGGGTGCAGGCCGGATTTGCGGGGGTGCGAAACGATGTCGGCGGTGGGTGTCCTGAAACGAGTATTGACCCGACAGATCGATCGCGACGATGAGCGGCAGCGACCGCTGGATCTGGGTCTGATCAGGCGGCTGTTTGCCTCGACTGATCCGTGGCGTCGGCAGCGATTCTGGCTGCTGCTGGCGGTACTTGCTCGGGCCGTGCAGCTGCCGGCTTTGACCGGCCTGGTGGCTGCCGTGATTCGCGGGCCGATTGCGGCGGGTGATTTGGGCGGAATTGCGCTGGGGGCCCTGGCTTTTGCTGCCCTGGCTGTCAGCACGCAGATTGTGCTGCATTTTCGGCAAAAGCTGGCATTGGAGCTGGGTGAGGCC
>SXXK01000400.1 GCA_005791255.1 Planctomyces sp.
CGACCTCGCACCCCAACACCAGACGCACCTCCAACACCAGACGCACCACCACCGCCAGACGCACCACCAGCACCAGCGCTGCCGCCCCGCCGCGAACCGGACGGACGAGATCCCGAACGCCGCGGCAAACCCCCAGGCCCGGCTCCACACCCCGTACACCGACCACCCCGACCCAGCTCCGCTCCACACTTCTCACACAACAAAATCGGATGATCCGAAACACCCGCACCACCCCCGCCTCGACCCTCCATCGACTTCAGCAAATCCTGAAATACATCCAGCAAATCCTCGTCACCCGCCTGCGGCTCAGACTTCAGGGCCGCCTTCGGCTCAAGCTTCGGCTCAAGCTTCGGGGCCGCCCCGAGCTCCACTGCGGCACCGGTCGCCGACACCGACTGCAGCTCCGCCACAGGCTCCGCCGCGGCCACCCGAGACTCCTCAGGGACCACACCCCGCTGCAGATTGTCCGCCCGCAGAATCTCCACCTCCGCCAGCACTCCGCTGAGGGGCTCGCGAGCCGTCACGTGGACCCGCGCCTGATGGTCATAACTTAAAGTCACCTCGATCTCTGAACCCTCCGGCAAGTCCGCCGGTAAACCCGATACCGTACAGTCGCCCAGCACCGTCGGCGGCCGGTCGGAACCCGCCCCGCTCTCCACAATCCGCACATGCACCTTCCGCTGATTCGGCACCACCGTCCCAAAGACCGATGTCACAGAAGCCGGCAACGGACTGTTGGCCCCAATCAAATAATGCGGTACCCGCCGCCCCGTCTGCTCGTCACGCACTAATATGCCCAGCGATCGAGCACTCACGCTGCGCTGCTGCACCCGCCGCAATCGCTCCGATACCCGACGGTCATATACCGACTTCGCCTGCTGACGATTCGCCTGCAGCATCCCGGCATACAGCGCGGCCCCATGAGCAATCGACTGGTCAGGCGACAGGGATGTATTCAGAGTCCTCCCGCTGAGCTGCGACAGAAGCTCCTTCACCATCGGCATCCGCGAAGCCCCACCCGTCGTCAGAACCGTGTCAATCCGCGCCCAGCCAAAACGATTGTCCTTCAGAATCCGCTGCACCACCTGCCGACAACGCTCCAGCAACACTCGACTCGACTGCTCAAACTCACCACGCTCCACCTGCCACGTCTTCAGACGATTCTGATGACGCACCGTAATCGCCGCCCGCGCACGCACCGACAAACTGCGCTTCGCCTGCTCAGCCTCAAGCGACAAAAACTGCAGACTTTCAGGGGTCTCGCGAGGATCCACGCCGAACTGCGCTATAAAACGCTCGGCCGCCAGATTGACCAGCACTCGAGTCCAGTCGAGCCCCCCCAGTTCCAGATCCCCGTCCGATGCAATCACCTGCACCTCGTCCTGACGATATCGCACCACAGCCAGATCCAGAGTCCCCCCGCCAAGATCAAAAACCAGAATCTGCTGCGCCTCCGAGAGCACCGAGAAATTCAGACCGTCACTGCCCAACACATGACACAACGCCGCCGCTACCGGCTCGTTGATCATCTCCACTCGCTCCAAACCCGCAGCACGACCCGCCTGCACCGTCGCCTCACGCTGAGCATCACTGAACTGAGCCGGCACGGTGATCACCGCCTCCGTGATCTCACCCAGTTGCTCCCGAGCCCCCTCAAGGAGCTTTCTCAGGATCAGCGACGAAATCTGCACCGGTGAATAGCGGAAACCATGGATCTTCCAGAACTTGCCGTCCTCACCCATGTGCCGCTTCGCATGCTGAACCACCCGAGCCGGACTGGCGATCGCATTCCGCAACGCCTCAGTACCCACAATCACCTGCCCCTGATCGTCAAAGAAGACGACAGAAGGAGTCGACAATTCGCCTTCAGCATTCGTCAGCGTCACCGGCTGACCATGCTCGTTCAACTGCGCGATGCAGGAATACGTTGTCCCCAGATCGATGCCAATGGCACGTGATTGCGACATATTCGCAAGCCCCCTGTCAGTGATGGCTGTTGTGTGGCCGGTTATCCTACTGAGAACCTGCCGGGAGGACATACTGAAAAGAGGACACCTGGCGAGAAAAGATGGGGAAATGCTCACCCCGCAGTGCTCACCAGTGCAAAGTCTCACGCAGAGCCGCAAAGTGAAAAACACACCACAACTGCCAATTGAGAATTGAGAATTGAGAATTGAAAACTGGCAACCAATCCCCCCCCCTCGCCCCCGCAGGGGGAGAGGGGTCACGGGTGAGGGGGAAACACACCCTCGTGCCCGCTGCCCCGCGCTCGTGCCCACTGCCCGCAACCACACCGCGCAGTCCTCGAATCAGGCGCATTCAACTCACGCGAAGACGCGAAGACGCGAAGAAAAAACACACCGCTACTGCCACTGGCCACTGGCTACCGCAAACTGAAAACCGAAAACTATCGCCCAATCCGCACCCTGTCGTCCAGCACCTCCACCACCCGGAAATGTCCCCCAAACAGCGCCGGGAAAAAGGTCGCACCCGGCTGCTTCGTCCGCACCGCACTCAAATCCACTACCGCTTTCAGCAGCCGCTGAACTTCAGGCTCACCCTCGCCCTCCACCTCAATCACTATCCGGTTCCTGCGAAACTCCTGCAACAAATACTCCACCGTCACCCGCTCACCCTGCAGCTGAAACTGACGAGTCCTCAGGGAATCACCCGGAACTGCCGATGTCGCCTGGCCCGCCGCCAGCGACACCTGCTGCTGCAACCGCACAAAGTCCGCCTGCAGGTCCAGACCAGCACTCAAAATGACGCTGCCCGCTGACCAGCGCAACACAACCTCCGGATGCCGCTGCTGCCAGACTCCCTGCAACGCCTCTTTCTGCTTCGGTGGCACACTGTACTTCAGCTCCAGCACCCGCGCTTCATCCAGCGGCTCAATCCGCACCCGCGGACCGTCCGCAGACAGCACCGGCTGCAGATCAAACTGCAGCAGCACCAGACAGGCCAGCTCGGCAAAAGACTGCCGCGGCAGAAGCACCGCATCCCACACGTCATGCGGCACAAGCTCCGCACGCTCCAGCTCAATCCCGCACTCCGCCGCAAACCGCTCCAAAATCTCCCGCGGCTCTGCTCCCACTGACCATTCCGGCTGCAAACCACTGACCGCCTTCCGCGGCAAACGACCGGCCGGCAGCTTCTTCCAGACATTCTCCTGCTCACCCACCACCTTCAGCAGCACCGGCAGACGCCCGATACGATCCGCCGGACCCACCAGCACATATCCGTCCGTCACCACAGCCCCGCAATCCGGCACCGCAGCCGCAATCTGCTGCAGAATCACACCACGCGGCACAAAGCCGGTATCCACGGTGACTGTGGCGCGAGGATCCGTGCGGCGGTCCCGCAGCACCAAAATCCCCGACTGCTCCCGCACCGTCTGCAACTGACTCCGCAATGTCACACCGTCCGCAGACCACGCAGCAGATGTCGCCAGCGCCTTCTGCAAAGCACTGCCCGTCACCAGCCGCACAGGCTCATCACCCACCACCACAGCCGCCGGCAACCACAACACCGCCACCAGCAATCGCCAGACAAACCCAGCCATACCTCACACCCCTCACACGCAAAGCCGCAAAGCCCCCCACCCCCACACTGAGAACTGAAAACAAAATCCTCCCCTCGCCCCCGGAAAAGGGGCGAGGGGTGCCATGCGCGCTTTCCACTGCAGCGCAAAAACACAAATTCCTCCCCTCGCCCCCGGAACGGGGGAGAGGGGTCGGGGGTGAGGGGGCGATGGCGTCCCTGCCATAGAAAGAAGATCAGAGAAAGTCGAAAGGAGAGAACACCGGCCCCCTGCGGTTCATCCGTGAAAATCCGTGTTCATCCGTGGCCAAAAAACCATCCCTCATCCGTGGCCACAAAAACTCAGCCCATCCGACGAATCAGCACCTGAGCCAGCGCCGCATCCAGATTCTCCGACGTCCGCACCAACTGATAATCAATCCCGCTGCCCGCACAACGACGACGCACAGACTCCAAAAACTTCTCCAGCGCCGCCTGATAACCCGCGCGCAACGCCGCAGGATCACACGTCAGACGACCCGCCCCCTCCAAACCCTCAAATCGCATCGTCCCCGAATACCGAAAATCCAGCTCCTGATCGTCCAGCACATGCATCACAATCACTTCATGACGCCGCTGACGCAGCAACTGCAAACCTCGAAAAACGTCGTCACGAGGAAACAGGAGGTCGGAAAATAAAACCACGATGCTGCGGCGAGTCAGAATCTCGTTGACTCGCTTCAAAACCGCCAGCATGTCCGTGCGACCTTCCGCCGCCTGCACTTCCAGCCCCTGCAGTATCGCCTGCAAATGATGACTGCTGCTGCTGGACGGAATCTGACTGCGCATCCGACTGTCAAACACACACGCACCAGCCGAATCATGCTGCTTCAGCGACAGCATGGCCAGAGCCGCTGCCAGAGTTCTCGCGTAATCAAACTTGCTCAAAGCACCCGATGCAAACTGCATCGATTCGCTGCCGTCCACCGCCAGCATCACCCGAACATTCGTGTCCTCTTCATACTGCTTCAGATAATAACGGTCCGAACGCGACCACAGCTTCCAGTCAATCCGCCGCAGATCGTCACCCGCCACATACTCCCGGTGCTGACGAAACTCCAGCGACTGACCAAAGTACGGACTGCGATGCAGACCGGACACAAATCCTTCCACCACCTGCCGCGCCCGCAGCTCCAGCCGCGAAATGCGAGCAAGCTCTTCAGGACGCAAGGATTGTTCCAAGGGCCGGGTCACTGCTCAGCTCGCTTTCACGCGCAGGAGTTTCTTCGATCAGACGCTGAATCACACTGTCCGAAGTGATCCCGTCACTGATGGCGGTGAAATTCGGAGTAATTCGGTGGCGGAGCACAGGAGCAGCCAGTTGCTGAATGTCTTCCACTGACACGGATGTGCGACCGCCCAGCAGCGCTCGAGCCTTGCCGCCAAGCAGCAGATTCTGGACCGCACGAGGCCCTGCGCCCCAGCCCAGCCACTCGTTGATCCACTCCGGAGTCCCCGGCTGGCGAACTCGAGTCCGGCGGACGAGCGCCAGCGTGTAATTGATCACGTGATCCGAGACCGGCACCTGCCGCACCGTACTCTGAATCTGCAGCACCTGCTCGCCCGACAGCACAGGAGCCACCTCGGGACGGAAATTCGATGTCGTCTGACGAGCAATCTGACGCTCTTCTTCAAAGGACGGATACTTCACAAACACCTTGAACATGAACCGGTCCTGCTGAGCCTCAGGCAGCGAATAAGTACCCTCCTGCTCAATCGGGTTCTGAGTCGCCAGGACGAAAAACGGAGCACTCAGACGGTGAATCGTCTGACCCACCGTCACCTGACGCTCCTGCATGGCTTCCAGGAGTGCGGCCTGAGTCTTCGGGGGGGTCCGGTTGATCTCGTCCGCCAGCACCACATTGTGAAACAGCGGACCGGGAATGAACCGGTACTCACGCTGCCCCGTGCTGCGATTCTCCTGCAGCACATCCGTGCCGGTGATGTCGGCAGGCATCAGGTCCGGAGTAAACTGGATGCGGGAAAAGGTCATCGACAGACTGCGCGCCACCGTGCTGACCATCAGCGTCTTGGCCAGCCCCGGCACACCCTCCAGCAGCACATGCCCCTGACTGAACAGCGCAATCAGCAACTGCTCAATCACGTCATCCTGCCCCACAATCACCTTCCGAATCTGCTCCTGCAGCTGTCGGTAGGACGTGTGCAGCAGGTCCACAGCCTGAGCACTCAGGGGTTCACCTTGTTCCACTGTCATTCCATCAACCTTCCCATGACCTGCCCAACACCCACAACCACAACCAGTCCAAACACCCACTCACCGCAGCTCGGGCTTCAGCCCGAGCATCCACCCCGCAACCGTCCGCCATCATAGGTATCCGCCCCGCGGATACCAACCGAACCCGGCAAATCCAACCGTTTTCCGCACCACAATCAGTCAAAGTCGTTTTCCACCACCAGCACAGGACATCCGCGACAAAATCCCGCTCCAATCCCACCCTCAGACCCCTCTGCCCCCACCAGCCCCCTCTCCGGAACCTCGATCCGATTTCGCCGCACGTCCGGTTGTCAACATCCAGCTGAACATCTGTTTTCCCCCAGCCGCCCTGTCACAAAGCCCGACGAGTATCCTCGTTTTTTCATGTCAAATTCCCGCCGTGACCTCCCGCTCACCTCAGCACTCCGCCAGCCCCCTTTCTTCCGCAGCAGTCAGGCGGTAGACTCTCCCGCAGTTGTCCGTTATGTCCACAGCACAACCTGTTCGAGTCACCACAGAACATGAACTGCCAACGCCTGCCCCTGCTGCTGATCTGCCTGTGCTCTTTTGCCACCGTCCGCGCCAATGACGGCCTGCAGGACAATCTGCCTGACAATGTGCGGCGGATTCCGGCGGCCGGAGTCCCTGTGCCGGACGATCGACGGGCCGCCATGACGGCTCAGCTGCAGCTGCTGCAGCAGCAGCTGAAACAGCTCCGCGAAACCCCGGCCGTCGATCAGTCGCTGCTGCCGGACGTAATGATCTTCGAACGCGCCGTCCGGTGTGCTCTGGATTACGACGAATTCTTCGACGTGAAGGACTTTGACAAGGCGGACGAGCTGCTGGCGGAAGGTTTGCTGCGAGCCCGGCAGCTGCAGGCCGGCAAACCTGAATGGACGGCCCGCACCGGCCTCGTTGTCCGTGGCTACATCAGTCGGATTGATCAAACCGTGCAGCCCTATGGTCTGATTGTGCCGTCCACCTATGACCTGCATCACAGTGTGCCGACGCGTTTGGATGTGTGGTTTCACGGGCGGGGCGAGAAGCTCAGTGAGGTGAATTTTCTGTGGGAGCGGATGCGGAATCCCGGCGAATTTGCTCCGCCTCATACGCTTGTGCTGCATCCGTACGGTCGCTACTGCAATGCGTTCAAGTTTGCGGGCGAGGTGGATGTGCTGGAGGCGATTGAGGATGTTGGTCGGCGGTACCGAGTGGACGAGGATCGGGTGAGTGTGCGAGGTTTTTCGATGGGTGGCGCGGCCTGCTGGCAGTTTGCCACACACTACTCGGACCGCTGGTTTGCAGCGGCGCCTGGGGCCGGTTTTTCCGAGACTCCGCAGTTTCTCAAGGTGTTTCAGAAGGAAGAACTGAAGCCGCAGCCTTGGCAGCAGAAGTTGTGGAACCTGTACGACTGTGACAAGTGGGCCCTCAATCTGACGCATTGTCCGACGATTGCCTACAGCGGCGAAAATGATTCGCAGAAGCAGGCGGCGGACGTGATGGAACAGGCGCTGGCGGGGCACGGGATTCGTCTGCGGCATATTATCGGAGCCGGGATGGGTCATAAGTATGATGCGGCATCGAAGCAGCTGATTGAACAGACGATGACGTCTTTGGCGAAGAGTGGTCGTGAGCAGGCTCCGCCGCTGATTTCACTGACGACCTGGACACTGCGTTACAACCGGATGAAGGCGGCCACGATTGACGGGATGCTGGAACACTGGAAGCCGGCGACCCTGATGGTGTGGTGTCGCGAAACTGAAAGACCGGGGCATCCGGCCCATCTGCAGATCAACACGGAAAACGTGTCGGCGTTTACGGTGAATTTTGCGGCGGGTGAGCTGCCGTTGTCGCCGGAGACATTGAATCGGCTGCATCATCCGCCCAACCGGGGTCTGGTGGTGGAACTGATCAGTGCTGAGGATCAGCAGCCGGGGCCCAACGCGCATCTGCAGCTGAGTTTTCTGCATGCGGAGGGCCCATTTTCGGACGGCTCGATGCGAATTCAGGGGCATCGGAACGAGCAGGGGAAGTGGGTCGAAGGTCCACCGCCGGCAGGACTGCGAAAAAAGCATCTGCTGCAGGGCCCCATCGACGATGCGTTCATGGACGCATTTGTGTTTGTGCGACCGACGGGCCAGGCGGCGAACGAGCAGGCCGGTCGCTGGGCAGATGCCGAACTGACTCGCGCGATCGAACACTGGCGGAGGCATTTCCGTGGTGACGCGCGAGTGGTAAAGGACAGCGAAGTCACGGACGAACTGATTCAGTCTGCCAATCTGGTGTTGTGGGGTGATCCGCAATCCAACAGCGTGCTGGGAAAGATTGCCGGCCAGCTGCCGGTGCAGTGGACGACCGACACCATTACCGTTGGAGCTCAAAAATTCAGTGCCGCCACGCATGCTCCTGCAATGATTTACCCGAATCCGTTGAACCCGAACCGTTATGTGGTCCTGAACAGCAGCTTTACGTTTCGGGACTATGCGTACCTGAACAACGCCCGTCAGGTCCCGATGCTGCCGGACTGGGCGGTGATCGACCTCACGACTCCGCCAAACTCTGTCTGGCCCGGCCGCATCGCCGCCGCCGGCTTCTTCAACGAGAACTGGCAACCCTGGATCAGTGGTCAGTGGTCAGTTGAGCAGCCAGAGCCTTAACCTCCGCGCCCAAACTGGCAACCAAATCCCCCCCTCGCCCCCCTGGGGGCGAGGGGTGCCGCGGTGATCTCGGGCCAACGCCCGAGCTGCAATGGCATGTGACTTGTCCATGTCCAGCCATCCATCTCATTCGTGTTCATTCGTGGTTCCGAACATCGCCTCCTTTTCGTGCCCTGTCGTGTCTTTCGTGGACCGACCCCACCCGCCACCAGCCCCCTGCGTTTCATCCGTGAAAATCCGTGTTCATCCGTGGCGAAAAAAAACACCCCTCATCCGGCTCATCCGTGGCTCAGAACCTCGGCTTCCATGGGGGCCTTCACCCCTCACCCCCAGCCCCTGTCTCCTTCCAGGGGCGAGGGGTGTCGCGGTGATCTCGGGCTAAAGCCCGAGCTGCATTGGCATGTGACTTATCCATGTCCAGCCACCCATTTCATTCGTGTCCATTCGATTTCATTCGTGTCTCAAAACACCGCCTCCATTCGTGCCCATTCGTGTTCATTCGTGGTTCAAAACACCGCCTCCATTCGTACCCATTCGTGCCCGTTCGTGGTTCAAAACACCGCCTCCATTCGTGCCCATTCGGGTCCATTCGTGGTTCAAAACACCGCCTCCATTCGTGCACATTCGTGTCCATTCGTGGTTCAAAAACCGCCTCCATTCGTGGTTCAAAACACCCCCGCATCCGTGGCCTCCCCTGCCCTGTCTGTGGCGTCCCGCCGGTTCTTTCTGTAATCTTCCGTGGCACAACTCCCCGTTCCCGCCCGGTTCCTGACGAAAGTTTCCCCGTATGCTCCCTGATCTTCGCCCGCTGCTGTGGCTCTGCATCTCCCTGCTGTGGCTCCCCACAGCACAGGCTCAGACGGCTGACCCGCTGCTGCAGAAGTTTGCCGGCGAATTTGTGCAGATTCGGCCTGGCGAAGCTCCTTATGCCGGCGGCAAAGTCACGCTCGGGGCACAAGGCAAGGGGCAGCTGCCCGTGGTGCAGGTGGAGATTGGTGGTGAGTTTCGGATGGGGCGGTACGAGGTGACGCAGGAGCTGTACGAGGCGGTGATGGGGAAGAACCCCAGTCGCTGGAAGGGACCGCGGAATTCGGTGGAGCTGATGACGGTGTCTGAAGCGGAAGAGTTTTGTCGGCGAGCGACGGACGGCCTGCGGCGGCTGAAGTTGCTGGAGGATGGGCAGCGAGTGCGGCTGCCGACGGAGGTGGAGTGGGAATATTGTTGTCGGGCGGGGACGGTGACGCGGTACAGTTTCGGTGATGAAGCGACGGCGGCGGGCGACGAAGGCAACAAGGCCACGCTGCTGGATCCGTATGCGTGGCACACGGGCAACGCTGCGGGCAACGACCCGCCGGTCGGAGCACTCAAGCCCAATCCCTGGGGTCTGTACGACATGCACGGGTATTTGTCCGAGTTTGTGACG
>SXXK01000401.1 GCA_005791255.1 Planctomyces sp.
GTGGGCCGGGTGGGCCGGGTGGGCCGGACCAGCACCCGACTCGCTGACCGATTGTCAGACGGCCTGGCAGACCGGCGACTACGCCAGGTGTCTGGAACTGGCCACTGCGGCCATTGAAGCCCGCAGTTATGGCGAAGAGTGGCCCATCCTGAAGGCTCGCGCCGAGCTGGCACTTGGCAAATACCCCGAAGCACTGGCTTCCGTGGCTGCCGGCATTGAACGCTATTCATGGTCTGTGAGGCTGCAGCAGCTGCGGATCGAGGCGGCCCTCGCGAATGGCAACCGGGAACTCGCAGCCACGGCCATCAGTGAGGTGGAAAAACTGGCCAGCACGGCGTCCTGGCGGTACACCGATGCTGATGACCTGACCTGCCTGGGCGAAGTCGCCCTGCTGCTGGGTGCGGACCCGAAAGCCGTCCAGGAAGGATTCTTCGAACGGGCTCGTCGCAACTACCCCAATCGCCCTGAGGGCTTTCTGGCAGCCGCTCGGCTGGCTCTGGACAAAGGCGATCCGGCCTTTGCCGCCGAGCTGCTGAAACCGGTGGTGCAGACGTTCCCGGACAACGCCGAAATGCTGTACCTGTATTCGGAGGCACTCTCCGGCAGTGACGATCAGCAGTCCCTGCAGCTGAGAGTCCAGGCGCTGGAAAAAAATCCGCAGCTGTTTCCGGCACTGCAGCGGATTGCCGAACAGCAGATCGACGCGGAGGACTATGAGGCTGCGGAAGGGACGCTGCAAAAAATGCTGGCGGTCAATCCGCATCTGCCTGCTGCTCACGCTCTGCGATCGGTGATCTTTCATCTGCAGGGCCGGGCGGACGCTGAGACTGAAAGCCGTGCCGCGGCTTTGAAATTCAGCCTCAACAGCCCGGAACCCGATCATCTGATTGGCACGCGACTGTCGCGGCGGTATCGTTTTGCCGAGGGCGCTGCAGCTCAGCGACGGGCTCTGGAGTTTGATCCGACCTGCCACAAGGCTCGCGCACAGCTGGCTCAGGACCTGCTGCGACTGGGACAGATCAGCGAAGGCTGGCAGCTGGCGGAAGAGGCAGGCAAGGCCGATCAGTACAATTCCACGCTGTTCAACCTGCTGCAGCTGAAGGACAGTCTGGGACGCTGCACAACGCTCAAGACCGAACACTTCGAAATCCGCATGGAACGCGGTGAGGCAGCCCTGTATGGTCCGCGCGTCTGCAGTCTGCTGGAAGAGGCCTGGCAGCAGTTCACGACACGCTACGACTATCAGCCGGAAGTCCCCGTGTTTGTCGAGATCTACCAGCGGGCTGATGATTTTGCTGTGCGGACGTTCGGCATGCCGGACGTCACCGGATTTCTGGGAGTGTGTTTTGGGCGGGTGGTGACGGCGAACAGTCCGGCCAGCCGCCGGGACAGTCCTGTCAGCTGGGAATCGGTGTTGTGGCACGAATTCTGCCATGTGATTTCGCTGCAGAAAACCGGCAATCGGATTCCGCGGTGGCTGAGCGAGGGGATTTCGGTGTATGAAGAGCGGCTGCGGGATCCGCGCTGGGGTCAGCAGATGACTCCGGAATTCCGTGATCGAATTCGCGAGGGGCGAGCAGTGCCGATTGGTCGCCTCAGCAGTGCGTTTCTGAACGCCGGTTCCGGATCGGATCTGAACTTTGCGTATTTTGAATCGTCGCTGGCGGTCGAACACATCATCACTGTGCATGGTCTCCCGGCAATCAATGCGGTGATGACGGATCTGCGCAGCGGTTTGCAGATCAACGATGCGCTGGGGCGTCACTGCGGTGGCCTTGAATCACTGCAGGCATCCTTTGACCAGTTCCTGCGTCAGCAGGCGGACCAGCTGGCACCGACGGCCGATTTTTCAAAGGAGCCTTTGCAGGCGCTGCAGGGTGCGGATGCAGCTGCACTGGCGGAGTTCTGTCGGCAAAATCCTCAGTATGTTCCTGCCCGGCTGCTGCTGGCTCAGCAGCAGCTGCAGGCACAGGACGGAGCGGCGGAGCAGACGCTGCGACAAGTCCTGGAACTGTATCCTCAGGACCTGGGTGCGGGCGGAGCTCGTCCGCTGCTGGCGCGAATCTATCGTGAGCGTGGCGAGGTGGAAGCTGAGCGGCAGGTTCTGACCGAGCATCTGCAGCGGACGGCGGACGACGTTCAGGCAGCTCTGCGGCTGCAGGAACTGTGCGTCAGTGCTCAGGCATGGCCTGACGTGATTCGTTATGGCCAGCAGATTTTTGCCGCCGATCCGTTTCGTGCCGAGGTGCAGGAGCGGATGGTGCAGGCCGGGCAGGCCACTGCAGACGTCGCGGTGGTGTCTGCGGCGCTGCAGTGTCTGCTGCAGCTGCAGCCGGAGGATGCCGCGCGACTGAACTTCCGACTTGCGCAGGTGCTGCAGGACAGCAATCCGGCGGAATCGCGTCGGCGAGTTCTGCTGGCTTTGGAACAGAGTCCTCGGTATCGCGAAGCGCACCAGCTGCTGCTGCGTCTGCAACCCCCGGCCCCAGCTCCCCCGGCCAATCCCCAGCCACAAAATTGAGGCCCCGGCAAAAAATCGGCAAATCCTTCGCGGCCCCACCACCCCCGCCACCCCCGCCACCCGCCACCCGCCACCCGCCACCCAAAAAACCAAAAACACCCCCGATTTTTGCCGGGAACGCTGCTGCGTTTTGCTTCATCAACTCCGCGGGGTACAATCCAGACCAGCACCCGCCCGCTGGTGGGCTGGTGGCTCGGCTGTCCCGACCGTTGCTCCTGTGTTCAGGAATCGGTCATCCCACGCCGATTTTTGTTGACTCCGGTTGTCCCTCTGTTCCCGGGCTTTGCCCGCCATTACCCCGCTATGCCTCGATACGACTTTCGCCGAATTGAATCCCGCTGGCAACAGTACTGGGAGCAGCATCAGACCTTCAGGGTTCAGGACTGCGTGGCCGACAGGCCCAAGCTGTACGTGCTGGACATGTTCCCGTACCCGTCGGGTGAAGGTCTGCATGTGGGCCATCCGGAGGGTTACACGGCGACGGATATTGTCTGTCGTTATTCGCGGATGCGGGGCAAAAACGTACTGCACCCGATGGGTTGGGACGCGTTTGGTCTGCCGGCGGAAGAATTCGCCCGGCGGATGAACGTGCATCCTCGCATCAAGACCGAGCAGAACATCAACACGTTCCGCAAGCAGCTGAAGATGCTGGGCTTCAGTTATGACTGGAGCCGTGAGCTGTCCACGACGGATCCGGATTATTACCGCTGGACGCAGTGGATCTTTCTGCAGATTTATGACACGTGGTACGACGCCGGCTGTGTCTGGACGGGTCCGGATGGCGTCCAGCGGCGTGGTCGGGGGCGTCCGATTTCCGAGCTGCCGATTCCTGCAGCGGTTGCAGCGGCGGGGCAGTCGGCTGTGCGGCGTTATCAGGACCAGCACCGACTGGCGGTGCTGACTGAAGCGCCGGTGAACTGGTGTCCTGAACTGGGCACAGTGCTGGCCAACGAAGAGGTGGTGGATGGTGTCAGCGAGCGTGGCGGGCATCCGGTTGTCCGGATGAATCTGAAGCAGTGGATGCTGCGAATTTCGCTGTACGGTGATCGCCTGCTGGATGAGCTGGCGGATCTGTCGTGGCCGGAATCGATCAAGCTGATGCAGCGCAACTGGATCGGGCGCAGCATTGGTGCGGAGGTGGATTTCCGGGTGGCGTCGTCTGCCGACAGCCAGTCGGCGTGGCAGACGGGGCGAGCATCTGCTGGTTTCCCCATGCGTCCTGAGGCGGACGTGATTCGCATTTATACGACTCGTCCGGACACCCTGTACGGCGTCACGTACATGGTGCTGTCGCCCGAGCATCCGCTGGTGGACCAGTTGACGACTCCGCAGCAGCAGCAGTCTGTGCAGCAGTATCGTCAGCAGGCATCGCTGAAGTCTGAGCTGGAGCGAACCGATCTGGCGAAGACCAAGTCGGGTGTCTTCACGGGCAGTTATGCGATCAATCCGGTGAATGGTCAGCCGGTGCCGGTGTGGATTGCCGACTATGTGCTGATCAGTTATGGCACGGGGGCCATCATGGCGGTTCCGGGCCACGACGAGCGTGATTACGAGTTTGCCAGGCAGTATCAGATTCCGATTGTGCAGGTGGTGGCAGCGGCTGCGGCGGACGGACCGCAGGCGGATCTTTCGCAGGCGGCGTTCTGTGAGCTGGGAGTGGCGATCAATTCGGGACCGTGGGATGGGATGCCGACTGAGGATGTGAAGCAGCGGATCACTGCCGATCTTGCGGCTCGCGGGCTGGGTCGTGAAGCCGTGAATTTCCGACTGCGCGACTGGCTGTTCAGCCGTCAGCGGTACTGGGGTGAACCGTTCCCGATCTGGCATGAGCTGGATGAGCAGGGGCAGCCGACGGGCCTGCTGCGAGCGGACCCCGTGGAGACTTTGCCGGTCCTGCATCCGCATGTGGAGGACTTCAAGCCCACCGGGACTCCGGAGCCGATGCTGTCCAAAGCGACCAGTGACTGGCTGTATCGGACGGCGGAGGATGGTGTAAGGCTGAAGCGTGAGACGAACAGTATGCCGCAGTGGGCCGGCAGTTGCTGGTATTACCTGCGTTTCTGTGACAACCGAAATTCGCAGCAGTTCATTGACCCTGAGAAGGAGCGTTACTGGCTGCCGGTGGATTTGTACGTCGGCGGTGCCGAGCACGCGGTGCTGCATCTGCTGTATTCCAGATTCTGGCACAAGGTGCTGTTCGACCGCGGCCATGTCACTCATCCGGAACCTTTCCGCCGGCTGGTGAATCAGGGGATGATTCTGGGTGAAAACGGCGAGAAGATGTCGAAGTCTCGCGGCAACGTTGTAAACCCTGAGCAGGTGGTGAACGACCGTGGTGCCGACGCGCTGCGTCTGTATGAAATGTTCATGGGTCCTTTGGAGCAGGTGAAGCCGTGGCAGACCAGCGGTGTCGAGGGCGTCTATCGGTTTCTCAGCCGTGTCTGGCGGATGATTGTGGACGACCGTGCTGAACAGGTGGTGCTGGACAGTGCTGTGCAGGACATCCCGGCGACTCCTGAACAGCTGCGGGTACTGCACCGCACAATCCGGGCGGTGACGGACGACATTGAGCGGATGGCCTTCAACACGGCGATCAGCCGGATGATGGAGTTCACAAATGCAATGTCGGATCAGGAGGTGCTGGCGAAGTCTGTGCTGGAGCAGTTTGTGCTGCTGCTGAGCCCGTTTGCGCCGCATCTGGCAGAAGAGCTGTGGTTTGCCCTGGGTCACGCGGAGACGCTGGCGTACGAGCCGTGGCCGGTGGCGGACCCGCAGTGGCTGGTCGAGGATTCGGTGGAGGTGCCGGTGCAGGTCAACGGCAAGCTGCGGGCGCGACTGGTGGTGCCGGCGGGCACGACCGGGGAGGTGCTGCAGGCGACAGCTGAGGCGGACGAGACGGTGCGTCGGCAGCTGGAGGGTAAGACAGTTGTCAGGGTGATTGTGGTGCCTGGGCGTCTGGTCAATTTTGTGGTGAAGTAACTCATGAAGCGAATCGGAATTCTGACGGCCGGCGGCGATACTCCGGCACTCAATGCCACGATTTACGGAGCGGTGCAGCGCGCCAATGCTCTGAAAATCGAGGTTGTCGGGTTGCTGCGAGGCTATGCGGGGCTGCTGGATCCGCAGGTTCCTCATGTCCTGCTGAACCCGCTGTACTCCAGCATTCCGGAGCTGGATCCGTGCAAGGGTGGAACGCTGATCGGGTCATCCCGAACTTATCTGGACCACAATTCGCATGAGCATCTGCAGGTGGCGGGCCGGCACGCTGCAAAGCTGCAGCTGGACGGACTGATTTGCATCGGAGGTGACGGGACGATCAACGGAATGCAGCCGCTGGCTGAGATGCTGCCCTGTGTGCTGGCTCCGAAGACCATTGATAACGATCTGGGGCTGAATTATCCGGGCGAGCCGGACGAGTGGCAGCGGCCGCAGGGAGCTGATGGTCCGCCGGTGCGGGGCGTCAGAAGTCGGGATACGCTGCGGCTGGAGGACATCATCAACTATGCGACTCCGGGGTTCGCCACAGCGGTGTTTGTTGTTGTGCAGATGGTTGAGCGTTTGCGGACGACAGCGGAAAGTCATCATCGGATTGCGGTGGTGGAGGTGATGGGGCGACAGTCCGGCTACATCGCTCTGGGTGCCGCTTATGCTCAGCCCGACATCATTCTGATCCCGGAAGTTCCGGTGGACCCGCACCAGCTGACGCAGCAGGTTTCGCGGATTTACGAACAGCAGCAGAACGTGGTGATTGTGGTGGGTGAGGGTGTACGGGGAGTGGACGGGCGGGAACTGGGTGCCGCGGAGCCGGCCTTCGACCCGGCGGGCAATGTGAAGTACGCGGGTGCCGCCGATGCGATCGTCGGCATGCTTGAGCAAAGCCTCAGTCCTGACCTGTTCACGGAGACGCGGCGATTTGAACCGGGCAGCAGTGCTTTGTTCAGTCGCAAGGTCGGACATACTCAGCGCGGCGGTCGTCCGATTCTGTTTGACCGCTTTGCTGCGACTCAGCTGGGGGGCAAGGCGGTGGAGCTGCTGGCGGCGGGATACAGCAATGAGATTGCGACGCTGCAGTACAGCGAGACGGATGGTTTCACATTCCGTTCCATTGCTGCCAACCGGCTGCGTGACCGCTGGGGTGAAATTCATCCGCGGGAGGTGCATCCCAGTCTGTACGATGCCGGGCGGATGCAGTTGTCGTCGCTGGGCATGGAATATCTCAAGCCGATCTTCACGCGAGCCGTGGGTGCGGACGATGTGGAGTACATTCGGCGGGAAGTTTTTGATGCGGGCTGTCTGAGCAATCGCTATCAGAGCATCAATTCGGACATTCGTCGCAGAATTCGGTATTTGTGAGTCTGTCAGTGCGGATGGCAGGCCACGCAGCACTGCAAATGTGGTAGCTTGGGGACAGATCAGTCGCAGGCAATACGCGTTTCATCTACGGAAGAGCAGGTTTGGCAGTGAGTGAACAGGGGCAGGGCGGGAATCAGGTGGTGTCGGCAGGTCGTGGAACTCTGCTGGTGGTCTTTCTGACGGTCTTTATTGATCTGCTGGGTTTTGGCATCGTACTGCCGTTGCTGCCGCGTTACGGGGCCTGGTTCAGCGCATCGGGGTGGCAGCTGGGTGCTTTGATGGCGTCCTTTTCGGCCATGCAGTTCCTGTTTGCTCCGTTGTGGGGTGGTTTGTCGGACCGGGTTGGTCGTCGTCCGATTCTGATGCTGGGACTGCTGGGATCTGCCTGGTCCTACGGCCTGTTTGGTTATGTGTCATCTCAGGGGCGTGAATTTCAGTGGCTGGGACTGGGTGCCCTCGCCTGGCTGTTTATCGCCAGGATTGGTGCGGGGATTGCGGGCGCCACCATTTCCACCGCACAGGCGGTGATTGCCGACTGTACGGAAGCAAAGAACCGTGGTCGCGGGATGGCGATGATTGGAGCGGCATTTGGGATTGGTTTTACGTTTGGGCCGCTGATCGGCGCCGTCTGCGTGTCGGAGGACAACGCGGTGGCCATGAATACGGCTCAGCTGCAGCTCATGAATGACTGGGAGAATCAGCAGCAGCCGGTCTCAGCGACCGAATTTTTGCAGCAGCTGGCGACTGCAGGTGCGGTGGATGAAGCCAGTGAGGCTGCGGTGAAACAGCTGCTGGCTGAGCCGCTGCCGAAATCGCAGTTGAAGTCGGTCCTGACAACTCCGCCATCCGGTCTGCCGGGATATGTGGCGTGTGGTCTGTCGCTGCTGGCACTGCTGCTGGCCGCAGTGAAGCTGCAGGAGTCGCGGCGACCGGGCAGCAGTGCGGTGCACCGCGGCTTTCATCCGGGAACGGTACTGCGACACCTCGGAAATCCGCGGCTGTCAGTGATTTTGGGTGCAGTTTTTGTCACCACCTTTGGGTTTGCGCAGTTTGAAAGTACTCTGTCGCTGCTGACGCAAAAATTCGGTTACAGCAGCCGCTGGAATTATCTGCTGTATGCGTACGTGGGATTCGTGCTGTCTCTGGGACAGGGCCTGCTGGTCCGACGGCTGCTGCCAAGGATTGGTGAAACTCGCATGGCACTGGCCGGAGTCCTGCTGATGACTGTCGGGTTCTGCCTGATTGCTCTGACTGGCCTGAAGGTGCTGCCGGGTGCGGCATTGTGGGCGATTCTGCCGATTATTGTGATTGGATTTTCTTCGGTGAACCCGTCGCTGCAGTCGCTGCTGTCGCGGGCTGCCGGGGCTGACGAGCAGGGGATGGTGCTGGGTACGGGCCAAAGTCTGTCATCGCTGGCACGAATTTTGGGCCCGGCCATCGGCATTGCTCTGCTGCGGCAGGGGGCTGCCTTCCCCTATTTCCTTGGTGCAGGTCTGATTCTGTGCGGTGGCATGCTGGTCAGTCGAATTCGGCTGAATCCTTCCGCAACGGCTGAGGGTGAGCAGAGGGCATGAGTGGTTCTGACGACGAACCGCTGCCGTTTGAGGCTGTGAATGCGGCGCCTGGTACCCGCAATATTCGCCTGACGCTGGCCTACGACGGCACGGAATACAATGGCTGGCAGGTGCAGCCGGATCGACCTTCAGTGCAGGCCTGTGTGGAACAGGCGATTCGGAAGATCACGGGCGAGCAGCGGCGCGTGTATTGTGCAGGACGAACGGATGCCGGAGTCCACGCGCTGGGTCAGGAGGCCAATTTCTTCACGCTGAGCCGCATTCCGGCCGCCAGTTTTCGCCCGGCTCTGCAGACGGAGCTGCCGGACGACATCGTGGTGGTGCATTCCCAGGAAGTTCCGCTGGGCTTCCACGCGACGTTCTCCGCCATTCGCAAACGCTATCGGTATGTGATTCACGACGGAGCAGTGTGTCCCCCGTTTCTGCGGCGTTACTGCGCCCACTCCCGCTTCGTGCTGGATGCGGAGCGCATGCATCAGGCCACAGCCTGCCTGCTGGGGACTCATGACTTTCGCTGTTTTGAAAAGGAGTATCCGAACAAGCTGACGAGTGTGCGGACCATCATGGATGCCAGGGTTTTTCGCTGTGACTGCTGGCCAATGTGGCAGGGCGAACATGGCTGGGGGCCGCGACAGTCCGACCGGCAAACCTCCGCAGTCGCTGACCCTCCGTTCGTGATCTTTGAAGTGATGGCGGACGGTTTCCTCTACAACATGGTGCGAGCGATCGTGGGGACGCTGACGGACATCGGTCGTGGCCGTCAGCCGGTGAACTATCTGCAGACAGTGATTCAGTCGCTGGACCGGGCGGCAGCCGGTATGACGGCAGTGCCCGAGGGACTGTATCTGGTCAACGTCGAATATCCGCAGGACGAACCCGCCGCCTGAACGCGCTGCCCGTCAGCTCAGAATGTCGCGAATCACTCGCCCGTGCACGTCAGTCAGTCGCATTTCGCGTCCGCCGAACCGATACGTCAGCCGCTCGTGATCCAGACCCAGCTGATGCAGTATGGTTGCATGCACATCGTGGATGTCCATGGAATTCTCCACGGCACTCATCCCCATCTCATCAGTTGCTCCCCACGTCATGCCACCTCGCACTCCGCCCCCCGCCATCCAGATCGTATATCCGCTGACATGATGATCACGACCGTCAGTACCTGAGCTGTGCGGCGTGCGACCCATCTCACCGGCCCAGACCACCAGAGTGTCGTCGAGCAATCCGCGTTGCTTCAGATCCCTGATCAGCGCGGCCACCGGCTGATCCGTGATGCGAGCATTTTCTTCATGCCGCAGCTTCAGATCACCATGCTGATCCCACGGCGAATTGTTGCCGTGAGTATTTGGGCAGGTGATTTCCACAAAGCGAACTCCGGCTTCCACCAGTCGCCGCGCTCGCAGGCACTGCAGCGCGTACAACTGATCGTACGAATCCGTTCGATCCACTCCATACATCGCCAGCGTCGCCGCAGTTTCCCCGGAAACGTCACAAAGGTCCGGTACCAGAGTCTGCATGCGGGCTGCGGTTTCGTAATTGCGAATCGATGACTCAATCTCATCCGCGCCCCCCTGACGATCGGCAAACAGGCGATCCTGCCCCTGCAGAAAAGCCAGCTTGGCCTGCTGCAAGTCACGCGAATCGGTCGGCACGATGTTGTCCACCGGAGTCCCCCTGGCCCGCACCAGCGCAGCCTGATGCATTGCCGGCAGAAAGGAACTGGCAAAATTCTGAAAGCCGCCGTTCGGAATCCAGTCGTTGTTCAGCAGCACATAACCCGGCAACTGTTCATTCTCACGCCCCAGTCCCCATGAGATCCACGAACCGATGCTGGGAGCAGCGGCGATGGACCGCCCCGTATGCAGCAGCAGCGACTGAGCACCATGCAGCGGCGTTTCTCCGATCATCGAACGAATCACACACAGGTCATCCACAACCTCCGCCGCTCGCGGAAACAGACTGCTGACCCACAACCCGGACTGGCCATGCTGCCGAAACTTCCACGGACTTCCCAGCCACCTGCGGCCGGCACTCACAGCCTGCGAACGAGTGTCAGGACGCCACTTCGCCGGCTGCCCGCTGCGTTCCGTCAGCAGCGGCTTCGGATCGAACGAATCGACATGCGAGACTCCGCCATCCATGAACAGAAAAATCACCCGCTTTGCCCGCGGAGCGACATGTGGCAGCACATCCGACGGGCCGCCCTCGCCGGCTGCCAGTCCCTGCCACGCCAGCCAGCCCCATCCGAGGGAACAACCCCGCAGATACGCACGTCGCGACAAAACTTCACGGGACATACAGGAACTCCTTCAGATTGAATACTGCATGTGCTGCATCCGCCCAGACAGCCTCCGAACTCATCACAGCGGATGGCTCAACTCCCCTCAGACGAGCTGACTGCTGCACCAGTTGCACCAGACCTGGTACTTCGGACGCAGAGGCCGGGCGACTCAGAGCACGCTGCAGCATCGCCGCCGCCCGCGCTTCCGCCGAAACACCGCCATCCCGCACCAGCTCCCGACTCCAATGACCTGCCAGCTCAGCCACAAACGGATCATTCAGCAGCGCCAATGCCTGGTCAGCAGTCGTTGTCACATCCCGACGACCTGTCGTCTGCTTCGGTAACGGCTGATTGAACAGAGCCAGAAATCGTGGCGGTTCCATCAAGGTCATCTCCAGATACAGACTGCGTCGGCCAGCCCCGTCCAGGGGACCGCGAAACAGCCGCTTCGAAGCATCCTCGGCCGCTCGCCACGGCTCAATCGTCGGACCATACATCGCGCCATCCAGTCGCCCCGACACCGCCAGCAGAGAATCCCGCAACGCCTCAGCTTCCAGCCTCCGCAAAGGACGGTAATGCCACAGCCGATTTTCCGGATCCACGTCCAGAGCCCGGGAATTCGCCACGCTGCTCTGCTGCCAGACTGCGGACAGAACCAGCCTGCGAATCAGGCGTTTGGTCGACCAGCCATCCTGCATGAACTGTACTGCCAGGTAATCCAGCAGCTCAGGGTGCGACGGCTGCTCTCCCAGATGCCCAAAGTCATCGGTCGTCCGCACCAGCCCCGCACCGAACAGATAATGCCACACACGATTCACCCAGACGCGAGCCAGCAGCGGATTCTGCTCACTGGCAATCCGCTGCGCCCATCTCAGTCGTCCGCTGTCTCCGGGTTCCAGCGACTCATCTTCAGGGAACATTCTCAGCAACCCGCGCGGCACTGTGTCACCCTGCTCCGTGTACACGCCGCGAATTGCCACACGTTCATCCTGACCCTCCGGCCACTCGGCAATGGACCCCACCGTGCGATCCGACTGCAGCTTCGCCGCCGTTTCACGCCACAAAGACACCAGTCGCGCGGTCTCCGGATCACCGGCCAGGTCCACCGGCAGCAGCCCCGCCTGCAGAACATCATTCAGCAGCAGCGCATCCTCAGAACTGCACGCTCCGGACTGCCAGCGCTGCACTGCGGCCTGCACCAGCAGCGTCAGACGTCGCAGCCAGTCTGATTCCTCCGACAACTCATTAAACAGCGGTTCAAATCGTCGCAATTCATCCAGCGGAGGATGTCCGGGAGGATGCTGCACAATTCTGGAAACTCCAAACCACGACCGTTCATCCGCACATTCCGCTTCATTCACTCCCCCGTACCCCACGCGCGGCGGGAAGTAATTATTCAGCGATTTTGTGGCCAGTTCAAAATAGACTCGTCGCGGCAATGCATCCACGGTGCCTTCCAGCGAATCAAACTGACCGGCCGTGACCGTACTCCAGACAGGCTGCGGACGGGACGGGAACTGCATGCGCTCCGGATTCAGAGCCCGATCCACCACAAAGGTCTGCGAGGCAAATTTGCCGGCCACTCCCAGCAGCGAAAATGTGATCGGCTGCAGCGGATCCATGGCCGGCCCCTGCAGCAGCCCCGCCAGACGAGCGGACCACAGGTGCGAATAACGTCCGGCAGGCAGCAATTGCACAATCGCCCGTTCACCCTCCTCGGCCACCACCATCTCGCCATCCGCTGCCAGCCCGTGCCGCATCCCGAATCCGTCCCACCGCCAGCCTGGGACAGCGTCACCCCGTGAAAAGTCGGCCAGCACCTTCAGATTCGCAGCATTCGCCTCAATCCGCCGCTGCTGCTCAGGCCGAAATTGCTCGACCGTCACCGGATTCACCCGCGCACGCTTCCAGAAATCCGACACCGTCGCAGGCACCCCCGGCCCCGCCTGCTGATCCGCCGGCATCGCTTTCAATCCCGCCGCAAAAGTGCCCGCATCACTGTCGGCCAGCGCCTGCAGCCAGCGATTCGCCAGCACTGCACGCAGCTGTCCCCGGATCTGCCGCAACGACTCCAGCACCGCCACGTTCGAATCAACCGCATCCACCGTGCGGGAACTGAAGCGAGTACTCATGAACATACCGGCCAGCGAGTAATAGTCGCGCTGCTCCACCGCATCCAGCTTGTGATCGTGGCACTGTGCACAGGCGAGCGTCGTGGCGAGAAAAGCCTTCCCCAGCGTATCCACCATACTGGAAACGGCTTCCTGAGAAATTCCCTCCGCTGCAGAATTGTCACCGTGCCGACGCTCACCCAGCCGCAGCATCAGCGGGGCTGTCAGTGACTCATTCAGCCCCGTCTCGGCATCCACCCGCGGTTCCAGCAGATCACCCGCGATCTGCTCCAGCACAAAACTCTGATACGGCACATCCTGATTGAAACTGCGAATCAGATAGTCACGATAACGCCACGCATTCTTGACCGGAACATCCCATTCGTACCCGTGGGTATCCGAGTAGTGCACCACATCCATCCAGTGCCGTGCCCAGCGCTCACCGAACTGCGGAACGGAAAGCAAATGATCCACCATCCGCTCCACCGCATCAGCCGAAACATCAGACAGAAACTGCTGCTGCAGAGCCACCTGCGGCGGCAGCCCCGTCAGAGCAAATGACAGTCGTCTGAGCAGTGTGGCACGGTCGGCAGGCGGAGCAGGCTGCAATCCCGCTGCCTCCAGTTTCGCCAGCACAAACTGATCCACGGCTCCCTGCGGCCATGTGCTGCCCTGCACCTGAGGAACCGGAGCGACCTGCGGCCTCCGCAGACTCCACCAGTCCAGCCGCCGCTGATACTCCGCTTCCCACTCCAGCTGACGATCCCGCTGCGGTACCGCTCCGTCACGCGGGTCCACGGCTCCTTCACGAATCCACTGCGTGAAATCAGCCAGCACCGCAGCGGACAATCGCGGCTGATCCGGAGGCATCGACGACACTCCACGCTCATGCTGCATCGCCAGCAGCAGCGAACTGGCAGCAGGATCACCGGGCACGATCACCGGTCGGCCCGATTCACCCCCCTGCTGCCATCCCGCACGCAGGTCCAGCCGCAGTCCGCCCTGCAGATCCTGAGCCTCGGCACTGTGACACCCATAGCAGTGCTGCACCAGAATCGGACGAATCTTCTGCTCAAAAAACTGCAGCCGCTCATCCACCGCCACAGCGCGACAGGAATACTGCAGACTGACGACCAGCAGGCACAGCCGCAGGACCCGCACAGGATTCTGGCCAGACTGATTCCGGCAATACGATTGAACTTGAGCCCACGTGGTCATAACTGCACCGTCAGCACTCAGTGACCCGCACCCTGCCGGCACTTCGCCAGGCAGCGAACCGCGACATTATCCTGAATTCCGCTGGCTGATGCGCCCGCCAGGCCCTGCAGAAATTCGGGATTTCACGAGGAATCCAGGGGCGCCTGGGGACAGTCGACTCTCAGAACAGCCGCAGCACTCGCTCGGCCGCTTCACGCCCGCTGTCGATGGAATCCGGTATCCCCACACCGCGATAGCCACTGCCGGCCAGTTGCAGCCCCGTATGCTGCTGCAGACTGTGCTCAATCGCTGCCACCCGGTCCAGATGCCCGACGTGATACTGCGGCATCGCGCGATCATACCGCATCACCTCAGCAAAGATCGGTTCCCGGGACATGCCAAAGATCTGCTGCAGCTCAGAGTTCACAATTTCCAGCAGTTCCTGATCACTGTGCTGCATCAACTCCGGCTGCATCGCACCGCCGACGAACGTCCGCAGCACGATCTGTCCGTCCGGAGCACGCTCAGGGAACTTGCGACTGGAAAAACTGACAGCCAGAATCTGACGCCGCTCACACGCCGGCACCACCATCCCGAACGCGTCCATCGGATACGTAAAATCCGACAGCAGATGCCCGCTGACCACCAGTGCACTGGAGGCGTACTCGATCGAGTTCAGTTGCTGTCGCAACTGCAGAAACTGATCACCCTGCAGCATTTTCGCAGCCAGCCAGGTCGACAGCGTGACGATCACCGCATCAAACTGCTGCTGCTGTCCCTCTGTCTGCACCACCCATTCAGCAGATCCCTGTGCCGGACCATGAATTGCCTGAATCGGAGTTCCCAGCTGCAGACGCACATTTTCGGCAGTTCGCAGGCGTCGTTCCAGAGTTGACACGAGGTCCCCCAAACCGCGTCGCGGGGTCGCGAACAGGCCATACCTGGCACCGCTGCCGGAACCCTCAGAAGCCCCCCGACCGGCCGTTTGTTTCTGCTTCAGCACACCACGAATCACACTGCCGCAGGCCGCCTCCATCTCAGGAAATCGGGGCATCGTCGCACGCAGACTGAGACGCTCAGGATCCGAGGTATAGATTCCGCCCACCAGCGGCTGCACCAGACGATCCAGCGCTTCGCTGCCAAAGCGACGACGCACGAAACTGGCCAGACTTTCGTCACCTGCAGGAGCCGCTCCCGGGACAAAATACTCAGCCAGCAGACGCAGACGTCCCCGCAGCGACAACACAGGACTGGTCAGCAGTGACCAGGGTTTTTCCGGAGCCATCAGCATGAAGCCGTCCGGCACCGGCTGCGGTCGGCCACGTGACAGAACCAGCGAACGACGGTACCGGGAATCCGTCGAAATCAGCTCGGTCGAATAACCCAGCTCTTCACACAATCGCACCCCGCCCGGTTTGTTCGTGATGAAGGAATCCGGACCCAGCTCCATCAGAAAGCCGTCCGCTTCCTCCGTCCGAATGATTCCGCCGAGCCGCCGCGATGCTTCAAACAGTGTGACCTGCAGCGCCCGCTGATCGGACTTTGAAGACTTCGCCAAAGTGTACGCAGCAGACAATCCCGTAATACCGCCACCGACAACGGCAACCCGCAGGCTGCGTCTGTCGGAGTTGGGATTGACGGAAGACTGCATCATTCAGCGACGCCCCAGCTCGTGCACATAATCAACCACCGCCTTCACATGGTCCGGATTCATATCCGGCATCACCCCATGCCCAAGATTAAAGATGTGACCGGCACGGCCCTGCGCCAGACGCAGCACATCACCGACCCGCTGCTTCAGTACGGGCAGATCCGCATAAATGCTGACAGGATCCATGTTGCCCTGAATGGCCACATCATGACCAAATGTCTGCCACGCCACGTCCAGTGAAGAACGCCAGTCCGTCCCCATCACCTGTCCGCCAGCCTGCCGCTGCAGCCCCAGCAAAGCCGGATTGCCGTTGAGGAAGTTGATCACAGGTGCCAGCGGTTCCACCGCCTGAATCAGTCGACGCACATGCGGCAGCACGTATCGCTGGTAGTCCGCAGGACACAGACAGCCAGCCCAGCTGTCAAAAACCTGCACACACTGACAGCCGGCCTGAATCTGAGCCTGGAGATACAGTATCACCGTGTCCACCAGGCGACTCATCAGCACATTCCAGGCCCCCTCATCGTTATACATCAGCGACTTGGTGTGCACATAGTTCTTTGATCCGCCACCTTCGATGGCATACGACGCCAGAGTAAACGGCGCTCCGGCAAAACCGATCAGCGGAATGTCGCCGGGCAACGCAGCACGAATCAGACGGATCGCCTGAAACACGTAGTCAACAGATTCCGTGGATGTCAGAGCCTGCAGACGGTCCACGTCATGACTGCCCCGAATCGGATTGTGGATCACCGGGCCCTCGCCCTTCTGATACTCCAGATCAATCCCCATCGGTTCCAGAATCGGCAGCAGATCCGCAAACAGAATGGCAGCGTCCACACCAAGAACCTGCCGGGCAGTCACCGTGACCTCACAGGCCAGCTCCGGAGTCTTGCAGAGCTGCATGAAGGAAACTTTGCTGCGGACTGCCATGTACTCAGGCAGATAACGACCGGCCTGCCGCATGATCCACAGCGGAGTCGTATCGACGGGCTGCCGATGCACGGCCCTCATGAAGCGACTGTCCGCCAGCCGCGCCGCTAATGTGTCACAGGCCACGCCCATGCTGCTGTCCGAATAATCCGCGAAAAATTTGGCTTCCAAACACGCCCATAGTATGCCGGATACACTACCGCACCGCCAGATCTTTGTCGCCGTCAATCCATGATCAGGCCATGTTCCGTGATGCGATACGGCAATATGTCCTCACAACACGCACTTCCGCGATGTTTGGCAACATACATCGCTCGACCAATCCGATCCCCCTGCCGGACCTTCCCCATCAGCAGAATCGTATTGGCATTCGACAGAATATCGCCCGATCGGATCGGCCGGGCAATCAGATCGTCCAGCAGAACCTCATGACTGGTGTACAGAAACAATCCACCGATCTCGCGGAAATCATACGCACGCTGCTCCACAACGGCCTGCTGAGCCCGAAAATTCACACGGAACAAATCTCGAGCCAGCCAGTCGTGCTCTTTTCGCAACACCTGATGATAAATGTAATCAAACAGGTGAAACTGGAAGGAATCGGAGTCCTGCGTGGTCGGTTCCACACCGTCAATCACCACCCGCCGCACGCCATGTACAAAATTGCCGTAAAACCAGGCAATCGTCTGGTCCAGTCGGCGCATCAGGTCCGATTTGAACTCCTGCCAGTCCTCCGGCTGCATGTCGCCGATCGTTACCCGACGACCATTGCGGGAAAACACGTGCAGATAGTCCGCGCGAGCAGCCGCACGATCCCAGACGACCGTCGGATCAAATCGTTCCACCAGTCCACTGCACTTCATCTGCCAGCCAAACATCCGCTGGGCATATTCGGACTGGTTCTGGGAGTCACCTCGGGTGGTGAGATCGAACAGAATCCCGGACTCGCCCTCCTGCTGCTGACCGGCATGGGCAAAACTGAGCCCGAGCTGGGTTTTGCCAATCCCCGTGGCTCCCATCACCACGGTCAGAGTCCCGGGGATCAGTCCGCCGCCCAGAGCTGCATCAAGAGCCGGAATTCCCGTTGATTGTCGCTTCGTTGCCATCGTCGCCTGTCACCTGCCTGTTCACTTGCCTGTCTGCAGTCACATCCTCAGAATTCAGTCTCGCGGTTCCACTGCCGCTTGTCGCTCTCCGCTGCAGTCCTTTTCCGGAATTCTTCCATGACTGCTTTGCCACGCCCGCACCGCCTGACTCGTCCGCTGCTGCCCGGTATCCTCGCTGCCGCACTGGCCTCGATCACACTCCCGCTGGCCGCAGACGATATCCGCTTTTCGACTCAGTCCGCCCCGCTGCTGCAGAAGTACTGCATCGGTTGTCACAATCGAGTCAGTCCGGAGGGTGGACTGTCGCTGCAATCCGCCGATGAAATTGAGAAAGGCGGCAGCAGCGGCCCCGTACTGGACCGCAGCAATCCGGCGACCGGCCGTCTGCTGCAGACACTGAACAGCAGTGGTGATGACCAGATGCCGCCCGCGGATCAGCCCCAGCCCACCGCAGCCGAACGCAAACTCCTCACCGACTGGCTGCTCGCCGGTGCCCCGTTCGACTCACGACTGCCCATCCTGCCAAAACTGCCCGCAATCAAATCCAGCCAGACCGGTCCCGGACCAGCCATCGCTGCCAGCATTTCAAAAGATGGTACACGCCTGCTCAGCGGTCACTTTCGCAAAGCACAAATCACCGGACTGGCTGACAACGCACCACAATGGCAGATCGATATTCCCGATGGCAAAGTCACTGATGTGCAGTTTGCCGCGGCTGAACAGCAGGTACTGCTCGCCACGGGAACTCCCGGGGTCGCCGGACGCGCACTCCTGATCGATATCGCCAATTCACAGATCCTGCGTGAATTCTCAGGACACGCTGACGCACTTTACGCCGCCGTGCTGTCACCAGACGAAACAGTCGCAGCCACCGCCGGCTACGATCGCATCATTCGCCTGCACGATGCACGCAGCGGCAAGTTGCTGCGCGAACTGCCCGGTCACAACGGCTCCGTCTTCGACCTGCAGTTCAGTCCCGATGGCACACTGCTGGCCTCCGCCAGCGCCGATGCCACCATCAAGATCTGGCACGTCGCCTCCGGACAGCGCTTCGACACGCTCAGTCAGCCGCAGGCCGAACAGTACAGTGTCGCCTTCAGCCCCGACGGGCGTTTCATCTATGGCAGCGGAGCCGACAGCCGCATTCGTCAGTGGCTGCTGGTGTCCCGCCAGCAGCCTCAGATCAACCCTCTGCAGATTTCACGGTTTGCTCACGAAGGCACCATCAGTCTGCTGCAGCTGTCCGGCGATGGCCGCACGCTGGCGACAACCGATGAGTCGGGAATTGTGAAGTTCTGGAATGCCGTCACCGTGGAAGAAATCAGTGCCACCTCACTCGCGGCAGATCCGCCGCTGTGCGCCGTCATGAATTCCGCTGAACGCTCCCTGCTGCTGCCAGCCCGCAACGGCAGCATCCGCCGACTTCCATGGCCCGTCGCTCAAACCACGGTCACCATGAAAACGCCGGAATCACCCGCGAATCCGGTCACTGCCACCAGCACTGCTCCACAGGAACTCACCGAAACTGAACCCAATAACGCGATCGCCGAAGCTCCGCTGGTCAGTATCCCCGCCAATATCAAAGGTACCGTGCACACCGCCAGCGGCAATTCCCCGGACAGTGATCTGTTCCGCATCAGTGCACGGAAGGGACAAACACTGCTGATTGAAGTGCAGGCGGCACGTGACAAAAGCCCGCTCGACTCGCTGGTTGATGTGCTGACCACAGACGGTCAGCCAGTGCTGCAGACTCGACTGCAGGCCGTCCGCGATTCATGGTTCACATTCCGCGGTAAGGACTCCGACACCAGTGATGACTTCCGCATGTTCAACTGGCAGGAAATGGAACTGAACGAGTATTTGTATGCAGATGGCGAAGTGGTGAAGCTGTGGCTGTATCCCCGCGGTCCGGACTCGGGCTTCAAAGTCTACCCGGGCTTTGGTCAGCGTCAGACGTGGTTCAACACCACACCCTCCACTCATCCGCTGCAGGGCCCCGCTTTCATCGTGGTGCCGCAGGCCCCCGATGCGGTGCTGAAGGACACAGGACTGCCTGTGTTTCCCATCTATGCCGAGAACGACGACGACCCGCAGCGTCAGTGGGGCGCCGATTCGCGTCTGATGTTCACCGCACCCGCTGATGGTGAATATGTGGTTCGTCTGCGCGATGCTCGCGGCTTCCAGGGCCCGGACTTCACCTGGACCCTGCGCGTCCGGGAACCACAACCGGACTTCACCGTCGCTGCCAGCACTGCAGAACTGAAGATCCATGCAGGCACAGGTCGTGAAATCAGCTTCACCGCCACGCGTCTTGATGGTTTCAGCGGCCCCATTCGCATCACAGCCGAAAATCTGCCGCCCGGGTTTTACTTTTCCGATCCGGTGGAAATCCAGTATGAGCAGCGACAGGCATTCGCCGCCGTACTGGCCACCCCGGATGCCGTCGCCCCCACCGCCGAAGCCGTTGCTGCCATCCGCTTCCATGCCGAAGCCGATATCCACGGCAAAACAGTGCGACACGAAATCGGCGGACTTAAAACACTGGAACTGCTGCAGAACCCAAAGATCAAAGTCATCCTCGTCACCGACGAACAAAAGGTCGCAGGCCAGTTCGAACACACTCCGGAGCTGATTGTCCGAGCCGGCCAGACCACTCGCGCGTGGCTGAAAGTGGAACGCATCGCTCACGACGGGATCGTGGAATTCGGCAAAGAAGATTCCGGCAGAAATCTGCCTCACGGAGTCTTTGTGGACAATATCGGACTGAACGGACTGATGCTGCTGGCCGGGCAGAACGAACGAGAAGTGTTCATCACCGCCGCTCGCTGGGCCCCCGCACAAACTCGCCCCTTCTTCCTGAAATCCAGCATCGATGGCGGCATCACCACCCTGCCGGTGCAGGTCCGAATCATTCCCGCCAGCGGCGAATCACAAACCGCTGGTCGGTGACTCAAACCGTACTCGAACCGGAAAAACAAGCACAGAACCAGGCCAGTCACTCGCTGCCAACCCCAGCATCCCCGAGGGTGCCCGGGATCCGTGTCATGCAGTAACCGCTTCCTCCCCTTCACCGCACTGCACACATTCGGAATCCTGCCACCCACTTCGCGGCTTCGCGTGAGAAAAACCACCCCGCCCGCTACTCCGCCCCACTTATGACAGAACGCCCGCGTTATTCCTCGTCCTCCACTGTCGAAGGATTCTGCTCACCCTCAGTCACGCTCGCCGCCGGTCCTGGCGGCGGCTGAGTCCACTTGCGGTACTCCGCAGTCAGCGACACAACCGCCAGCACCCCATACACCACTCCACACCTCACCA
>SXXK01000402.1 GCA_005791255.1 Planctomyces sp.
AAATCTCTCCGCAAGATAATCCAGCAGTTCCGGATGCGTCGGCAGAGCGCCACGAGTACCAAAGTTGTCACTCGTTTCCACACTCCCCTGACCAAACAACTGCTGCCAGATCCGATTCACCATCACCCGCGCAGTCAACGGGTGATTTTGATGAGTGATCCAGTCGGCGAGCTGCCGCCGACCAGATTCCTCAGCAGTGAACGTCGCCGTTTTTTGGCCGTCATATTTAACCACCTTCAGGAAACCGCGGGGAACACGCGGTCCAGGATTGTCCGCTTCGCCCCGAATACGCAGTTGCAGATCACCCATTCGTTCGTTCTGGTTATCCATCGCGGCCATCGCCTGACGTGATCCCGGTCCGTCCTTTTCCAGTCCATCCAGCTCCTTCCTCAACGCAGCAATCTCCGCCAGCAGGGCCAGATCCGCCGGGGCGTCTGCTGTCTCTGCCACACCAACCGGAATCAACTGAATCGCGTCCGCAATCACATGACCGCCCGCATTGCGGTCACTCAGCGACACTTCGACAACGTCAACAAAGTCGAACTCGCCAAGCAGCTGCCAGAGCCCGCGGATGGCAGGCTTCCGGGTCTGATCCACAATCACCTTTGTTTCGCCGTCACTGTGACGCACCACATACTCGGCCGTCTTTGCCAGTCCGTCGCCACCGCCAAATGTCACCCGCAGCTGGTATCGCCCTGCCGCCGGCAATGCCGTCTTCCACACGATACGGCAGGAATCCTGACCGGGATCACCGGCAAGATAATTCGGGCCAATGCGATTTTTTCGCAGAGACGACTTCCTCCACGGTCCGCTCAGCTCCGCCTGCACATCGTCAACAACAATCCCGGCACTCCGCTCTGCCTCCTCCGCTGCACGCTCCTTCGACGTCAAAGCCTCCTTCAGAAATCGGACTCGCGATTCATAAGCCGCCAGCTCAACACGCCCCTGCTCGTCCAGAAGCAGATCCGTATTTGTCCAGCCGGTCACATTCACATTGTCCATCAAAACACGATCGACGGTTCGAGTACTGTGCAGGATACCTGCCAGCGCGTAGTAATCAGCTGCAGAAATCGGGTCAAACTTGTGGTCATGGCAGCGAGCACATCCGATGGTCAGCCCCATGACTGCACGCCCAATCGTGTCCAGCTGCTCGTCGGCGATATCCAGATGCATCTTCACCTTGTCACGCTCGGTCAGCATCCTCGCACCAACCATCAAAAATCCAGTGGCAATCAACTGGCGATTTCTTTGCCCCCCATCCTGCCACGGGAGCAGATCGCCCGCAATCTGCTCCCGCAGAAACCGGTCATACGGTACGTCATCATTGAACGCATCAATCACGTAATTTCGGTAACGCCACGCTTCTTCAAAGGTCAGATTGAAATCGCCCCCGTTCGAATCGGCATAGCGAACAACATCGAGCCAGTGCCGCGCCCACTTTTCGCCAAATTGAACACGTCCCAGCAGCTCATCCACCAGTGCCTCTGTCGCCTTGTCCACCGATTGCTGCCGTACAGCATCCAGAAATGCCGTTCGCTCCTGCAATGTGGGCGGCAGACCAGTCAGATCCAGCGACAGCCGCCGCAGCAGTCGATCGGCTGCTGCCGGTTCCACTGTCGGTTGCACAAAACCATCAATGGAATGCCCGACATTGAAAACTCTGCGAGGCTGATACGCCCAAAATTCCCGCTCCCGCTCCAGATCAATCACTCGGCCACGGGCGAGCGGCTCAGAGGCCTCCCGAGGATCAACGGCTCCATTCAGAATCCACAGCCGAAAATTCTCGACGACCTCCGCCGCCAATCGTGACTTCGGAGGCATCTCCGACACTTCACCACTGGCGCTGATCGCCTGCCAGACATGACTGGCTTCCGGTCGCCCAGGCACTATGGCTGTCCCCCAAACCGCAGCGACGGCCACCCCAAACACTCGCGCTGCAGCCGCGTACAGCTGCCCCCCCCCCCGACACTCGCCACGATCAGACAAGCAGTTCACCAATGTCACCCGTGCTGTCCGCAAATTGTTCACACGGAACACCCATCTGATTCAGCATGGTGACAAACAGATTGGACATCGGAATCTGATCGCTCAGAGTCAGAAAACGACCATGAGCAAACCCAAGGCGTTGTCCACCAGCCAGCACAAGCGGGTAGTTACTATTGTTGTGCGTTTCGCTGTTACTGGACCCGTACAGCACCAGTGAGCGATCCAGAAGTGACGCATCACCCTCCCGCGCCGTCGCCATACGCTCAAGAAAATACGCCAGCTGCTCCGCCATGAAGCGGTCCCAGCGGCCAAGATTCTCTGACCCACCCGGTTTGTCCCAGCCATGTGCCAGCGAATGCAGCGAATCCTTGAATCCCTGCAGCTGCGGAAACTTGGCCGCCAGCGACGAACAGTCTGCCATGTTCGTGATCTGATATGTGGCCACGCGAGTCGAATCTGTGCGGCAGGCAAGATAAATCAGGTCGTACATCGTGCGAATGTACATCAAAGGAGCCTCATCGTCGGCCTCCAGATGCAGCAGATCGCGCTCCTCGTCCGTCAGCTCCGGACGAGGAACTTCCAGCCATTGCTGCGATCGCTTCACACTCTGCTCAATCTGCCGCACAGATGTCAGATACTCATCCAGCTTGTCCTGATCCTGAACACCCAGACGACGACGCAGACTGCGTGAATCATCCAGCACCTGATCCAGCATGCTGGAAGCACTCCTCAGCCGTCGGCCACTCGCCAGGAAATCAGCGTCACCTGACCCGAAGAAACGATCAAAGATCTGCTGCGGCTGATTCAACGCCGGGATCGGACGTCCACGATCATCGTAGGACAGCGTACTGGAACGAGTCGGTTCGCCGACACCTCCGTCCGTCGACATCACCAGAGAAGAACAACGAGTCTGATCCAGAGCCGCCTGCGCCGCCACCTGATCGAGAGAGATCGAATTGCGAAGCATCTTGTTGTTCAGAAAGGCAGCCGTCAGAAACGTGTCACCCGTGTCGTGAGCGCCCATGCGGCGACCATTGGGATGGGAGAGCCCGCCGAGGATCGTGAGCCGTTCACGGTGCGGTTCCAGGGGCCGCAATGTTTCCGTGAACTGATAATCGAATCCAGTGCCCTCCGGGAACCACCGCCAACGCTTTTCGTCACTGTCCGGCTTTGGCAATGCCACTCCGAAACCAAAGTACAGCGCCACCAGTCGAGCCGGAAACGATGCACCGGCAGACTGACCCGCAGCACCCTCCATACACTCCAGCCACGGCAGGCCCAGGGAAACTCCCGTCCCCCGCAGAAATGTCCGTCGATTCACACGCCATGACCCCATACTCATTGCTGCACCCCGGTCTTAGGAATCGTTCGGAGCATTAATCCACCTGCCGCTGACACACTCAGCCGCCTATTTTGTGTTGAACGGGTCACTGAATACAAGTTCATTAATTAAATCCCGGATTCCCAGTTTCTTTTGAGCAAGTTGCCCGGAGAGTTCCTCGATCGCCGCCTCATCTGCACGTTCCACCTGCCGGCCCAGAGCATACGCAAACAGTCGAGTCACCAGAGACCGCGCAGCCTGGTGCTGATGCGCGGCCACCAGATGCTCACGCAGCGCACCAGCCCCGGTCAGTACGATGCCTCCGGGCAGCTCGCCAGTCGACTCAACCGGCAAAGTGATCATCTTCCCATCCCGAATCCGCCGCACTTCGTCCCGCCAGCGCCCCGTGGCGTCATAACCCTCAAGAGCGATCCCCCAGGCGTCAAGGTTGCGATGGCAGCTGGCACAGGCTGGTTTCTGACGATGCACCTCAAGCTGCTGACGCACCGACAGCTCATGGAAATTCGGAGTACTTTCTTCCAGCGAAGGCACATCCGGTGGCGGGGGTGCAGGTGGATCATGCAGCAGGCGATCGCGAATCCAGACCGCTCGACGAATCGCGTGCGAATCAGCACCCGTGGAATTGGCCAGCAGAAAACTCGCCTGCCCCAGCAGACCGCCCCGATGATGGTCCGCAGACAGCTCCACCCGCCGGAAACTCTCACCTGCCACTCCCTCAATTCCGTAATGCCGCGCCAGGCGACCATTGAGCATCGTGAAGTCCGACTGCAGCAGCTTGTCCACAGTGTGATTCTCCTCGATCAGATGTCGCAGATAGGCAATCGTCTCACCCCGCATATCCGCCCGCAGCCGCTCATCGAAATCCGGGTACAGCTCTCGCTGAACAGCCACACTGTCCATGTTCTTCAGCTTCAGCCACTGCTCTGCAAACTGCTCCACAAATCGCCCGGATTCAGGATGGTTCAGCATCCGCTGCACCTGCTCAGAACGAACCCGCCGATCACTCAATCTGCCGGCTGCCGCCAGATCCAGCAGTTCCTGATCCGGCATTGTGCTCCACAGGAAATAAGACATGCGGGACGCCAGCTCCCAGTTGTCGATCGGCCGCTTTTCATCACCGCCAGGCTCCACGAGGTACAGAAACTCCGGACGAATCAGCACCAGCGACAAGGCTTCGATCATCGCCTCCTCATAGCTCGGAAACTCCGGACGAACCGCTGTCAGAAATGCCATGATCGACTGCAGTTCGCTTTCCTGTACCGGTCGACGCCAGGCCCGACTCATGAATCGACGCAGAACCTCCGCAGAATACGCCGCCTCACTGCCTGCCCGCAAAGGTGATTCAAACAGGATCCTGCGATGTGTTTCCGGTGGCCACTGGTCAAAAAGCGGACCGACGAATTCCACCCGGCGGATCACAATCGTCGCCAGCGCGGGCTCATGCGGATACGAGCGTTTGTCGTCCACCTTCTGCTCCGCAGGACGCTGTGACAAATCATCAAAGCGATTGCGTACACGCACCACCAGTCCCGGGTACTTCCCCTGACCCCGCACAGGCAGAGGAAACTCTTCCAGACGACCGCGAAACTCAAAGGTCTGCTCCTCCGTCGTCGTGAGCTCAATCAGCTCAAACTCACGCATCAGAAGCTCTGTGTCCGGTCGGTATCCCAGAGAAACTTCCAGCAGCGGAAAACCCTGCCCAGCCTGAATCTCGGCCGCCACCGTCACCCGAATCAGAAACTCTCCGACCTCCGGATAATCTTCCTTCATAGTCGCCAGAAATTCCTGAGAACGCTGCAGACGATTCGCCCGCACAGCCTTGCCCAGCCAGTCGTCAAGGTTGCTCTCCACCCATTCCTGCCGCGTCACCCGCGGGGCTTCACCCAAAACAATCGCCCGACCCAGCGCTCGACGCGCATTCGCCAGATAATACTCCAGCTGGATGGCCGACATCTGCAGCGCCTGACCGTTGTTCGTAAAACCATCGGCCGAGATCCCATCCGGGGGAAGATCCCCCGCGTAGTCCATGTCGATTCCGATCAAATCCTGCATCGAGTTCTGATATTCAACGCGATTCAGACGCCGCATCACCACACGACCCGCCGTTGCCCGGTTCGCTTCATCCGCCGCCTGCAGCTGCCGACGGATCTGCGTCGTGAGCGTTTCCAGTTCCGCTGCGGTCAGCTGAGGCTGGTCCGCAGGAGGCATCTCGGCCTGGTTCAGCACGTTGAGCACCTCGTGCCACATCTCAGCCGCCGCTCGATCGTTCAGCAGATCACCTGAAAGTGTGTCCAGACGCACCCGCGATTCCTGCTTCAGGGGGCCATGACACCGATAACAGTGCTGCTGCAGTATCGGAGCCACCGCAGCTTGCCACGCCGGACCTTCGTCCGCACACGCTGCTGCTGCACAGATCGCCACGATAATCGCGGGAACCAGCAGGATCCGCTGTCGAAGAAGTTTCCGGCTCAAAACTGTTGGCTCCCACGATTCCGTTTCGCTTTCGTCCTGCTACGCTCCGTATCATAACTGCTCGGGCTCTGCAGTTCACGCCTGTTTTCCGTGCTTTGGCCTCAATAATCATGACCGCTGCGCAAAACCAGAATCCCGCTTCTGACACAACCTGGAATCACTCCACTCCCGTTGTGTTCTCACCACTCTTCGCCTGGCCCCCCAGACCAAAGGCCGCACTGCTCACACTCACACAAAGGTGGTTCACACTCTCCCGCAGCGTGTTGTTTCTGGCCATGGCCGTGCTGGTGCACAAGTACCTGCTGCCCGTGTCAGAACAGATGAAATCACTGGCCGGCAGCTGGGTCGCCCTGGTGTTCCTCAGCAACTTCCTGTTCATGCTGATCATCGCCGGCAGCCTGCACCTGTTTCTGTTCACGTTTCGTCTCCAGGGAAAGCAGCTCAAGTACGATCACCGCGAATCCCATGAGATCAGCCGAAAATTCACGTTTCACAGCCAGGTCCGCGACAACATGTTCTGGTCGCTTGTCAGCGGCTCAACAATCTGGTCCATCTACGAAATGCTCTACTTCCACGGCGTCGCGCGCGGCGCAATTCCCACAGTCACACTGACAGAACATCCCTTCGCTTTTGTACTCTGGCTGCTGGCAATGCCCATCATCACCTCTTCACACTTCTACGCCATTCATCGGCTGCTGCACTGGCCACCCCTCTATCGCACTGTACATCGACTGCACCATCGCAATATCCACATCGGACCATGGTCCGGAATGGCCATGCACCCGGTGGAACACGCCTTCTACATTTCCTCGGTCCTGATCCACTTCATAATTCCATCCCATCCCGTGATCCTGCTGATGCACCTCTACGGCCGCTGTCTCGGACCAGCCTTTTCTCATTCGGGTTTCGAAAAGCTGATCATCGGCAACAGCCCCGTCCTCGATTCCGCCGACTTCCACCACCAACTGCACCACCGCTACTTTGAATGCAATTACGGAACTGCGGAAACGCCGTGGGATCAATGGTTCGGGACCGATCACGATGGCTCACAGGCAGCCACCGAACGTGTGCGAGCAAAAGTCCGTGCTCGGGCGACTCACGAACACACGTAAATTCGCCCGCCCGAAAAAAATTCCAGACCGCAGACTCACAACAATGCCTTCAGGAATGCAGGCCGACGATGATCCGTGAAGTTTCTCGTCGATGCCACTGTGCTCAGCGAGCTCACTCGGCCTGAACCCCCACCCCGCGGTTGCCCAGTGCCTCCGTAAACAGGAGCGCAACATCGCCGTGACGCTGGTTCGCGGAAGGCCTGAAAAGACTGAGCAGGTCGACCTCGATGCTGACACCGCATCAACCCGGGCTGCTCTGCTCGTTCGCCTGAAAAAAGCAAAGCCATGCCGGTGACATACAGCCTGACCGCAGCCTCAGCCCTGCAGCATCAATTGACGATCGTGACTCGCAACGTCAGTGATTTTCAAAATACCGGAGTACTGTTCAATCCTTTCTCAGCTCTTTGGACGCTGGCAAAGGTGAGCAGCAATGCCGTCGTACGCTCGGGCCACACTTCTGATCATGGCTGAGTCAGCGGTGCAAAGAGGGCACGGAGTATCGGGGGACTCGTCTGCGGATTGAATGTCGCCTTGAGAATGCCAGACTGGGACTGCAAATTGACTTCGGGTTTGGTGACGCAATCACTCCGGAACCACTGGCAACGACATATCCAACACTGCTGGAGTTCCCGACTCCTCGGCTCCTCGCTTGCCCGCAGGAAACTGTCGTGGCTTAAAAATTTCAGGCGATGGCGGCACTGGGCATTGGCAACAGTCCTATGCAGGATTTCTATGATGTCCGGACCCTGGCACGGCAATTTGAATTTGACGGCACTCTGCTGAGTTCAGCAATCCGAGCGACATTTGACCGTCGCCAGGCACCGATCCCAACGGCACCTCCACGTGCACTGACCATAGACTTTGCCCGAAATCCATCAAAGGCGATCCAGTGGACAGCATGTCTGACAAAAGGGAGGCTGGTTGAAACACCGCCACCATTCACCGATGTTGTAAGGTTGCTCCACGACTTTCTGATGCTGGCCACAATCGCGATCCGGGAACCTTCTCAGTGGCCATATTCATGGACCGGGCGGGAATGGAGACTGCATCCGGAGTCGTGACGTCATCATCATTTTCTTCTCCTTCAAACCCAACAACCGAACGGGAATATTTGGGTCCATCCGGGTTTCTTGTGGGTCCAGTCGCAGAGAACTGGACAGCTGAGGCCCGGCACTCGAGGGATAGGCACGCCTGGATCAAACTCGCGGCTCGACGACATTGATCAAATGCATTTGTTCAAAATGCCGGGTTTTCTGCCTTCGTCGGAGCCAGCCATCGGTCGCTCGCAAGAGCTGGCGACCGATGGCTGGTGCAGACGAACGGCAGAACTGCCTTTGTTGGTGGAGCTGGAGAGAGCGGCCTGCCCACAGAAATCCCGGAAGGACCAGTATTTCGCTGGTCCGCCGTCCCGTCTGACTCCCTCCGCAATCGGCTGTTGCGGCTCGGGGAGTAACAGAATGCGCCGCAAAGGCACAGAAACGCTCTGCCATTACCACCACAACATTCAGAGATGCGGGCGGCGGCGTGAGGCACCGACGATTCGGGCGGGCCGGATCGCCATGCGCACCGATGAATTGCAGGCGGGATCCAGTGCAACACGGGGCTCATTTCCGTTGCCAGTGGTGTTTGCCTGCCACAGTGGTCCGAACAAATTCTGTCTGGTAGAATACGCCGTGGCTGCGTTTCTCTGAGTTCCGTGTGGCTGTCTTGTATCGGAATTGAGCACCGGGGTATTCGTAATGTCGCTGCGATTTGAATGGGACGTCGCAAAGGCAGCAGCGAACAGACGGAAACACGAGATTGGTTTCGATGAGGCCAGTACTGTCTTTTCTGATCCATTGGCTGTGATCTTCGATGATGAGCGGAATTCTCAGAATGAGCGCCGTGAAATCATAATTGGACATTCGATCAAGGATCGCTTGTTGGTAGTAGCCTTTACCGAACGCAGTTCCAAACTGGTCCGAATCATCAGTGCTCGAAAAGCAACAAAAAGAGAGCGAACGGGTTATGAAGAGGGCACGAACAGGTAAATCAACGATGTCATCTCAAGATGGACTTCAGCAGGAATACCAGTTCGACTATCTGAAGGGCAAACCGAATCGTTTTGCATCCGTCGCGCCCGAGTCACCGGTTGTGGTGACTTTAGATGACGATGTGTCCTGCGTATTTACGACACCGGAAGCCGTCAACAGGGCTCTGAGAGCGCTGATCGCTGTCGTGCCCACACCCGCAGCAGTCTCGCAGAAAACACGAAAGTCTGCAGGCCGACGGTCTGGATGACCTCACATCACAATGCCCCGGGCATTTCGCTCCGACCACCCGGTGCCGCCGCTGATAACCCCGATGGGGCTGATGCGCTAAGGGCGAAGGCAGATGAGTCTCATGGCCCAGGTCGCCGGTGCGACATGCGGCGAACTGAATGGCACCGCAGCAATTCGATTGTCGCACCCACGATTGCTGTCAGGGACCAAACCGGAACCGTCCATCTGGTGATCCCTGAGCCAGCCTGCCGCGTTTCTGCCAGCGACAACAATCGCGGATTTTCCTGGGTTTTCGGGATCTGCAGCCCTGCGACTTTGCTTTGCCAGAGGGGAGCAAACGCGAATTAGTGGGGGGACTTTGAAGGCCCGTTTTCACCCCGAACTACCGCGACACGCGCGACGCAGAAACCCGGTGCTCGTCTCTCCATAGCCAGCAGAACAAGAGCCGACGTCCGTTCCCGGCTTCCCTTGCTCCTCGTTCTTCGTTCCTTGCTCCTTGCTCCTCGTTCCCTACTCCCTCGTTCCTCACTCCCTCGTTCCTCGTCCCCCCTCCAGCGGACGGATTTTCAAGGCATGGCTCACATCGATGCTGCGGGAAGGCCGGCGGTGGAATGAGATTACAGTGGACCGGCAGTGTGGGTCCCACTGGGGTAACCAGCGATAGTACTGACTGTCGCCGTGCGAGGTTGCGTTCGTCGACCGTCGCTCTGCGAAGAGTTGAATTTCCCTTTCGCGGAGCGAAAGGCGACAATCAGAGTGCGATGGGGCCAGTGTCCCTCGAGCAGCCGCGGCTGTTCGGTGACGGCGTCGACAACAATAGCCTCTCGGAATGGTTGCGAACCGCATTGCCTGGCGATTCCGCGGTGTATTCCAGCCCCCATGGCCATTCGACCTGCCTTCCGATTTGCACTCTGGACAAATTTCACCGCAAGCATGATACTCCAGAGAAGGACGCCGGTGTGGCTGCCATGTTCAGCCTCATACAGGCGACATGCCATGCGCTGCCAGAATTAAGCAACCTCCCGAGTTGCGATTTCAAAGTCCCTATGCAACATGCGTTTCCTGGCAGGATTCTCCGGTTTTAGAAAGGCCAGTTACTTCAACGCCGCGCCACTAAGATCCGCAAATAGCCTCAGGAAGCAGTTTGTGGCTGACCAATCCGTCTGGCCCGCTCGTTTTCTGTCAACATTCAAGGAACGCGATTAAGCATGAGTGACGAGGGTCTGGAGCGACGTCGCAGCAGGGTGAATGAGCTTCTGCGATTGAGCATCGATAAGAAACTCTTGAGAGGGGGAAGCAGCGACGCGTTGGCTCTGCTTGAAGAAGCCTACGATCTTGCCACTAAGGGGCTCAAATTGCCTGCACCATGGACGCACCTGATTGCGTATCGCCTTGCCCACCTGAAATCTCGTGCGACTGGGCCGGACCGTGACGAACTCGAGCGAATTGATGCCTTGTTTGCGGAAGCGTCGGAGTTGCCGGAACTCATGTCCTTCGCATTGGCCTATCGAGTCGCCATACTGACCCGTCTCGAAGTGCATCACCCCAGCTCACTCGCGGCTCACTGGCAAAAGAAACGTTTGGACTGTTTTCAGAAAGCAGTTCTGGCAATCCGCCATTCGCAATTGAATCCTGAATCGAGGTTACCTGTCCCCGCTGTTCTGCAATCGACCGTACTCAATCTTCTCGAATTCGCCAGTTACATGCTGGCGTTACCGTACAAGGATCTTGAAGGCCTTGCGATTAGCGACGTGATTGAACAGTGCTATGCCGGTGGATGGTACATCGCAGGCCGCGGAATCGAGAAAATTCGGATGACCGAAGGATTTGCGCGGAGTGAATTCAAGGCCCGAACGGCTGCATCTGACGGGCTGTTCATTGAACTTAGCCGGACTTCCGCGACGTGGTGGCTGGTCAGCAAGGGCGTCGCCTCAGAATCTCAAACCGTGAACCAGGACCATGCAAAACTTGTGCTGTTGTCCATCGTTCAGCCCCCGCTGCTGCCGGCGGACTTGCAACGCCGTGTTGTCGGCACGGATGGTAAGGACAGCGCGGCACGGTTTCGGCAGGTTAAGTCACGCACACAAAAAGGAATTCAATCGCTCGCCAGAGATGAAAACCTCCTCGTCTTTCACGGCAATATACTCAATCCTGACATCTGTGTGATTGGGCTGGTCGAAGAAAAATCTTTGTGAGCAACTGTGGCCTGATCAGTTTGTCACACCGTTGTCACACAAAATCTTCCAGAATCCTTTCGGCATCACCATTCAGACCGTCTGAACACGTGCTGCCAGAGCGGATCACTCCTGCAGGAGACTGGAATATGTCGCAGAACCTCTACTTTGCCTACGGCTCGAACCTCAACCTGTCAGACCTGAATGCCTGGCTGGAACGAAATGGGTGTTCACCTGATCTTCTGGAATTTCACTCGCCTGCCTGCCTCCCGGACTTTGAGCCGGCTTTCACGTATCGCTCCGCGAGCCGCGGAGGCGGAGTGCTCAGTATCCGTGAACGCACTGGCAGTATCGTCGAAGGAGTAGTCTTCAAGGTCCGAGAAGGCGGCTGGGAAGCGCTGGATTCAAAAGAAGGTGCCCCCCGCTGTTACAGACGCCACAATGTCACTGTGCTCACACCGAACGGTGCTGCAATTCGGGCGGTCACGTATCGGGTGACGCCGTGCCATGAGAGTCGATTCGTCGCCCCGACGGATGACTATGTTTCCGTTGTTCGAGCAGGAATGAAGCGCTGGGGCATTTCTGATCAGGCGGTCACTGCGGCATCCCGAAACCGCAGACCGCCGCTGGCCGAAGGTCTCTTTGTTTACGGCACATTGCTGCGCAATGGCAGCCGCTTTTCCCTGCTCGCCGAACATGGAATTCGGTCTGTCATCCTCGCGGAAACGTTTGGACAACTGGCTGATCTGGGCCAATACCCGGCGATGTTCAACCTCGACTCGCGCAATGACCTGGTGCAGGGTGAGTTGGTCCGGATGCGGAATCCACAGTCACTGCTCCAACTCCTCGACGTCATCGAAGGGTTTCGTGGATTTGGTGTCCTCGGTTCGCTGTTCCAAAGAACGCGAATCACGGTCGACGCAGGAGACGGGCGACTTCGGCATGCATGGACTTATTACATGGACACCGATTCTCTGAACTCCGGCACCACCGAGGCCATGACGATCCCCTCCGGCAGCTGGCGAGTAAGGTGTGGGACTCACGAACGATTCATCGAACGTCTCGTCGCAGAACACGTCGGCAATAACGAACGAGCGTTGGCGGAACGCCTTGCCGGTCAACTGCCGTTCTCTTTTATGGATCGGCAGGTCGCCACCGATTCACTGCTCCCTTTGAAGAACGCCATTCTCGATGGCCGACTGTCTGAACGGCGTCTGGCGCAAGTGTGTGGCTGCTGGACCGCCAATCCTGCAATCCTCTGAAGCCCGGAGCCGACGACTCAGCAGGCCACCCTGGTGACCTCGAACCTGCTGATTCTGGCGGCATCGAATGTGCTGTTTCCACTGGTTAAGTGCTGCGAACCGGGGAGCCCGGCAGCAGGTTCTGAATACGGGTCGGAAAAAGCGATTTGACCGCCTTTTCTGCCGAGTTTCCGTCACCCTCAGATGACTGACACCCCTCGGCAGCCAGCGGTCCGGAAAATTCCGCTGTGTGGCATATTGACCCACAACCAGATGCTCAATAGACTGTACGTCAGATTGCCACATCAACATTGGGAAAGAAAGTTATGACAACTACCAGAGCTGATGCTCGGATCAATGTGCGCCTCCCGAGCGAACTGAAGCAAACGATTGAAGAAGCTGCCGCAGCTCTGGGCCAGACCGTGAGCGAATTCACCATTTCGACGGTTGTTCAGGAAGCTCGTCATGTACTTGAAGCAGCTCAGGTGACAAGACTTTCTCGACGGGACCGGGATCTTTTCCTGGCGGCACTGGATGATGTGGATGCAACGCCAAATGCTGCTCTGAAAGCCGCAGCCCAACGATACGGAAATCGACGTGTCTGATCCTTCAGCACTCAGCTGGGCCATTGAATCATTTGATCGGACGCGACACGAACGGACTCTCTTCGATTGCGGCGTTCCAGTGCTCAATGAATGGCTGCTCACCAAAGTTAGTCAGTTTGAAAAGAAAGACCTGGCCCGCACGTATGTGTTGGTCCGGAACGGCTCTGTCGTTGTCAAAGGGTACTACGCACTCTCAAATCACACCGTCATCTACGATTCCCTTCCCGAGGAGCAGGCAAAGGGATTACCTCGGATTGATGTGCCAGTGGTTTTGATTGGACGACTTGCTGTCGACCGTTCAACACAAGGTCAGGGAATGGGGGAGTTTCTGCTGATCGATGCACTTCGTCGAGCGGAGTATCTGGCCGAGAGGATTGGCATCCGGGCTGTCGAGGTTGACGCGATCAATGAGTCCGCCCGAAAGTTCTATATGAAGTACGGGTTCGTTTCGCTCAAGGACGACGCTCGCCACCTGTTTCTGCCTGTGCACGTCATTCGGAAACTGCAGCTCCCGCCGCTTTAGCCTGGTCGAGATTACTCCGAGGCAATATCAATATGCTGCCCGCCTTGCTCTTTAAGACGCCAGTCTACTTGACGCTGGTGACGATTGAATGCCGAAACTTTTTTCGCAGCGCCTCAGACTCCCAGGGGGCTTCAGTTGCTGCTGCCGAGTGCAGCCACACAGTATCGATGGCGAAGCACGTGCTTTCCGTTTGGCAAACCTGTCCGAATCCGCACCGAACCGGGAACAGCGCTCAAGACCCGCAGTTCCGGCGGTCCGCCGGGCTGAGATTCTGACACAAGCCCGCAGGATCCCCCCTGTTTTTCGCAACGAAAGCCTTGCCCGAGCCCGCCTTATGCAACACACCGAACAGCGGGCCTCATAACGTCTTTTGAAACCACGCCAGTCAGCTCGGTGATTGCAGCGTTGCCCGATGGCCAAAGGGCCAGTTGGGAGATCGCTGTGCTGACCGACAACACCGTTCAATTGAAAGCGAGGTGCCGCATGGCAAATCGACCCATTCACGAAATTCGTCTCGGTAAAGTGAAAGCTGCCATCTGGCGGAATGAAACAGACTCGGGAGTACGCTACAGCGTCGCTCTGGTCCGCATCTTCCGCACTGACAACGGCTGGGAATCCTC
>SXXK01000403.1 GCA_005791255.1 Planctomyces sp.
ACGGAAGGCGGCACGGATCAGGAAGAATTCCGGGTCGAAGCCTGCTTCGATCGCACGGAAACCACCGGACAGGTCTGGCTCGGGCTGACTGTCGGCTGTGCTCGCTGTCATTCGCACAAGTATGAGCAGCTGACTCAGCGTGAGTACTATCAGTTGTTTTCCATCTTCAATAATGCGGACGAATCGACCGCTGTGGTACCGGCACCGACAGCGGAGGTGCAGGCCTGGCCCGCACTGCAGCAGGCGTTTGAAACTCGCCGCAGTGAACTGGAGCAGGAGCTGGCCGCTGCACTGAATGCTCGGTCCGCCGCATTCCCGGAATGGCTCGGGCAGCAGCTGGACCTGCTGAAGCAGAAACGCCTGCCCGCGGAAATCCCCGGTGAGATCCGCGGCATACTGCAGATTCCACCTGAGCAGCAGACGGCTCAGCAGCAGCAGACCCTGCAGCAATTCTGGGTCCGGCAGCATCCCGAACTGAAGCCGCTGGCAGCTCGTCTGGACCAGCATCTGAAAACGCAGCCGGCAAAACCTGAGCTGACAGTGCGAGTCCTGCTGCAAAGGGCGCAGACGCCGCGGCGAACCTTTGTCCTGCATCGCGGTGAATTTCTCAACCCATTGACGGAGCTCGAAGTGACTCCGGCCGCACCCGCGATCCTGCCTCCTCTGACTCCGCGGCAGTCCGGACAGGCACCGGACCGTCTGGATTTTGCCCGCTGGCTGGTCTCGCCCGACAACCCTTTGCCTCCGCGAGTCGCTGTGAATCACATCTGGGCGCGGCTGTTCGGACGCGGCATTGTGCGGACCCTCGGTGATTTCGGCGTTCGCGGAGATGCACCCACACATCCCGAGCTGCTGGACTGGCTGGCAGCGCGTTTCGCCGGCATTCCAGCCGCCGAATCCAGCCCGATTTCCGGTGCCGCTCAACCGTGGTCCCGCAAACAACTGATTCGCCTGATACTCCTGTCTGCCACGTGGCAGCAGTCCTCAGTTCATCGCCCCGACCTGCACAATGCGGATCCCGACAACAGGCTGCTGGCGCGACAGAACCGGCTGCGGGTGGAGGGTGAAATCGTTCGCGACATCAGCCTGCAGGCGGCCGGTCTGCTGACCAGCCGCGTGGGTGGCCCCAGTGTGTTTCCACCTTTGCCGGCGGGAATCGCCGAGCTGAGTTATGCCGGCAACTTCAAATGGGTGGAATCCCAGGGAGCGGATCGTTATCGCCGTGGCATGTACACATTCTTCAAGCGGACTTCGCCGCATCCCAGCCTGACCACGTTTGACTGTCCGGATGCCAATCTGACCTGCATTGAGCGCGGAGTTTCCAATACGCCTTTGCAGGCCCTGGTCACTCTGAACAACGAAGTGTTTTCAGAATGTGCAGTATCGCTGTCCGATCGTCTGCGGCAGTCCGGGGCATCTACATCGGAAGCTCGTATCCGGCAGGCGTTTCTGTGGTGCCTCGGGCGCTCTGCGACAGCGTCCGAGCTGGCCGAACTGCAGCAGCTGCTGCTGGACCTGCAGCAGCTGGCAGTGGCAGAAAAGGTGCCCGCAGCAGAGGCCGAATCGGCTGCCTGGCGCGGACTGTGTCGGGCATTGCTGAATCTTGATGAATTCATCATTCGGGAATGAAACATGAGCCGTTACGCGTGGGACATCCAACAGGCTGCTGTGAGCAGAGCCGCGGAAACTCGTCGCAGCTGGCTGACATCCTCGGCCAGCGGACCTGGCGCGGCAGCGCTGGCGGCTTTGCTGCAGCAGGACGGTGTGCTGGCCGGGGAATCCCCGGTTCCGAGTGCTGACGTCCGATCTGCTCTGTCACATTTTGCGCCGCGAGCAAAGAACTGCATTTTCCTGTTTCAGGCAGGCGCCCCGTCCCATCTCGATCTGTTTGATCCCAAGCCGCGACTGACGGAACTGCACGGTCAGCCATTGCCTGAAGAAATAGTTCGCAGAGTCCGGTTCGCCTTTATTCAGAAAGATTCGGCTGTGCTGCTGGGATCTTCCAGACGCTGGCAAAAGCACGGCCAGTGCGGCATGGACTTCAGTGACTATCTGCCGCAGCTGGCCACCTGTGCCGATGATATCCTGATGGTGCGGTCGATGTTTTCCGAACAGTTCAATCATCATCCCGGCCAGCTGCTGCTGAGTTGCGGTCGAGCTGCGTTTGGACTGCCCACAATCGGCAGCTGGCTGAACTATGGCCTGGGATCCGAATCACAGAACCTGCCAGGCTACGTCGTGCTGACCAGTGGCCGTGGGTCAAGCGGCGGAGCGTCGCTGTGGGGCAGTGGTTTTCTGCCGTCGCACTATGCCGGAGTACTGTTTCGCAATCAGGGCGATCCGGTGCTGAATCTTTCGAATCCTGCCGGAATTTCTGCTGCGGCACATCGCAGAACTCTGGATGCCCTGCAGAGACTTAATCAGTCCCGGGCAAATGAAGTGCAGGACCCGGAAATTGACAGTCGGATTCGCAACTATGAGCTGGCGTTCCGGATGCAGTCCGCGGCACCGGAACTGATTGACCTGTCCGGTGAATCCCGCACTACGCTGGACGCCTATGGTGTTGATCGGGCGCAGCATCCGCAGGCCACAGGTCGCGGGAACGTCGCAGAAGCTCATCGCACCTATGCTCGCAACTGTCTGCTGGCACGCAGATTGGTGGAACGTGGAGTACGATTTGTGAACATTATCTACGAAGCGTGGGATCAGCACAGTGATCTGAACAAGGATCTGCCTTACAACTGCTGGGTGGTGGATCAGCCGATTACCGCCCTGCTGCGGGATCTGAAGCAGCGCGGGCTGCTGGAGACCACTTTGGTGGTGTGGGGGGCGGAATTCGGTCGGACGCCGCTGGGAGAAAACCGCAAAGGTCGGGCCGCCAATACCGGCCGCGACCACCATCCGTTCGCCTTCAGTCTGTGGCTGGCCGGAGGCGGGATTCGTGGCGGACAAACGTGGGGGGCATCGGACGAAATCGGCTGGGGCATCGCGGAAAAGCCCGTCCACATGAATGATCTGCAGGCCACTCTGCTGCACCTTTTCGGGCTGGATCACCTGCAGTTAACACATCGCTTTCAAGGTCGTGATTTTCGCCTGACGGACGTCGGCGGCACAGTCATGCAGCCCTGGCTGACCTGACCATCAAAAAAAACGGCCTGCCTGAACCGGCAGGCCGTTGTCTGAAACAAGGCTTCAGTTCATCAGGGTCTGCATCTGCCTGATGGCAGTCTGGGCAGCGGCGAGGTCGCCCCCGCAGGCCTTCAGCAGTTCCTTGGCGGCTGTCAAAGCCAGCATGTTCACGCCGGCAGAAGCCGTTGCTGGTGCAGCAGCGACAGCAGCAACCGGACGACCGGCCTTCCGCTTGCCAGGACGCTTCTTGATTGTGCGGGTCAGGCCCAGTTTCCGTCGAGCGTTGGCAAATGCCACCTGAACGCTGTTCTCGTTCAATACCATGGTCGGGAAACGCTCTTTCAGATTCGCGATCACTTCCGGTCCGCGAATCTCCTGGTTGCCTTCCACCAGTGCACGAACCTCTTTGGAAACGTTCACTGTCACGTCGCCCTTGCCAGCTGCGGCACGCTTAGCCATTTGCTGTTCCTTGATTCACCCCGAATTAACAGGAGTACGGTCTGGGGAAAACCGCCCCTAAGTAAACACGCATCCCTGCGGTCGCAGATTTTGTCTCCTGACTTAGCCCGTTCTTAGCACCGCTCTGACTGCCAATCAAATCAGATGCTGAAACTTTTCAGTAAAAACGGCATAGTCTCGAATTCAAAAGCCTTGGGGGGCACCGCGTAAGGTCCATCACTAAGAGTTTACCGATGCGGAATATAGTGATCACACGACCTGAACCTAAAGACTGCATTCCGATTGCTTACTGCATATCTGTTCAATTCCCCGAGGGGTAATCCTTGGCCTGCAACTGCTGCAGTTCCCAGGAAAAACCTCCTGAAAGGATCGGAAAACGGCACCAGGAGCGAGGATCGAGGTTGCGGTCGTCGAGGTGAAACGACGGTGCAAAACGTTCTCGTTTCCACTGATTTCGTGACCACAGTACAAAGAATCGGCGGACCCATTCGATGAGTTTTTCAGGACTCTGATTCAGTCCCGCGGTCTGCAGCTCAGACACAATTTCGCGAGGACTAAGCCGATCACGGATGGCCAGTGCTTCGATGCGCTCCAGCACGTCATAGGGCATCAAATCGCTTTCATCGGTTTGCCCCGACTCTTCGGGACGCAGCTCGGCCGTGGGCTGCTGCGCATTCACGAGGTGCAGAGCCGGCAGCGGGGCCACGCCCCGCACTCCGCGGCTCTCCATCTGTCGCAGCCAGCGACGCAGAAACGACTTGTCAATGCCGGCCAGCGGACTCAGGCCGCCCGACGTGTCTCCATCCATGGTGGCGTAACCAACGGCAGCCTCCGAACGATTGCTGGTCGCCAGCAGCAGAGAGCCACTGACATTCGCCAGCATCCAGACGCCGGGCGAACGACTGCGGGCCTGAATATTCTGCAAAGCTGCATCATCGGTCTGCCAGGTGAGCGGACGGCCGATCATCTGCTGCACCAGGTGTGTGTAACGCTCAACCGTGTCATCGACGCTGATTTCATGGTAGCGACCGCCGACAGCTCTGGTGACACCCGCGGCGGCCGCGCGAGTCGTTTCGGAACTGTTGCGGGTCGACTGATACACACCGGCAAACAGCACCTGCATGAAGTCCGCTGCCGTCTCCGCCGCCGCCAGATCCGGGATGTAAGACAGACGCTGCCGCAAACCGGCAGCCCCGAGGTCCTGCAGCCCACGCTCCACCATCGCCCGAATCAGTACGGCACAGGCCGACGAATCCGCCCCGCCGCTCATACTGACCACATAGCCCCGGGAGCGGGTTTTGCGGAGGTAATCATGCAACCCAAGAGCCTCAGCGTGGACGAATTCGTCGGATTCGCTCCACTCTGATTCCCCCTGCTGCGAGTCCCCCGGTTCAGCAGTCACCGCCGACACGGAAGCGGCAGTCTGATCAAGGACCGCCGCCGCAGAAACAGTGACGATCCTGCCCGATGCCCGCCCCGTCAGATCCGCCGGCAGCGAATGCACTGCCGCACGCCGAGTCCGCAGCACGTCCAGGTCCAGCACCGCCGAAACAACCGCCACCTCCTCAAAACGGAATCGCGGGCCGGTGGCCAGCATCTGACCACCCGCAGCCAGCAGCGCTCCGCCATCATAGATCGCCCGACCTGCCTCGTTGCCACACAGGTTGGCATAAACATAACCGCAGCCATAGGCCCGCGATCCATCCTGCACAAATCGCTGCCGCACCTGATGCTTGCCAAAAGCAAAATGACTGGCACTGGGGTTGAGGATAATGTCCACCCCGTGCCGCGCCATCTCGGCGCCCGGACGATCCGCGACCCACGCATCCTCACAGATCTCAAATCCAATCAGGACACCCGCACAATCAAACAGCAGATCACCTGCCGGCCAGTCGACACCGTCGGCCGAATAACGCGTCTGCTGCCCCGCCGGCCATTCCCGAAACCACCGCGGCTCATAATGCAGACCGTCACCC
>SXXK01000404.1 GCA_005791255.1 Planctomyces sp.
CCTGTGCCATGTGGTGCAGCAACTGGATTTGTTGCCACCAGGAGTGCTGAATGTGGTGACTGGTTATGGCGAAACGGCGGGTGCTGCGGTATCGCAGAATCCGCGGTTCCGTCGCATGAGTTTCACGGGTTCGCCGGAAGTTGGCCGTTTGGTTGCGGAAGCGGCTGGACGGAATCTGATTCCGGTGAAGTGTGAGCTGGGCGGCAAGGGTGCGGCGGTGGTGTTCAATGACGTGGACATTCCTGAGACAGCTCAGGCGCTGGTGAACGCGATCACATTCCACACCGGTCAGGTCTGCTGTGATGCGACTCGCTGGCTGATTCAGCGGGACATTTACGACGATTTTGTGGGCGAATGCGTGAAGCGGATGAAGTCTGTGCAGATTGGCTACCAGTTTGATGGTGGTGATCAGATGGGTCCGGGGGTGAATGCGAAGCAGCAGGCTCGCGTGCTGGGGAATCTGCAGAAGGGCGTGGCGGATGGAGCGGATCTGGTGCTGGAGGGTGGTGCCGGGGCGGTGGCGGGGCGAAATGGCTTTTATGTCAAGCCGGCCCTGCTGGCGGGTTCGCTGAACAACGTGGCGGCTCGCGAGGAGATCTTTGGGCCGGTGGCGTTTCTGGCGTCGTTTGCTTCCGAAGAAGAGGGCGTGCGGCTGGCGAATGATACGGAGTATGGTCTGGGGAACAGTGTCTGGTCGAAGGACCTGCAGCGCTGTGCTCGGGTGGCCGAGGCATTTCGTGCAGGCAACGGCTGGATCAATGCTCACAACGTGATTGTCCATGGTGTGCCATATGGTGGCATTGGCAAGAGCGGCATGGGTGGTGGTGTGGTCAGTCCGGAGACTCTGGACGATTATCTGCGTCCGATTTCGGTGGTTCGTCCGCTGTGAGGGTGTGAGTTGCCGGCGGGTCCCGGGCGTTAGGTCCGGGGCTCGCACCGGCGTTTCGGCAAGTGCAGCGGTGTGCTGGTGATTGTTTGGTGGCTCGGTGCGGCTGATTCGTTGAGGGTGTGGCTATGCAGACATCTGACGTTGATATCTCGTCTTCCCGTGTCCTGATTGCGGACGATATCCAGCAGAATCGGGAATTGCTGGAGGCGTATCTGGCGGACGAGGGGTACGAGATACTGATGGCTGCAGACGGTCAGCAGACGATTCAGATGGTTGAGCAGCATCAGCCGGATCTGATTCTGCTGGACATTATGATGCCGCGGATGAGCGGTTATGAGGTGTGTCGGCAGCTGAAGTCGGATCCAGCCCGACGGATGATTCCGGTGCTGATTGTGACGGCGTTGAATGAGCCGAACGATATTGAGAAGGCGGTGCATGCAGGCTGTGATGACTTTCTGTCGAAGCCGGTGAATCGTCTTGAGCTGCGGACTCGAGTGCGTTCACTGTTGCGAGTTCGTCATCTGGCGAGTGAGCGTGACCGTTTGCTGGCGTATCTGCAGGAGATGGAGCAGCGGGTGCTGCGTGGTGGCGACTGAACAGCGGTGACGGTCTTCTTGGGCAGGAAGTGTGACAGGCATGTCGGGGACGGAAGAATCGGAGCGTCAGTTTGCGGTGCGTGAGACGCAGGGGCCGGCGGAGGTAGTGCTGAAGGCCCGACGTGCTCAGCCGTTCTTCGGTCGTCATCCCTGGGTGTTTGCCGGGGCGATTCATCATGTGAATGCCGGCAGCGAGCAGTCTCTGCAGGCTGGCAGTGTGGTGCGTCTGGTCAGTGCCGAGGGGCGATTTGTTGCCTGGGGCCTTTACAATGCTCAAAGTCGCATTGTGGTACGGCTGTATTCGTGGGATCAGCAGGCGGGGCTGGATGCTGCCTTCTGGCAGCAGCGAGTGCGTCAGGCGGTGCAGTTGCGGCGGCAGATGTTTAATCTGCAGGCGCCGGATTGTGGCTGTCGGCTGATTTTCAGTGAGTCGGACCTGATGTCGGGTCTGACGGTCGATCAGTACGGCAATTGTCTGCTGGTGCAGTTTACCAGTCTGGCGCTTTATCAGCATCGTGCAGCGATCATTGCGGCCTTGCAGTCTGAGTGTCAGCCGGCGGGAATCTGGCTGCGTACGGAAAAGGGGATGCGGGAGGCTGAGGGTCTGGAGGTGGTGGATGGCCTTCTGAGCGGGCAGGAGCCTGCGAGTCCGTTGTTTCTGTCGGAGCATGGTTTGCAGTTTGGCGTGGACGTGCGGCATGGTCAGAAGACCGGCTGTTATCTGGATCAGCGGGACATTCGCATTGCGGTGGCGCGGTATGCCTTTGGAGCCAGCGTGCTGGACGCCTTCTGTTTTTCCGGGGGGTTTGGAATTGCAGCGGCGAAGCTGGGCGGTGCGAAATCGGTGCTGGGGGTGGATTCATCGGAATCTGCACTTGTGCTGGCCCGCGAGAATGCTCGACTGAACGGGGTCGCTGAGCGTTGTGAGTATCTGAACGAGGATGTGCGAACGGCGCTGGAGGGCATGGTGGATGCGGGGCGTCAGTTTGATCTGGTGGTCCTTGATCCGCCCCGGATGGCCAGGGCTCGCAGTGGCATTGACCGGGCTTTGAACGGTTATCTGCGATTCAACGAGCTGGGAGTTCGTGTTGTGCGTCCGGGAGGAATTCTGGCGACCTGCAGCTGTTCGGGACTGGTGACTCGAGCGGAGTTCATGGAGGTGATTTCCGAAACAGCTCGTCAGTCCGGGCGAGACATCCAGATTCTGGAGCAGCACGGTCAGCCGCCGGACCACCCGATATCGGCCACCTGTCCTGAGTCGGAGTATCTGAAGGTTGTCATTTGTCGGGTGGTTTGAAGGCAGCCTGGTGTTTCAGCGGCAACACGAGTGTCCGGGGCGACACCTGCGGTCATTCGCTGGAGGTGCTCGTCGGTGCAGTTTTCGTAAGGATTTACCGCGACCCTGAAGCACCATCGTCCCCGGACGAACCGCTGTCGAACGCTCCACCGCTGAACGATCCGCCGTCACTGTCACCATCGCTGCCTGTGAGACGGCTGAGGAGTGCGCAGGCGAAGGCAAACAGTCCGCCCCACAGCAGCCATGCCCAGCCGTTGGGTGCCTTTGCGGCTTAGAGAGACAGCCGTGAAGATCACAACAGCAGCGACGATGAACAGGCGCGAGTATTCGGCTGTGGATCGAGTCCGGGCGGGCACCTTCAGTCCGCGTGCCATTTTATCAAGGGCAATCACTCCGCCGACAATGCCCTGCGCGAACTGTCCCTGTTTGAACTGCGGCACCACGTGCTTGTCCATAATCTGCTGAAATCTGAGGTTGTCTGCAGCCCCCAGCCCGCTCCAGGTTGAATCCGGGCGGCTCGGTCTTCCTTTGATACGCCTCGATCGACATGTTTGCGCCGCCGTGCAACGCTTTCGATTCAATCGTAACGACGATAATGGGGGTCGCTTTGTCATTCAGAAGTCTGTCGCAGAGCGAGCGGATCTGAGCTATGGAATCCGGGGCCAGCATACCCGCTTCATCAGTGACGAACTCCCGCTGGCCCGGGCGCCGCACATCGAGTTCCTGAGGAATGACCGGCAGTGCGGTTACTGACAACAGGATGCTGATCAGCAATATCTGACTGAATTGAGCACGCATGGGCATGGTATGGGATGCGGCCGAACAACGGGTTACGGCAGGACGTTTTCTTTCGTCGGCAGCATGCTGTGCTCGTGCCGACCATGGGTGATACGGTAACGGGCCTGCATTGAGATTTCATAAAAAAACAGTCCCTCGCAGAAAAAAGTTTCTCTGCGGGGACTGCATGCGGTAAGGGACGTGGCGACGATGGGCGTCGATCAGTCTACGGCTGGAAGTTCGGGTGTTTGGAATCACCCAGCGATTCAAGGTATGCCAGCAGGTCCAGAATCTCTTCTTTTGTGAAGGTGTTCAGCAGTCCGGACGGCATGGGGGAAGTTTTTGACAATTCCCGAGTCTCGATGTCGGACTTGAGTACAGTGACGGTTTCCGGTGCCAGCGGATTGGGTCGCAGCACCAGTTTCTGTTCGGTCTCTTCCACGATGCGTCCGATGACCACCTGGCCGGCTTTGGTTTCGACGGCGGTGTTCATGTACTGTTCGGACAGGACTTTGGAGGGTTCTGTGGAGGATTCCAGCAGGTCCTGGCGTTTGAATCGAGTGGCGACGGCTGTGAGGTCCGGTCCGACGGCTCCGCCTTTGTCACCATATCGGTGGCAGGCACTGCACTGGGCCTGGTAGAACACGTCGCGACCGCGCTGGAAGCTGCGGCCTTTGCCAACCTGCGGCAGCAGTGGCTGCAGATCAGCGGTGGTCCATTCCTGAACCAGTTTGCGTGAGCTGAGCGGGGGCGCTGGTTCCTGTGTGTGTCTTGCACTGTAATCTGTGAGCACATCATTCAGTGCGAGGATCTCTTCGCCGGTCAGTGTAAATTTGGCTTCTTCGTGGGCATTGGCCATGAAGTTGGCGTAACTGGCTCCGTTGTTGAACGGGATGCCGGCATCCATGAACCATTTTGAGACCTGAGCGCTGTGTGCTGTGGAAGCGTGGCCATTCCACCATTCGAGGTAATCGCGACGCAGTTCGTTGTTCCAGCCGGTCTTTTGATTTCGCAGCTGAACGATATAAGTGATTTGTTCTTCCTGAGTTTTGGCGGCCTGCAGGAGTGCGATGGTGCGGGGCACCACATGCGGGGCATTCATGGCGATCAGGATCTGAGAAAGCTCGCGATTGAGAGCTTCACTGTTTGCCGGGTAAAGCGGATTGATGTCTGCGAGAACCTGTGCAGCCGCGTCGCCCGTGGGAGTACCGTGGCGTGCAATTGAGACCTGAATGACTCGCAGTTTTTCCAGCAGCAGTTGTTCGGACAGTCCGCCGGAAGGAATGGCAGCGAGCGAGTTGAAGACTGCGGGCTGGATTTCGGCATTACCGAGTCGAGCGAGTGCCAGCAGTGCGGTAAAAGCGGCGGCCGGGGATTTTTCTGCCAGGGCTTTGGCCTGCCATTCGCTGACGGGGTTGCGTTCCACAGCCATGCGGGCTGCGTAGCGGATATAGCGATCGGGGCTGTTCAGATGTGGCCATGCAAAGCTGACGGCTGCAGGATCCGGTCGGACATTGAAGGATTCCAGTTTGTGTCGCAGTGTCCTTGCATCGCGAGCGGTCTGATCGGCCAGTTTTTCGGCAGGCAGGGGGGCTGCCTTTTCGCTACCCTGCCATGAGACTCGAAACAGGCTGGCCTGAGTGCCGCGGCCACCGATTGTGAAGTAGAGGGAGCCATCATTTCCGATGACGGCATCGGTCAGATTCAGCGGCATGCGCGGTCCCTTGCCGCGCAGCGATTTGGGGGCGACAAAGTTTTCGAAACTGCCGGTGTAGCTGGCTCCGTCCGGCCGCAGGTGAACGGCAATCAGGCGACCGTAGGTCCAGTCGCAGAGATAGAAAGCCTGCTGGTATTTGGCCGGGAAGGCCGCGCCCGTACCAAAGGTGACTCCCGTGGGGCAGCCGATTCCGATGGTAGTGGTTTGTGGCAGACCGTCGGGGTAGTACTGTGGCCATTTGGCGGTGCCTTCGCGGAACCCATTATCGCCACCGCGAACGGAGTGGAAGACGTGCACCGGTCGATACCACGGAGTGCCCCAGTCCCATTCCATGTCGCTGTCCCAGCCGAAGAGTTCCCCGTCGGCGTTAAAGGCAATGTCATAAGTGTTGCGCTGGCCTGAGGAGAACAGTTCGATATTGCGACCGTCGAGGTCCATACGGGCGATGTAGCCACCCGGAGGTTTGGCTCCGGCGCCGAATCCATTACCGTCTTCCATTCGGGGCAGCGCCAGGTCGTCGGCGTAGTTGCGATGCGGGGAGGATTCGGTGAGGTCGTGGGGCAGGCCGGTGAAGTTTCCGCAGACGGCATAGAGCATATTGTCCGGTCCCAGCACGAGGCCGTGTGAGCCGTGTTCTCCGCCGCCACCACGCCATTCTCGCAGGAATTCCACATCATCATAGCTGTCATTGCCTTTGGTATCACGGCAGCGATAGAGAGCGAATCCGCGGCTGCCGGCGCCGCTGATGTAGAGGGCGTTGTTGACGAACAGCATTCCCATGGTTTCACTGACAGGGATGTTCAGAATCTCCTGTTTGACGACTTTTCCGTCCTGCAGCGTTACTCTGGTGATGGGCTGTCCATTCTGGCCACCCAGCAGCAGTCGACCTTTGGGGTCTTTCGCCATGCAGATCCAGGACCCATTGACCGAGGCATCTGCCTGCAGCACGTGTTCAATGGTGAAGCCGGGGAGAGTGTCGAGGAAGTCGGCGGGTTGAGAATAATCGAGGGGTTTGGAGCCATCAGCGGGGCAGTATCGCGCTTTGACGATGACCAGTTCCTGCCCGGCGGGGGCGGCGATTTCCAATTGTCCACCTTCGCTGACTTCTTCCACTTGTTCTTTGTCACCAATTCGGTATTCGACTCGCAACTTCTTGGGGACTCCGGGTGCGGTGTCCCCGAAGGTGTCGTTGGTGGCACTGATGGCCAGTTTGTTGTCGCTGACAGCAGCGACAACTTTGGCGGTAACGTCAGTTTTGTCTGCGGCGAGTGAGTCAGCAGGGAACAGGCTGAATGTGACGATGGTCAGCAGCAGTGCAGTGCTGACCCGAAAAGTCGAGCGATTCATGCGGTTGAGGTCTTTGGAGGGTGTGGGTGGAGGAGGGACAATGACAAGTACTGAAGAAGATAACTGAATTTCCGCAGGAAAGCGAAGCCTGATTTCTGTTGTCTGCAGAAACGAACTGTTGTTTTGGGGCAGGTACTGCTTTACCGATCGACACTCGGAGTAATGACGTTGTCTGCGATGTTTCTGTCGATCAGCATGAAGAACGGATCCACGGCGACGTTATCCGGGATTTCCGCGGTCTCGAATACGACAGTGTTGGTGCCGGATTTGAGTTGGTGCATTTTGCGATACAGAGCTTCACCATATTTTCGATGGTCACCAGCGGCCGTAAACGCTCCGATTTCGATCGCCTGTTCGAAAGGGACCTCCCGTTCGGTTCCTTTTTCATCCGATTCCAGCTTGCGGCATTCGATCTGCAGTGTGATCTGTTGTCGGCCGGGTGCTAACTGTCTGATGCTGCAGCTGGTGATTTTGTTCGAAAACAGGATGATGTGGTTGAAGAGATCGTCGAGTATGGCGTGGTATTCCGCGGGCGTTTCTGCTTTGAGTTCATCAATCAGGTCCGTTGAGACGGGGTACGGCGGGCCCTTTCCTGC
>SXXK01000045.1 GCA_005791255.1 Planctomyces sp.
AAAGGGCGTCAGGGGTCAGGGGGTAAAGTACTCGCCAAACGAAAACCGAAAATGCTGTACCGGTCCCCGGGTGCGTCGTAGACGCGGAACCACGCAGAGCAGATGTCTGAGCTGAAGTTCCAGGAACCTCCTCGCAACACGCGGCCAGGTCCCTGAGCGGGCCCGGAGGGATCCTGCTGGGGTTTCAGGTCGTACCCTTCGTACCAATCCTGACACCACTCCCAAACATTGCCGTGCATATCGTGCAGGCCCCATTGGTTGGGCAGTTTTTCTCCTGCCGGATGCGTGCTGAATCCGGAGTTCTCATAATACCAGGCATAATTCGCCAGCAGGGACGCGTCATCACCGAAGCAGTAATCGCGCTCACTGCCGGCACGGCAGCAGTATTCCCATTCCGCTTCAGTCGGCAGGCGACCGCCGGCCCATTCGCAATACGCTGCCGCTTCGTGCCAGTTGACTCCCACCACAGGCTGTTTCGGCTTATTGAATTTCCTGTCACCCCAGTATGCGGGTGGCTGCACGTCTCTGGATTTCGCCTGCAGATATCTGCCGTACTGCTCGTTCGTCACGGGATACTTTCCCAGGTAAAAACCCTGCGTTAAACGCACGGTGTGAACCGGTTTTGCAAACTCCCGTTTCTCCGATCCCATCTGAAACTCGCCGGGTGGGATCCAGATGAAGGTGACTCCCGTGCGGCCGTCGACAACGACGTCAAAAGGTTCCGGAGTACGGCCTTTCCTGGGCTGCCGGCCAAGGCTGGCCAGCAACTCTGTCGCAGTACCACGCAGGTCACGCAGGGCAGGGTCTGTAGATGCCAGAAACTGTTCACACAGCTCGCCCAAGCCGGGCACCTGCTTATGTCGCCCCAGCAGCAGGCGAAGGACCGCCGCTTTCCGCTGCACCGACGCTTCGCTCGCCTGCAGCACGTTCACAAATGGTTCCGGAACAAAGTACAGCGATTCCGTCAGGCACCGCTGCGCCAGCTCTGGATGCTGCTCGGCCAGTCCGCTCGCCAGCATGTCACCAAAGAACCGCCCGCAATAGGCTTTCGATCGCCGCAGGGACAGCAGCGCCACTTCCTGCCACCAGCTGTCGGATACTCGCGCCGCCAGTTGTCCGGACAGGCTCTCACGCACCGCATGGTCGGCTGCCAGGTACTCCTGAAAACTCAGATGCAAAAAGCCCAGTCGCCCGGTGCCCTCGCCGCTGAATGCCAGAATCCCCGATTCTTCCCGCATCCGCTGCAAAAACTGCGTACCGTCCAGTCCCAGCCCGGACTGCAGCGACACCTGCTGCAGACCCTGGGCCGCTTCAGCCGCCAGTTCGCCCGGTTCGCCGGCCGTCCGCTGTTCCGTCTGATGCAGCCACCACGCCAGACGCGCGAGGACTGACTGAGCGGCCTCGGAGTCAAACGGCTGTAAAACTCCCTGCCCCACCCGGCCGCTGTACAGATCCTTGCGCCACAGGCCCAGCAGCACTCTGACACAGTGCTGATACAGCTCGGCCCGCGCCGTCGGCAAATTACGCTCCTCGTGATACACAATACACAAAATCGTCAGCAGCAGCGGATTGGTCACCAGTTCACGCATGCTGCGAGTCTGATAGGCCGGGGCGGTCAGAATCTGCAGCAGAGTCTGTGAATCCGTGGTGGCGATCGCGGCTGCCCTGTCAGGATTGCCCACGTGCAGTTTGCGGTTCGCCGCCAGGAACCAGCGACTGACGAATTCCTGCACCTGCGAATCTGACAGACCTTCCACGTGGAATTCAACAAACTTGCCGCCCAGAGCCACATCGTCGCTGCGGTAGCCCTGAAAACGGCAGGTCACCAGAATGTAATCCGCGAGACGCTGCTGCAGCGTCTGCCGGATCCAGCCCGACACGACAGCTCGCAGCTGCGGATCCACGACTTCGTCCAGACCATCGATGATCCACAGCAACCCGCCGGAATGCTCCCACAGCGCGTCACAGGGATCCTGCCGATCGGGCGCTTCACCGGCGGAGCGGACTTCCTGTCGCAGAAACTGTTTCAGAGACTCAACCGGGTCAGCTTGTGAAATTGTTGCGGGGTTCAGGTTCCGCAGTCGCAGGAACACGGGGCGAATTCCGTCGGGCAGACCCATTTGTGCTGGTGTTCTGTGGCCACTGGCCAGCTGCCATGCCACCTGGCGAGCTCCTGTGGTCTTTCCGGCTCCGGGTTCCCCCAGCAGAATGACTCCGCGCTGTTCCATGGCTTTGCAGACATGAAAGATCTGATCGAGCGGCAGTTCGTCGGTGTCCCGGGAAGCGAACAGTTCAGGGCTTTCCAGCGAGTGATCGCGGTCGTCGGCGGCAGCAGATTCTGCGGAATCGGGAAGTCCGGGGCGTTTGCCGCGATCCTGCCGGGCGGCGTACATCCGCAGCGAGCGGCTGGCCTGCAGGGGGACATAGGCTTCGGCGATGGGCAGTTCGACCGTGGTGGCTCGGCCGAGGCCCATGAGTTCCAGGAATCTGGTGGATTCGGTGAGGCGTGCGAGGTACGCAGTGACGGCGGGGTGGACACTGGGCGCGGGGGCGATGGTGGCTGATGACGCAGTCGCCGGACGCAGCGACAGAATTTCCGATGGCCGCCCCAGCTGCCAGTTGTCGGTGGTCAGCCGCGGGTTGTATTCCAGCAGCCTGTACTGGACCTCTTCACGACTGATGCGAATCAGGCGAACATTGTTGTGGTACTGACCACCGGCATAGGCGGCACCGGCCTTCATGAGGTAAGCGCGTCCGTTGATCTGATCGTGCCGGCGGGCGTGGCTGTGTTCGTGACCGGTCAGGATGACGTGGCTGCGTTCGGCCAGCTGATCCTGCACGCAGCTGCGATTATCGCGAGTGATCTGATCGGCATCATGCCACCAGTTGGGGGGATGGTGTACGATGGCAACGACGGGGAGTTCGGATTCGACGGCTGCGGGCAGCAGGTTATCGGCCCGCAGTATCTCGAGGTGATTTTTGCCCACCCACAACTGCGCCAGATCGGTCTTGCCGCGGCAGTACCAGGCAGAATTGAGTGCGACAAAGCGGATGTTTTTGAGGACGCGGGTGCCGACGAGATGTGAGGAGGCGGTGCCGAGTTTGTACGCGGGGATCTTTGCGGCATCACAGTATGCCGAGTACTCCGCAAAGCAATCGGCATACTGCGACGGAATCGTCGCGCCCAGCAGCTCGTCAGAATCCTTCGCCGTGAGCGGACGGTACTGGTATCTGGCTTTTTGCCGATCGATATCATGGTTCCCGGGACAGACGACGACGCTGTCGTAACCCAATTGCAGGTCCTGCAGCAGCGGATCAAGCCAATCCCGGAGCAACTGATAATCTGCTGCGGCGCCTTTCCAGCCGAGGTCACCGGTGATGGCGACGATGTCGGGTTTCCAGTGCGTGTTGCTGGTGTCTGCGACGAGGTTTTTGAGGGCAGTGTTGAGGGCGTTGAGGCAATTGGTGCGCTGGGCTTTGAGTGTTTCGGCATCGGGGCCGCCTTCCCAGCCGAAGTGCAGGTCGGTGAGATGCAGGATGACGGTGCTAATGGGGTTGTCGGAGTTTGCCATGGCAGGTTCGGGCCGGGCGGTGTAACCGCGGGTGACGGGAAGTACTCAGACGAGGGTGGACGGAAGAAAACAGTGTAAGTGTGATACAGAACGTGGGGAAAGGGAAGCGTGGAGGGGGGATTTGGAACCACAAATGGACACGAATGCAGGGGCCGTTTGGAACCACGAATGGACACGAATGCAGGCGCCGT
>SXXK01000405.1 GCA_005791255.1 Planctomyces sp.
CGGATCCGTCACTGCTGGTGGCTGACGAGCCGACGGGGGATTTGGATGCGAAGTCCGCGGGTGAGATTCTGGATCTGATGCAGCGTTTGAACACGGAGTTTCAGAAGACGATTGTGATGGTGACTCATGATCCCGGTGCAGCGGCTCGAGCGAAGCGGGTGCTGCATCTGGAGAAGGGTGTATTGGTTTCGGACTCTGCGGTGACTGGTGCGCGGGGGGCGATGTGATGCATACGCTGAAGTACATCTGGCGAAACATGCGGCGGAATGCGGTGCGAAGTCTGCTGACGGTCCTGTCGGTGGGATTCAGTCTGGCGCTGATGACGGTGCTGTACGGATTTTTGGCATCGCAGGACACCTATCGTGATGCGGCATCGCAGGCCAGTCGTGTGGTGGTGATGAACATACAGGGTTTCAGTGGTCGGCTGCCGATTTCGGCGCTGGATGATGTGCGTGGGATGGATCATGTGGCGGCGGCGGTCCCGTTGTCGTGGTATGGTGGGTCGTATCAGGACGAGCAGATGCCGTTTGCTCAGTTTGCCACGGATCCTGAGCAGTTATTTGAGGTATGGCCTGAGTATTCTCTGCCGGCTGAGCAACTGGAGGCGTGGAAGCAGAACCGTCAGGGGTGTGTGATCGACCGGCGGATTGCGGAGCGTCGGGGCTGGAAGGTGGGTGATCGCATTCCATTGAAGGGCAATTTGTATCCTTTTGATCTGGACCTGCAGATCTGCGGAATTTTTGATTCACCGAAGAACACGGATTCGGTGTATTTTCACTGGGCGTATTTGAACGAGGGTTTGCGGCAGCAGAATTTTGCGGTGCTGGACAATGCGGGCACGATATTTTTGCGAGTGGACGAGTCGCCGCAGATACCGGCGGTGATTGCGGGAGTGGACGATCGTTTTGGCAGTTCGGAGACGCCGACGCGTTCGCAGACGGAGGCCGCTTTTGCGCAGATGTTTGTGGACATGCTGGGCAACGTGCAGGTGTTGATACGGAATATTGGGTTGGCGGTAGTATTTTCGCTGTCGCTGGTGACGGCGAATTCGATGGCGATGGCGATGCGTGAGCGGGTGACTGAGATCGCGGTCCTGAAGGCGATTGGATTCGGTCGTGGTCGGATTCTTGGCATGGTGCTGGGTGAGGCCTGTCTGACGTCGATCAGCGGTGGAGTTTTGGGAACAGCGATTGGGTGTTTGTTTCTGCAGGGCATGAATCGGGTGTTGCCGCAGTTTTTTCCGTTTACGGTTTCAGAGATGCTGGGTCCGTGGGTCAGTTACGGGTTGCTGGCGGCGATGTTTCTGGGATTTGTGAGCGGGATTGTGCCTGCGGTGCGAGCGGCGCGGATGTCTGTTGTGGACGGACTGCGTCGGATTGCCTGAGTGCGCGTGTGTCCGGGTGTTGTTGTGTGCAGGGTGTTGGCAGTTGACTGCTGATGGGGTGAGTGATGATTCCGGCGAAATACAATGTCCGTAATCTGCGTGTTCGCTGGATGACGACTTTGATGACCGTGCTGAGTACGGGTCTTGTGGTGTGGGCGTCGGTATTGTGTTTCGGTCTGACTGACGGTTTGCGGTATGCGCTGCAGGTAACGGGTCACGAGCTGGACCTGATTGTGCTGCGGAAGGGTTCAGCGGACGAGATTGGCAGTGGTCTTGAGCAGAAGGTGGCTCGCGAGGTTTCGACGTTGTCGGGGATAGCGAAGGACGGCGAGGGTCGTCCGATGTGTTCGGTGGAGTTTGTGACAATTCTGACGAAGCCGCGTCGGAACAATGGTGGCACGGTGAATCTGATAGTGCGTGGTCTGGAGGACGTGGGTCGGGAGCTGCGTCCGGATTTTCGGATCGTGGAGGGTCGGGATCTGGAGCCGGGTAAGTTTGAAGCGATTACCAGTCGCAGCATGGCGGCGCGGTTTGAGAACCTGGCGATTGGTGAGAAGCTGGAAGTGAACCGACAGTTTTTTGAGGTGGTGGGTTATTTTGAGGCGGCGGGGAGTGCGGCGGAGTCTGAGGTGTGGACGGACCTGCGGGATCTGGGTTTGGCGCGAAAGTCACCGGCGGCGGTCAGTTCGGTGTGTTTGCGAGCGGAGAGTGCTGGTCAGCGGGATGAGTTGCAGCGACTGCTGCAGGACGACAAGCGATTTCAGATGAAGGCGATTTCGGAGAAGCAGTATTTTGAGGACCAGATGAATCAGTCGAATGCGATTCAGTACATTGGGTATATCATCGCGGGTTTTTTGATTTTTGGTGCGATGTTTGCGGCGGCGAATACGATGTTTGCGGCGGTCGCCAGCAGGGCTCGTGAAATCGGCACTCTGCGAGCGTTGGGGTTTTCCCGCTCTGCGATTCTTTCATCGTTTTTGTTTGAGGCGATTTTGTTGTGTCTGCTGGGCGGGCTGCTGGGTTGTCTGGCGACGCTGCCATTCAATGGGTTGTCGACGGGGACAATCAATCAGTTCAGTGAGATCACATTTTCGTTCCGCTTTGGGCCTCGCGTGCTGGCTCAGGGTGTGATGCTGGCGGTATCGATGGGTCTGCTGGGCGGTATCCTGCCGGCGCTGCGGGCGGTTCGTTTGAACATTGTGACGGCGCTGCGGGAACGCTGAGGTTGTGGCGTTCCGTGAACGAGGCTGAACAGGCTGCAGGATCAGCACGAACTTATGCGGTGCACGGGAGAATTCGCTGATTCGGCATTTTTCTGCCGGTTGGGAGAGCGCAGCGGTGCGCCGTTTGGTTAATTTCCTCAGTCTTAAGAAGTGATTGCACTTGAGGCGAGTCGAAAAAATTCGCAGAATCTTAGCAGAGTGCCGAACGGATCGGATTTAAGTCAGCGAGGGGGGCAGCGAATGTCAGACCTGCAGACCAGCCTGCTGCTGATGACAGCGCTCAGTGCAGCGTTTGCCGTTTTGGGGGTGGTGCTGCAGGGTTTGCGTGGTGGCCGGCCACTGGCTGTGGCTTTGATTTCGATGACGGTGCTGATGTTTGTGTATATCGTACTGGTCTGGGACAGTCCGCTGCTGGTGCGGCTGCTGCCGTTTTCCGGAGCGATCATTCTGGGCAACTGGCTTCCGCTGGTGGGAGCGTTTTACTCGGGGGTCTGTTTCCGGGCAACCGGGGTGCCTCGGGTGCGTCGATCGCTGCTTTCTGCGGCTTTGCTTGTCCTGTGTCTGTATTCGCTGGCCAGTCCACTGCTGGGGCGGCCTCCGCTGTGTGCTCGGGTGGAGTATGAGCGGGTGATGGAATTTCAGACGACGGATTCGACGTGTTCGGCGGCCTGTGCGGCCAGTCTGCTGCGAATGCATCAGATTGATGCAACGGAGCGCGAGATGGCGGAGCTCTGTCTGACTCGCGAGGGGACTCACTGGCTGGGTCTGTATCGCGGTTTGAAGCTGAAGACAGCGGGAACGGACTGGGACGTCGTGGTGGAGAATGTTTCCGGACAGGATTTGCTGCAGCGGGGCAGCGAGTCCGGTGTGTTGTCACTGACATTTCATGGTCGTGCATCCAACCGTGTCTTTGAGACTGATTTTCAGATGCAGTCCGGGCATTCGGTGGTGTGTCTGGGTCCGGGAGATCGAGGCAGGCTTGAGGTATTTGACCCGTCGCCCGACTATGGTTTTGAAAGCTGGGACTGGAAGCAGCTGGGTGAGGTGGAGTCAGCGATTCTGGTGCGGCTGGTTCCCAGGTCGGGAGCATCCGCGGTGCAGATTCCGGACCCGCGGAGGCTTGAGGATCACAACAGGGTTTACTGGGAACGACATCGTTAGCGGTTTGTTGGTTTGAGTGCAGCGCAAAAAAAAGGGCGACCGGGACGGGTCGCCCTGATTTTTTGATGACTTTCCGGGATCTTCAGGCCGTTGCGGCAGCTTCCGTCGGAGTCTCAGTTTCGACGGCACCGTGGAATTCCAGTTGTTTCTGGTCGCCAACTTCCTTCAGTCCGACGTGGATGACGTTTTTGCCATCGAAGGTGCCTCGCAGCAGTTCTTCCGACAGCGGGTCTTCGATGTATTTCTCGACGCTGCGTCGCAGTGGTCGAGCCCCGTAGTCCAGTCCGTCTCCGGCTTCACCCTTGTCGATGATGAAACCGCGGGCTTCGTCGGAGAGGACCATCTTTTTGCCGCGTTCCTTGAGGCGTTCGAAGACTTTGCGAAGTTCGATATCGACGATCTGCATCAGTTCGACTCGAGTCAGCTTGCGGAAGACGACGACTTCGTCGAGTCGTCCGAGAAACTCGGGTTTGAACTGCTTCTGCAGTTCGTGCATCAGGTTGACCTTCATTTCTTCGTAGGTGCGTTCGGCGTCGCGTTCCCGGAGTGTATGCAGGCCCATGCTGCCACCGTGAGCCATGCGGGCGGCACCGGCGTTGGTGGTCATGATGACGATCACATTCTTGAAGTCGACTCGCCGCCCAAAGCTGTCGGTGAGGTGTCCTTCTTCCATGATCTGCAGCAGCATGTTGTAGACGTCCGGGAATCCATTA
>SXXK01000406.1 GCA_005791255.1 Planctomyces sp.
GCCGCCGGATTCAACAGCAACCCCACCACCAGCGAAAGCAGTAATGCCATCACCAGACACCAGAAAGGCTCCTTCATCCAGTACACAAATCGATTGAACTGCGGACAAAAGTCCGAATTCAGCGTCCGCTCAAGCGACCCAAGGAATGCCCCTGCGCGCAACGACCGCCCAGAACCTGCGACGTCTGACATACACTGCCTCGCCAGTCCCCATTCGGACAGTACAGGCAGCCCGCCAGTTCAGCGCACAACAGTCACAGCCGACACACAGCCGCTCCCGACGTACACAGACCGACAGAACTGCTTTGAGACCACGGAAGTCCATTCCGATCAGCAGCGCAACAAACGCAGTCTGAAATTCGGAACAGAACGCCTGTCACGCAATATGAGGTGACGGCGGGCCGCGAGACCTTGCGGAGGGAACAGCAGCCGAAACGGGATTCACCGACACAATGTCGCTGAATACCACCGTCGGCACTGGCAGCAGGCAGGGCTGCACTGACAGACCCTGCGGAGTAAACTTGAGAAACCAGTCGCACAGTCGACAATTCGCCGCATCGTGCCCGGAATGCGAACCCGAATGGTCAGATCGACCTCCCGCACAGGCGCCCGCTGCTCCAGCAGCCAACGATTTGCCCTGGTGCCGCTGACAGTGCTGACAACCAGCATGTCCGGCAGCATGTCCGGCAGCATGTCCGGCAGCATGTCCGGACGCGGCCCGAGCCCCCGCCTGACCCGCCACTGCAGCCTGAGTGGTTTTGGCATCCTGCGTGTCCACATGCACGCAGACACCAAGGTAGTCGGCGACCGCATGAGTACCAGCGTGACCCAGCAATGCCAGGGCACACCAGTAAATCAGCAGAAGTTTGCGGAATGCAGACATGTCGAAATGCTATGCGGGGCCGCGAGCAAAGAGCAATCAGGAGCGGGCAAAACCAAAGCGAATTACGATGAAAGATCGACGGGAGTTTGAGAAATCCGTCACAGAATTGTCGACTCCATTTCAGAACCGAGGTTTTCCATAGAAAAAACGGATTCTTCCAGCCTCGGTAACGCCAACCACTCGCCCATCACTGTCTGCCCGACGGGGGATCCACTGCCAATTCAGACTCCGGCACCAGACGGACCTCCACGTCCACTCCACGCAAATGACGGTCAAAGAAATTTCCCATCAACGTCATTACCGAGGGTTTGCTGAAGGCCGCTCCACCATGACCGGAACCCGGTAAAGTCTGCAGCCAGACCGGCACTCCCTTAGCCCGCAGCGACTCGGCCAGCTCGACACTCTGAGCATAAGGGACCAGAGCATCATGAGTTCCGTGCAGAATCAGCGTCGGAGGATCATCAGCCGTGATGTAGTGGACCGGACTCACCGCAGCCACTTTTTCCCGATCCGTCTCCAGATTCCCCCCAATCAGCAGCGCATACGGATCACTGTCCGAATTGAATTTGAAGATATTCCTGACGTTTTTGTCGTCCGCCGCCTGCTGCATGACCGTCGCAAAATTGGCCGGACCAAAAATGTCACACACACACTGGACGTCATCCGACTGATCCGAAAATCCCCCAATCTGCGGAAACGCCTTCGCACCACCCGCCGTGCCCACCAGAGCCGACAGGTGTCCGCCCGCTGAACCACCAATCACGCCCACCTTTTCCGCGTCCAGTCCATACTTCCCCGCGTGCCCCCGCAACCAGCGAATTGCTGCCTGACAGTCCTGGATCTGCGCCGGAAACACCGCTTTCTGGCTGAATCGATACTCAATGCTGGCCACTGCATACCCGCGGTTCACCAGCACCAGAAACGGACACGGGAACTTGCTGCCCCCGCGCCACCCACCACCGTGAATATGCACAATCAAAGGCAATGGACCCGCAGCCGGCTGCTCCGGCAGATACAGATCCAGCTTCTGCGACTCATCACCGCCCTCCACATAGGCCAGATCACGCTCCATCCGCACGCCAGCCGGCAGCTTTGGAGCAGACTTTTCGTCGGCTCGGACACGACCCAGGCCACCGACTTCAGCCGCACAGACCAGCAACAGCAACGCCACAACAACCGCACTGCGCACCGACTTCAGCTTCAACCGGACTCCAAAACACATCTTTGCTGACCCCTTCCTGTTTCAGGCACAATGGATTGTCGCAGGCATCAATTTCGCACGACAGCAGGTTCAATTGAACCAGCACGGAACCCGCCACGGTGGTTCGAATCACTGCCCTGGTTTCGCCCCCGGCTCGCCACTCTTCGCGGCTTCCGCCTGCTGACGCCGAAAATCCCAGGGCGATACCGGTCCGGCCTCAGCCCACAATCCCAGCCGGCCGGCACGAGCCCTCTGTTCGGCCTCCGACAACTGCCGATTGTCCTTCGCAAATCTCACAAAATGCCACGCCCAGCCTCGCTCCACCAGTTCCACGTTCAGCAGCTTCTCATCCTGCCCCTCCTCCAGCCGCACAAACACATCACCAATGATCTGACCGGCACGGTCCTCTCCCTGAGTCACCACACGCAACTTCCGCCCTCGCAGCAACTGCTGCAGCAGCGCCTGCGACTCCTTGCCGAATGGCTGCTGCAGCTCAGGAGCATCAATGCCGTTCAGCCGAATCCGATGCTCACGACCATCCGTCGCCTTCAGCAGCAGGGCATCGCTGTCCGGCACGCCCAGGACTTCGCCGGCAAGCTCGGCCCCGCGAGCCAGCTCGCGACGGTATTCCATCAGCAGCCGCCCACTGCCCGCTCCCGCCGCAAACGCCTCCGGGTCCTGCCCCCCCGCACGGTCATAACACACCCGCAGGCGATCCTCTTTCGTCAGCTCAAAAATCGCCAGCAGAGTCTTCCCCTGGTTGGGTCCCACCGTGCCCAGAATTTTCATCCTCCACGGCATCACACTGCGGTCCACGACGCATGTGCCACGGTCCGGAGTCCCATTCACGGTCACCGAATACTGCTCGCCAGTCAGCTTGAGCACCGTCGACTCACGCATCGACTGCGACATATCCACTCCGTCGAGCGTCGCTGTCACAGGGTGCCACGTGCCGTCCTGCGACAGTCCAGTCGCCTGCACCGCTGCCCGTTCGTCGGCACACGACAGACAAGCGGCACTCCAAAACACTGCACAAACCGCAGCACACCGCAGATACCAGCACATCCGGCCCCTCCTCACCTGCACCCCAAAAAACAGAGCCCGCACTGCAGCAGCAGCCGGGCCCTGGAATTCAGCCAGAACAGCGCCCCCGCCTCACTGGCGACCACCATAATCAATCAGTCGAGCCAGCTCAGAACGCAGCTCAGAACGAGCCACAATGCGGTCGACAAAACCGTGTTTCAGCATGAACTCACTGGTCTGAAAGTCGTCCGGCAGGGCGATCTTGCAGGTCGCCTCCACCACACGCGGCCCGGCAAATCCCACCAAAGCCTTCGGTTCCGCGACGATGATGTCGCCCAGCGACGCAAAACTGGCCGCCACACCACCCATCGTCGGATTCGTCAGCACGGAAATGAATAAACCGCGAGCCCTGCGGTAACGAGCGAGAGCTGCGGAGACCTTGCCCATCTGCATCAGCGAGATGATGCCTTCGTGCATGCGAGCACCGCCGCCGGAACCACTGACAATCACCAGCGGCAAAGACAGTTCCGTCGCACGCTCGACCGCCCGAGTCAGCTTTTCGCCAACCACAGACCCCATGCTGCCCATGATAAAGGCGGAATCCGTCAGACCAAACACCAGCGGACGACCACGCATGTAGCCACGCCCCACCGTGCAGGCATCCTTCATCCCCGTCTTCTTCTGCTCGTCAATAACACGCTCGCGATATGGCTTGCGGTCACTGAAACCCAGCGGGTCACCAGACGTCATGTCCGGATACCACTCCTCAAAACTGTCCGGATCCAGCAGCTGCCGGATGCGCATCGCTGTGGGAACGTAAAAGTGATGCCCGCACTCCGGACACACATTCAGGTTCTGCTCCACCTGCTTGCGAAACACAGTCGCTCCGCAACCATCACACCGCAGCCACAAACCGGCCGGTACCCCGCGTTTGGGACGCCAGCCCGCCTGAGCCGCTGCATTTGTGTTTTCCACTGCACTCATGTTTCTGCACCCTGACCTGACAACGGCACAAATTCACCACAGCCTTCCGTCACACCAGCAAACCCCGCTGCCTCAAAACTGCTGGATTGCAGTACCTGCACCAGCTCACCGGACTCTTCACCACACAAACAATCCGTCATCCGCAGCCGACGATGCTGCACCGTACACCGAATTACCGATGCCAATGGCTCCGGTGCCACCACGGCAAACACCCGATAACGACGCAACGCCCGACTCAGCACACTCTCCATCCGCTGACAGGCGTCCGAGAGTGTCTCACCTTCCGGCGGACAAATCGCCGTCGGATCTTCCTTTCCTGAACGAAAAAATCTGGGAAACCGGCGACGTACGTCGTTCTCCGGCAATCCCTGCCACAGTCCCTGATTGACATTTCTCAGCTCTTCAACCTGTTTCACTTTCAGTCGCGGAAATGCCCGAGCCACCTCGTGAGCTGTGCAGGAAGCCGGGTTCTCCGGGGATGTCAGAATCACCTCCAGTGGGAGCTGATCCTGCTGCAGCCGCTGCACAATTTCACGAACCTGCCCGGTTCCCCGAGCATTCAGGGGAACACTGAGATTCCCCAGCAGCCGGTGCGCGTCCTCGTAGTCCGTGCAACCCGCCCGTATCAGTACGATCGTCGACATACACTCCGGATTCTCAGACAGCAGCCCGCGCTTCCATCGCCAGCCGCCGCAGCTCGGCCATCGCTGCCGAGTAGCAGGGTTCATCAAACACAGAACTTCCGGCAACAAACAGATCGCAGCCCGCTTTCGCACACTCTGCAATCGTGGATTTCCCTATCCCGCCGTCCACCGAAATCAACAGCCGATCACCACCAGCCAGTCGTGCCTCCCGGATCGTGGAAATCGCCCCAGGAATAAACTTCTGACCGCCAAAGCCCGGCTGAACACTCATCACCAGAAACAAATCCATCTCGTCCAGAAATCGAGCCGCCGGGGACCAGCCCGTCCCCGGATTCACCGCCAGTCCCGCCAGCAGACCACGCTCACGGATCGCTCGCAGCAAACCCGCCGGCTCAGGAACAGCCTCCAGATGAATCGTGATCGCCTCACAACCCACCCGCACATACTCGTCCAGATAACGCCCAGGATCCGAAATCATCAGATGCGCATCAAAAATCGCACCGGAATGCTGACGCATCCGCTCAATTACCATCGGACCATATGACAGATTCGGCACAAAATGCCCGTCC
>SXXK01000407.1 GCA_005791255.1 Planctomyces sp.
CACACCCGGAATCAAATGCAGCCCGGAAGCGTCAATCACTTCGTCCGCTGACGCCCCGTCAGGAACATCCAGAGCCGCCACTTTGCCGTTCTCAATCAGCACGTTGATTCGCTCTGTCGATTCCGGAAGAACCACCTGAGCATGTCGAATCAGAGTCTTCATGATGCACCCACTTTCCCGCCAGGCAACTGCAGCCTGTAAAACTGAATCGCTGTGCCACCAAAAATTCGATCGCGTTCCGAAACACTCAGCTCGGACGTCAGTTCCCGCATTGCACCCACCACGTCCGCATAACCAGCCGCCAGCTCACACACCGGCCAGTCCGTGCCAAACATGCAGCGTTCAACCCCGAAAGCCTCCAGTGCCGTCTCGACATACGGACGCAGATCAGCCACCGTCCAGCGCTGCCAGTCGGCCTCCGTCACCAAACCACTCAGCTTGCAGTACATGTTGTCACATTCCGCAGCCCGCCGCAGATCACGCCGCCACTCGTCAATCAGCCCCAGACGAATCTGCGGCTTCGACAGATGATCGATCACCATCGGCAGGTCCGAAAGCTGACGCCCCAGCGTCGCCGCATGCCGCAGATGCTGCACATAAAACAACAGGTCGAACGGAACACCGTGCCGCTGCAGCACCCGCAGCCCCCGCAGCACGTCCGCACGAATAATAAAATCCTCGTCAGGCTCATCCTGCGTCACATGGCGGACACCGCAGAACTTCCGGTGCGACAAAAACTCCTGCAACTGCTGCTCACAGGCCGCACTGGACAAATCCACCCAACCCACCACACCGGCAATGAAATCCTGCTGCTCCGCCAAACCCAGCACCCAGCGATTCTCCGCCAGATTGTGCTGAGTCTGCACGAACACCGTCGCATCGACTCCCGTCAACAGCATCTGCGGACGCAAATCCTCAGGCAGATAACTGCGGTTAATCGCCATATGCTGCGGCTGCGACAGCCAGCCATAATCAAATGGCAGATCCAGTTGCCAGAAGTGCTGATGAGCATCAATGATCACCGAATTCCTCCCGAGTCCTCAGAGCACTGTTTCTCGCCGCGAAGTCTAATCCACCACCAGACACCGTTGCATCCGCTTGCTCAATCAATCCACCCCATATCGAAATTCACAGGACCTGCCCCCGCTTTTTCCTCAGTTTCCTGCGTCCATCCCCCCAATTCTACCGATTTCAAAGAGCAGTTGTTCTGAGACAACCAATCGCCATCCGCGCAGTTCGCTCACAATCCCCGACCTTTTTTCACGAATTCCAGCCGAATTGCTCACCAATACGCTTTATTCTTGAAAAGTTGTTGCGTTTTTGAGAAACTTCGGGGAGGCGAACACGAACTTCCCCAACTGAACAGGCAATCACACTTGGCCGCTCGGGCAGTCTCATGAAGGTAGTGCTGGAGCTTCAGGATCAATCGGCCAACGTACGGAAAATCACCGTGCGTCACGATATCGTCATAGGCCGCGGTTCTGACTGCAACCTGCGACTCTCCTCACCGCAGGTCAGTCGACGACACTGCTTCCTCCGCGTCAGTCGGGACGGCGTCACCGTCACGGATCTGGACAGCAGCAACGGGACGTGGGTGCAGGGTCGTCGCATTCCTTCCGGTGTCCGCCAGGAAGTCGGCGACGGCCAGCAATTGTCACTTGGCCCCATCCGGTTCGTCGTCTACCTGCGTCAGGAAGCAGTGGCCGCCAGCATACTGTCCTCCGGAATTCTGCACGAAGTTGTCAATTCCGAAGCCCTGCAGATCGACGCCGGTCCCGGCGTCACCACCGACGACGACGAAACCTCAGACGGCACCGTTCAGGGATCAGGTCCCATCGCCGACAGCCGCGCTGAAATCATCAACCTCGGCAACCCCTCAGATCCCGCTCGAACCACAATCCAGTCCGCCTCCAGACCGAAAATCCCAATCCCGTCCGGGCCCGACTCTGTCGACGTTCTGCATGCCGACGTCCTCATTCAGGGATTGCAGGGCACCCACTCGCTCGCTTCACAGAAAACTGCGGCCGACATTCAACTGCCCCGCATCAATGAAGGTGACTCCACCTTCCTGCTCCCCGGCCACCTCCAACCCCGCAACGCCCCCGCAGCAGGCAGCCCGCTGCCGCCGGCCACGTCTGACGATGACGTCATTGACGAAGTCGAAATACTCGACGAAGACGACAACGCTCTCCGCAATTTCCTCCGCGGTCAGTGATTCCAGGGCTCCGCACCGCCGCTCCCAGGGCAAACCCGCGCAGTGCACACAACCCACTCCACGCCCCTTCCAGAGGCGAGAGTTGCCGGTGCGATTTACACTGCAACAAAAACACAAAATCCTCCCCTCGCCCCCGTGAAACGGGGGAGAGGGGTCGGGGGTGAGGGGGCAACACACCCCGCAACGCCGCGACGACGCAAAGCCGCGAAGATGAACGCTCCAAACTGACAACTGACCACTGACGACAAAATTCAATCCTCGCCGTCGCCGCTCACCCCCGGAAACGCCGGCTGCAACGGACAACGTGAGGCCACGAAGGTCTGAGTATCATCAGCGCCCTCAAAATGCACTGTCACCGTCGCTCGATGTGATGCACCGCCAACCTCCGTCACAATCCCCGTCCCATATCGCGGATGACGCACCATCATGCCACGTCGAAAAGACGGCACCGTCGACGGGTCGTCCGTCCGATCACCCTCCGGAACCTCCCGCTCAGCCTTCAACTGCGAACCCTTCATCAGCAGCGGACGCTGCCCGCTGCTGCGAGCCGCCTCGAAACGACGACGAGCTGCCTCAAGACGGTCGTCCATGCCCGCCAGCGCCAGTGCAGCAGGAGTCGACTGGGCAGCACCGCGGTCCAGCTCCTGCGAAATCTCCCCCGCAAAAGGACTGGAAATCGTCGTGCGACGCATCCCCCGAAAAACTCGCTCCGACGTCTGAGTCAGCGTCAGATGCTCACGGGCCCGAGTTATCCCCACGTACAGCAAGCGACGCTCCTCCTCCAGCGAGGACGGATCACCGTCACGGATCGCCCGCTCATGCGGAATCAGGCCGTTCTCCAAACCCGCAATATACACACACGGATACTCTAGGCCCTTCGAGGCGTGCAGAGTCATTAAGGTGACGGCACCCTTCGCAGGATCCACCTTGTCCACCTCACTGCTCAGCGTCGCCTGCTCCAGAAACCCCTGCAACGATGGCGGTTCCAGCGGCTCTGACTGCCCCTCAGTCCCCGTCTCCTCACCAGACATCGCTCGACCGCTGAACAGACTGCCTGCCCCCGAGTCATAATGCCGCGCAGCAGAAATCAACTCGTGAATGTTGGCCTCACGGTCCACATCCACCTCGTCCTCCTCCTGCCGCCACAATGACAGATAATCAATCTCATCAATCAAACGCTCCAGCAGCGGACCAACCAGACCTGCCGCTGACTGCCGCTGCAATCGCTCGATCAGATCCACAAATCCCTCCAGCGATTTGCGCACGCGAGCCGTCAGGCCGTCAATGGATGCACACTGACGAGCCGCTGCGAATATGCTGATCCCATGCAGGGCCGCATAACGCCGCACCTTCAGCAGCGAGGCACTGCCAATACCCCGCGCTGGCCGATTGATAATCCGCTCCAATGCCGAATCGTCCGCATCATTCTCAATCAATCGCAGCCACGCTATCAGATCACGCACCTCCGCACGCTCGAAAAATGAATAACCGGCCGCGATCTGACATGGCACCTCATACCGCGAAAATGTCGTCTCAAACAATCGCGATAACGCATTCACACGATAAAACACCGCAAAATCCGACCAGCGCTGCTTCCCGGAATCCACCAGCCGACGAATCTCACGCGCAATCCCGTCCGCCTCCGCCTCGCCATGCTCATACACCAGCAGCCGAACCGGGACACCCTCCGCATTACTCGTCGTCAAACGGCCACGGTGCGGACGCCGATTGCACGAAATCAGTCGGTCCGCACAGGACACAATTCGCTTCGTGCTGCGAAAGTTTTCGTCCAGGGACACCACTCGACGGTCCGGATAGTCCCGCTCAAACGCCGTCACATTGGCCGGACGAGCTCCCCGCCAGCCGTAGATCGACTGATCCGGATCCCCCGTCACACACAGATTGCGATAGTCCCGCGACATCGCCTGCACAATCCGATACTGCGCCAGATTCGTGTCCTGATACTCGTCCACCAGCACAAAACGAAACTTCTCGTCCAGCAGACGACGCAGCTCCGGCTCCTCTTCGTCATACAGCAGCGACACCGTGTGCAGCAGCAAATCATCAAAATCCACGGAATTCTGCGAGCGTACTCGCTCCTCATAGTCCGCAAAAATCTGATACACCGCCGCATCAATCGGACCACCCGCACGGTTCTCAAACTGCTGCCGAAACTGCTGCGAGCCTATCATGTCGTTCCGCGAACGACTGATCCGGCTGAGCACTCGCCCCGGCTCCAGAACCGAAGTGTCCAGATCCCGGTCCTTCATGATCCGCCGCACCAGATCCACCTGATCCGACTGATCCAAAATCGTAAAATTCTCCTTCAATCCCACCCGCTCCGGCCACCGCCTCAGCAGACGCGAACAGAAGCGGTGAAATGTGCTGACACGGACACGCACTCCACCCAGCATCCGCTCCACACGCTCCGACATCTCCCGCGCAGCCTTGTTCGTGAACGTCAGCGCCAGAATGCTGTCCGCCGCCACACCACGCTCAAGCAGCCGGGAAATCCTGTGAGTAATCACGCGGGTCTTGCCGGAGCCCGGACCAGCCATCACCAGCAACGGTCCCTCAAAATGCTCCACAGCCTCCCGCTGCGCCGCCGTCAACTGCTCTGACATCAGTGCGCCTTCAAATGCCGGTCTGCAAACTTCACGTACTGCTGCCAGTCATAGTCCGTCACATCGTGTTTCCCCGAACGAATGTGATACCCCACGTCCGTCTGCACCGGCATGTCCACTCCCGGCATCTGCTCACTCGGCATTCCCACCCGTCCAAACAGACGATACACCGAACCGGCATGCCACAAACTCAGATACTCACCACGCGGGTCCGCCCACTGATCCTCCACGGCACTCGCCACATACACCGGACGAGGTGCGGCCAGAGCAATCAGCATGTGATGATCCACCGGCAGCGCACCCTCGTTGTTGTTGTACCTGCGGTGATTCACACAGAACCAGTGCGGAAATGACCGGTTGATCCGACCTACCGTCTCACCAAAAGCCCGTCGACTCAACGCCGCGCCGCCGCACCCGGAATTGTTCGAAATCACCATCGCAAATCGCTGATCCGTCGCACCCGCCCACAATGACGTCTTGCCCAGCCGCGAATGACCAAACACCGCCACTCGCGATGCGTCAATCCGAGCATCTGACTGCAGCACGTCCAGCGCACGACTTAAACCCCACGACCACGCACTGATCGATCCACCCGCGTCACCAGCACGCTCACCACTGACAGCCTCGCCCAGCGAATGAATGCCGTTGCGAAAACCATCGTCAAAGTCCGGATCAATGTCGCCGTAATAAATGGTCACCAGACCATAACCGGCCTTCACAATCCGCTCCACCGACCAGCGACTGGCCTCGCTGCCCCGAGTCGCCTCAGTGGCCCGGTTGTCCTCAATACCCAGCTCTCGATTGTTCCGCACCCACGATTGCGTAATGTGCAGTCGAGGATCCGCTTCAATCGCCTGATTCCCGTTGAAATTCAAACCCAGAAATGCCGGCACCGGGCCCGTGGCTGCAGCCGGAGCATAAATCAGCAGGTCCATCTGCGGACCGGCATCGTCCGCCGTGAAATACACCGTCAGCTCGCGACGATGCGCCAGACCACCCACCGCATCCGATACCTCAGAACGCAGCTTCGTCCGCAACTGCACCCGATAATCCGGCAGTCGCCCAAACACGTGCTGCTCAAACAGGCCCAGCACCTCCGCCCGACGATGCTGCTGCCACTGCTGCGGAGTCGTCACTGGGGCGCCGGACAAATCCGTCAGTAAATCCGGCAGCGTGTACGCCGGTACCTTCGCCTCATCGTAGTTGGCTTCCTGCGCCATTACAGGCGCAAGTTCACGCGAGCCACACAGACACAAACACAGCAGCACATACTTCCACTGGCAACGATTCATGACGACACCCGCGGCGGAATACGGAAAACGCAGTCAAACCGCGTATTATGACCGAATCGAGGCCGCAGGTGAAGTGACCGAATGCAACTCTCAGCGAACTCCCGCACGCTGCGCCGGCTGCACCGCAGCAGCCCCGCCTGAACCCTGACGCGGCGGACCAGCCTGCTGATGACTCGCCGGTCGCACAATGACCCCTCGATGAGCCTCCGCCGGAGCCGCAACGCCACTGCCACCAACACTCCGACCAGCCGACTTCGTCGTCCTGCGGAACATCGAACGCATCCATTCCGGTGCACGCAAATCGGGCGTCGGCAGCCGGTCAAACGTCTCCTCCACACCCTCCCGCATATTTGTCATCGCCTTCTTCACAAGCGATTGTGGCGCGGCCGGCACTCGGGACACCGTGCCACCCCACGCCGGACCCTGCTGCGGCACACCCGGATCACGCCAGTTCTCATACTGCAATTCCGGAGCACTGTGCGGTGCCGTCGACCTCGTCGCTGACACTGTTCGCGCCGGTACACCAGGGACCGGAGCCGGCCCGGGTACCGCAGTCGCTGCCGCCACCACAGGAGCTGCCAGCCGACTCGCACGCGGCAGACCAGACTGCGGCGGAACAGGCTCGGCAGGAATCACCGGCACGGCCCGCTCCACGGCCTCCTCTGTGCCAGAGCTGACCCCGGCCTCGTCCGGAACAAGCTCCGGCAGCACCGGAGAATCAGTGATCAGCGGAGCTGCAGAGTCCGGAACTTCCTCCACCGATACCGCAGCCTGCGGCTCAACAGTCTCAGGAATCGCCGGCGGCGGCGAAGCCGGAACAGCCTCCGGGACCGCAGGTTGCAGGATCCGGTCATCTGCCGAGCCGGACGCCGGGAAATAGTCAATCTGCACCGAACCGGCCGGCTGTGGCGGTCGCTGAATCCGCGGCCGCGATGGACGCACTGCCGGCGACGGCTTCGCCACCTGAGTATTCTGAGCCGCTGCGGGCTGCCGCGGCACCTGCGCAGATACGGCTGCGGAAGACACCGGCGCCGCCGCTGCACGAGTTTCCGCCAGCGCCGCTTCACTCGCCTCCAAACGCCGAGTCAACTGCTCAACCTGCCGCTTCAGCAATTCCAGCTGACTCAAAAGCTCGCCATTGTTCACCGTCACATTCACCGGTATGCTCACGGTTGCCGGAGCCTGCTGCAGGTGCACCGCAGCTTCCCTCCCAACCTGCACGCCCTCGGCTGTTGCAGTTTCCTTCTGCTCAAAAATCTCAAACTGCACCACAGCGTCATCAGCCGCTTCCCCCACTGCCGTATCCTGA
>SXXK01000408.1 GCA_005791255.1 Planctomyces sp.
CTGTATCAGGCAGCCGAACAGGCTGCCGCAACTCAGCGCTGAACGCAAGTGAACGCCGAGGTAAACGGTGCAGCTCGGGCTTTAGCCCGAGTTCTGTCCGGTCGCCGGGGCTCAGCAGGAGCTTCGCCCTCCCGAAAACACTACACAAGCCACCCTTCTCGCAGCTCGGGCTTTAGCCCGAGTGCTGTCCGGTCGCCGGGGCTCAGCAGGAGCTTCGCCCTCCCGGAAACACTGCACCAGCCATCCTTCCCGTAGCTGGGTCATTCGTGGCCGACCTCAGGCGGCATCTGGTGACGGAGTCTCACTGTGGTCCGTGCCCACGGACAGGCAGCGATCAATCTGACGCACGGCCTGCCGCAGACGCTTGCTGTTCTCCACAATGGCCAGCCGCAGAAAACCTTCACCCTCAGGACCAAAACCACGCCCCGGACTGACAGCCACGCCACCCTCGTTCAACAGCTTCATCGCAAAATCAATCGAACCCATCTTGCGCCACGGTTCCGGAATCTCCGTCCACACAAACATCCCGGCCCTGGGCACAATCGGATTCCAGCCAATGCGTCGCAGACCGTCACAGAGGGCATCACGCCGCGACTGATACTCGGTCGCCATCTCATCAATCGCATGATCACAGTGCCGCATCGCGACAATCGCAGCAATCTGAATCGGCTGGAAAATGCCGTAGTCGTAGTAACCCTTGATCGTCGCCAGGGCCCGCACCATCTCGCGGTTGCCGCAGCAGAAACCAATTCGCCAGCCCGCCATGCTGTAGCTTTTGCTCATCGATGTCAGCTCAATGCCCACATCCAGAGCCCCCGGAGTCGACAGGAAGCTGGGAGCCTTGTAGCCGTCGAAGCACACGTCCGCGTAGGCAAAGTCACTGATCACCAAAAAATGGTGCTTCTTTGCCAGACGCACCAGCTCAACAAAAAAGTCCTGTTCGACAACTGTGGACGAGGGATTGTGGGGGAAGTTCACCACCACCAGCTTTGGCTTCGGCACCAAATGCTCGCACGTGTACGCAATGTTCCGCAGAAACTTGTCAGGATCGCGAACATCCAGTGCAATCACGTTGCCGGAGGCCAGCATCACGGAATACACGTGGATGGGGAACGAAGGAGCCGGAACAATGGCTGTGTCCCCGGGGCCCATCATCGCCAGACACATGTGGCTGAAACCCTCCTTGGATCCCAGACAGGCCAGCACCTCATCGTTGGCGTCCAGTCGTACGCCATACCGTTTCATATAGCGAGCCGCCACTTCCTTGCGCAGGTTGCCGATGCCGTTGGATACGGAATAGCGGTGGTTGCGAGGATCTGCGAGCGATTCTTCGATCTTCTGGACAATTTGCGGATCCGGAGGATCTGTGGGGTTACCCATCCCAAGATCAATCACATCGACCCCGGCAACTCGCAGTTGATACTTCCGCTTGTTGATCGTGCCAAACAGATACGGAGGCAACCGGCGGACGCGATCAGCCACGGGAATGGAAAACGGATTGTCTTCGAACAGAACTTCAGATTCGCTGCGCATGGCAATTTCCGAGCATTAAACCGGGTGGGTAGAACCCGACAGTCAGCCGGGTCCCCCCGAATTCTAAAGAGCCCGCCGTTTCCAGGCGACAGCGCATTTTCCGAATCTCCTGAAACCGCAAATCATTCTCAGAAGCTCCGGCATCAACGGCCGTACCAGGCGACCAGCGGAGCAATCTGCCGCAACTGCGCCAGCTGCTGCACTCGCCGCCGCGAAGTCCTCAATGCCAGCACCGGCGAATACCCGAAATTGTGGTCCAGCATCGCCAGCGCCGCCTGCACATCCCGCAGCTGCAAAACCCCGCGATCCTCGCCGGACGCACGCAGACGAGCCACCCACAGGACCGCCGGATACATCAGCACCAGCGACCGCAGCCCGTCAATCACCGAATAGTCATAAAAGGCCGGACCACAAAACGCTCGCCCCTGCAGCTTCACATGAAAATACCGGTGAAACAGCTCGTCAATCTCACGACTGCCACCGCCAAAACCTCGCTCCAGCTCCGCAAATCGCACCCGCCGACGCGGCCCCGCCAACCCCGCACGCTCCACAAATGCCACACGCACCGAATTCGGATCGGGCGTCCGAGGCACCATGCCCAGACCCAACGTCATCCGCACCCCCTCCAGCAGCAGTCGCAAACGCCGCTGCGGGCCGGCCGCCACCGTCTCCGCCGTGTCGTGACGCAGCAGCTGCGCCACCAGCTGACGCAGCATCATTCGCGCCAGTCGCTGCGGCCGCAACTCCGCCGGTGCCGCCTCCGCTCCCGCTGCTGCACCCGAAAACGCTCGCTCTGCCGTCACATACAAAGCCGGCAATAAATGACCAAATGACTCCTCGGTCACCGCGTCCGGACGGGACTGCTCCAGTAACTCCAGCAGCAGCAGAAGTCGCTGCAAACGCAGCGCCATAGACAACGCGGTCTGCTCCAGTCCCCGCTCAATCCACGCCAGCAGCCGCGTCAGTCGCCCCCAGTCAAACTGCAAACCCGCTCGCAATTCCGGACAGGCAACCTCAGCACGCTTCGACTGCAATGCCTCCGACGCCAGTGACTCGATTTCAGCACGAGCCCCCGTGACGGAAACCCCCAGATTCTGCACAACAGACGGACAACTAAACCGCAAACTGGCCGTCAAACCCGCACCCGCAGGATGAATCGCATAGGGATACATCCGACAGGCCAGCGGCTTCGCAGCCTCGCCATGCTTCGAATGAATTCGACACAGTCCGGCGTCGTCCAGAAAAACACAGGCTCCGTCATCACGATGATTCAGACGCCAGCCGCCCCCTGCCCGCACCAGCAACGGTCGATCCGTCGGTACACCATCCGCCGACACCCAGCCCTGACTCTCAATCCGCTGCCGCTCAGACTCCGTAATCGTGATCTCATGCTCGCGACAACAGCCGCCGCAGTTGTGACAGCTCCAGTTCTGCAGCATCGGCAACAACACCGAAATTCGACTCATGCTGCACCCATAGAAAAAAAGCTCTGGCGGGACGCCAGAGCTTCACAGGCAAACTTTTGCACGATTCAGGCAAATCGGCGTCGGTCTTCCGATCACTTCTTCGGAGTTGTGCAGGTTCCCAGCTCGTCAGCCATGGATGTCTTCTTCTCACTGATGCCGGGGCACAGCGGAGCCATCTCGGCGTTCAGTGCAGTGTAGTCCTTCCAGGCTTCCGGCAGGTTGTCCGCATGGAAGATCGCAGCCACCGGGCATTCCGGCACGCAGGCCTCACAGTCAATGCACTCTTCCGGGTGAATGAACAGAATCGCTTCACCCTCGTAGAAGCATTCCACCGGGCAAACGACCACACAGTCAGTGTACTTGCAGTTGAAACACGGTTCAGCAACAACGTGAGCCATGGAAACGCCCTTCTGTCAACTTGAAACGGATATCCGAGCAGGCTGAGTCAGCAGCTACTGACCTGGCCGTTGAAATTCAGTGCACAATACACCACTTTATATTGCATCCTTTTCGACATTTTCCAGACACGTTTCCCGCGGATTTTTGAGGGAAACAAATTGAGACACAGTCTCTGTTGTGTCCGGAAGCCGCCGGCTCAGACGCCACCAGTCTCATCAAAGGAATCGTTGACGGTTGTGCAGTTGGTTTTTCGGCTGATTCGCTTCAACAACCCCCGCAGCACCTTCCCCGGACCCACCTCGTAAAAGTCGTCACAGCCCTCGCCCAGCATCAGATTCACAGAATCTTCCCAGCGCACCGGGCTGACAACCTGCCGAATCAGCAGGTCTCGAATTTCTTCAGGATCCGAATGAATCCGACCGTCCACGTTGGAAACCACCGGAATTTCGGGCGATCGCAGCTCAACCGCAGCCAGCACCTCCGCCACAGATTCGTCCGCCGGATGCATAATTCGCGTATGGAAGGCGCCGGCAACCGCCAGCGGAATCGCTCTCCCACCGGCAGCAACTGCCAGTTCCGCCGCACGCTCACACGCCGCAATCTCACCACTGACCACCAGATTGCCAGGACACAGATAGTTGGCAATCTGCAGAATTCCATGAGCCGATGCTTCGGCCACAATCTGCTCAACCTGCGGCTTCTCCAGCAGCAGAATGCTGACCATGCCGGATGGCGTCGCGTCCGAAGCCGCCTGCATCGACTCGCCACGACGCTTCACCACCCGCAAACCGTCCTCAAACGACATCGCGCCCGAAAACACCAGCGCTGTGTACTCGCCCAGACTGAGCCCCGCAGTGACCTCACACGACAGGGCCACCGACGGCATCTCCGCCCGCAGCTTCTCCAATGCAGCCAGACTGGTCACAAACAGCGCCGGCTGACTGATCACCGTCGAATCCAGCTCCTCCGACGGACCATTAAAACACAAGGCCGCCAGATCATAACCCAGAATCTCAGCGGCACGGTCGTAAAGACTGCGAGCCGCCGGGAAGGTCTCCGCCAGACGCCGCCCCATGCCGACATGCTGAGCACCCTGGCCGGGGAAAAAAATCGCTACTTTGGCCATAACCGGATCCCTGCAGAATTCCGACCACCACGACAGACCGATTCTCAGACAGTACTGCCCAACAACTCAGTAATCTGCGCGTTGATATGGTGACTGGACATCTCCGTCGCCATCCGCAAAGCATTCCGGATCGAACGATGATCGCTGGACCCGTGGCAGATGATGCAAACGCCATCAATTCCCAGCAGCGGAGCCCCACCGGACTCGCGATAATGAAACTGATCCGTCAGCTGATCCAAAGTTCCCTGAGCCAGCTCACGCTCTGTACTGAGCTGCTTCAGCAGAGTCCGACCCACCGTCTTCAGCAGGAACTCCGCCATCCCCTCGCTGACCTTCAGAATCACATTGCCCACGAATCCCTCGCAGACGATTACATGAGTATCCCCGTGGTAGACGTCCCGCCCCTCCACGTTACCCACATAGTGCTCGCGGATCACCGACTGCTGCAGCAGCGTGTGAGTCTCACGGTACAGATCCGTGCCCTTGCCCTCTTCACTGCCAATATTCATCAGGCCAACACGCGGTGATGCCACTCCGAGCATCTTCTGAGCATACACGTAGCCCATCAGAGCATACTGGGCCAGATGCTCAGGACGAGCCTCAGGGTTGGCACCCACGTCCACCAGAATGCAGGACCCCTTCAGAGTCGGCAGACGCACAGCAATCCCTGGACGCTTCACACCCTTGAGAAACAGTCGAGTCCTTAGACCGGCGGCAACCACCGCACCCGTGTGACCCGCACTGACAACCGCGTCCGCCAAACCCTGAGCCATCAACTGCCAGCAACGGGCAATCGAACAGTTCGGCTTTTCGCGCAGGGCTGTCGTGGGCTTCTCATCCATCCCCACCCAGCCCTCAGACTCAACAATCCGCACCGCTGCCGGCAACGGACCCGTCCGCTGGAGCTCTTCCTCAAGACGCGCACGATCACCAACCAACAGAACTTCCAGTCCCGGGTTCAGCTCTACAGCTTCCAATGCCCCCAGGATGTTTGGCCCCGGAGCATAATCGCCGCCCATCGCGTCGAGTGCGATCCGCATCGCAGACTATTCCTCTGATTCCTCAACCAGAGTCCGACCCTGGTAAAAGCCACAGTTGGGGCAAATCACGTGAGTCGGTGCGAAAGTGCCGCACTGCGGACACTTCGCCAACTGACGCGGCTTGATCGCGTTGTGGCTGTTACGCTTACGCGATCGCGACTTGGAATGCCTTCTTTTGGGTTGGGGCATGACAAAACTTCCAAACTGAAAATGGCAGATTCACCAGAGGAATTCAACAAATGCTGCCGTCAGCAGCACCTGGCACAGAACGCACACCACACTGCCCGACAGGCCGCGAATGTTGTATCTCGACCGACCGACAGGCACCGCAAAACACTTTCCGCACAGTTTTCCAACGAAAACTTACGGATCACACGCCGGCAGCCTGCACGGGCGAATCGCGTATCCTGTCACCTCACCGGCGGAAAGTCAAGGAAGACCCTGGGTTTGGTGCCGGATTCCGAACTTGCAACACTCCACTCAAACAGGCTACTGTCAATCACCCCCTCCCTGACACACACATTCAACAACTGAACAAAAGTGCATATATGTCGACGGCAGACTTCGAAAAACTCGGCACACTCTTCCTCGGATACGAACGGCCAGATCCCGCACACAACACCACAGACACCACAAGCCCCCACACACAACAGACCCCGCTGCTCTATGACTCACGCGACCTCACCACCCACGCCGTGATCGCCGGCATGACCGGCAGCGGCAAAACCGGACTCGGTATCGCACTCCTCGAAGAAGCCGCCATCGATGGCATCCCCGCCATCTGCATCGACCCCAAAGGCGACCTCGGAAACCTGCTGCTCACCTTCCCCAACCTTGAACCCGCGGACTTCGAACCATGGGTCGATCCCCAGGAAGCATCCCGACTGGGACTGCAACCCGCGGAATATGCCCGCCAGACCGCCGGCACCTGGCTGCAGGGACTGGCCGACTGGCAGCAAACCCCCGCACGCATCCGCCGCCTCCGCGATGCCGCTGATGCACTCATCTACACTCCGGCAGGTTCTGCCGGTCTGCCACTCACCGTACTCAAATCCTTCGCACCTCCCGCACACACCGAACTCAACGACCCGGAAATCCTGAGACAACACATCCAGGCCGCCGCCGCAGGACTGCTGGCACTGCTGCAGATCGATGCCGACCCCGTCAGCAGCCGCGAATTCATTCTTCTCAGCAGCATCTTCGAATCCGCCTGGAACAGCGGACAGACACTCACCCTCGAAACACTCATCCGCAGCATCCAGCAGCCCCCCTTCGATCGCATCGGCTTCCTCGAACTGGAAGCCTGCTACCCCCAGGCCGATCGTTTCAAACTGGCCATGCGACTCAATAACCTCGTCGCCTCACCCGGCTTCGCCGCATGGCTGCACGGAGAACCACTCAACATCGACCGCCTGCTGTTCTCACCCGGCGGCAAACCCCGACTCGCCATCATCTCCATCGCGCACCTGTCCGACGAAGAACGCATGTTCTTCGTCACCATGCTGCTGAACGAACTGCTGGCATGGATGCGACGCCAGTCCGGCACCACCAGTCTCCGCGCACTGCTGTATATGGATGAAGTCTTCGGCTACTTCCCGCCCGTCGGCAATCCCCCCAGCAAACAGCCCATGCTCACACTGCTGAAACAGGCCCGCGCCTTCGGACTGGGAATCGTCCTCGCCACACAAAACCCCGTCGACCTCGACTATAAGGGACTGGCCAACTGCGGCACCTGGTTCCTGGGACGACTGCAGACGGAACGGGATAAAGCGCGAGTCCTGGATGGGCTGGAAGGAGCCGCCGGCGCCAGCGGCGCTGCGTTCAGCCGCAGCCAGATGGACCAGCTCCTGTCCAGCCTCGGCAAACGCATGTTCGTCGTCAACAACGTCCATGACAGCGGTCCCGTGCTGCTGCAAACCCGCTGGACCCTCTCGTGGCTCCGCGGACCACTCAGCCGCACACAAATCGAACGGCTGATGCAGCCCATCATCACCCACCACACCGAAACAACCGCCCCGGACTGCCGCCAGCGGCTGACCACCGCAGCCGCCGCAGCACAGCCACCCGGACTGTCCGCCACCAGCGACACCGGACGGCCCCTGCTGCCGCCCGAAATCCCCGAACTGTTCCTGCCCGCAGACCCCGCACACGACACTGCCGAGTTCCGCCCCGCACTGCTCGGACAAGCCTCCCTGCACTTCGTCGACCGCAAGCTGGGACTCGATGTCTGGGATCAAATAACACTCATTCATCCGGCTGCCGAAACCCTGCCCGCCAATCCGTGGGAACAGGCGGAGGAATGGGATGAAGCCGGATTCAGCCCCGACACCACCGCACCCGCCGACACCCACACCCTCTTCC
>SXXK01000409.1 GCA_005791255.1 Planctomyces sp.
CCCTGGCCTGCGGAAGAATCAAGGGGTTTTGCGCATCCGGGAGAAGCATCGTGAGTTTCAAAAACACCAGAAGGACCGCGATCGGTGCCGGGGTGACGGCTCTTGTGTCAGCGGCGATTGGTCGGGGCGGGGCTGGAGCGGTTACGGGCAGGGCTGCCGATGGGCGATATGCGACGCAGTTGAGCGTGCCCCAATTCGTTCAAAACATGCCGATACCGCCGACCAAGCGGCCGATTTCGACCGGAAATGCTCCGTGGCGAGTCGGTGACTGTTTTCACGGGGTGGCTCCGGAATATTTCAATCGAGCCACAGCAGAGAACGTGTCGTTCAATTTTCCGCAATGGTATCCGGAGCAGTACTACGAATTGCGGGCGAAAGAGTTCATTGGCGAGGTGATACCCGGCGTACGGACGCCGCTGCTGGGTTATGACGGTCTGGTGCCGGGCCCCACGTTCAGGACTCGCTGTTGCCAGCCGATTGTCGTACGGCAATTCAATGATCTGTTTGACACGGAATTGTCGACTCACCTGCACGGTGGTCATAATCCGTCACATTCCGATGGTTATCCAAACTTCTACATCCTGCCGGGTCAGGCAAGAGATTATTTTTACACGAATACTGTGCCCAGCACCAACGGTGTAGCGGACATCTCGGAGTGTCCCTCGACCTGCTGGTATCACGATCATGCGATGGACATTGCTGGTGATACCTGTGTGCATGGTCTGGCGGGTTTTTATTTGCAGTACGACGATCTGGAGCTGAATCTGATTCGCAGAAATGTGCTGCCGGCGGATCAGTATGACATCCCGGTTTTGATTCAGGACCGTCGGTTCAATTCGGACGGCACAATTTTTTACGATCCTCTGGACCACAACGGTTACCTCGGGGACGTGTATGTGGTGAATGGCAAGGCCTTTCCGAAGTTTCATGTGCAGCGTCGCAAATATCGCTTTCGGTTTCTGAACGGCTGCAATGCGCGGCACATGGAGTTGCGTCTGAGCAGCAATGCGTCGTTTTTGGGGCTGGGTACGGACAGCTGGCTGTATCCGCAGGCGGTGGTGCGCAGTTCGCTGCTGCTGAGTCCGGCGAAGCGTGCCGACGTGATCATCGATTTCACGAATGCTCCGAATGAAGTCTTTCTGGAGAACATACTGCAGCAGAGTGACGGTCGCGGACCGGACGGGACATTGGACGACCCCAAAGTGCAGATTCCTGGGACGCGGGTTCTGAAGTTTGTAGTAGAGGGTGCACGCAGGCCCGACAGTGCGACGGTCAGCGTGGGTGCTCCGCTGCGACCGCATGTGCCGATTCGCGCCGAAGAAATTGTCGAGACCCGAGTGTTTGAATTTCACCGGCGGAACGGTGCGTGGCAGATCAATCAAAAGTTTTTCGATGAGTTCCGAGCGGATGCCTGTCCGAAACTGGGCACAGCGGAACGCTGGATCCTGCGGAACGGCAGTGGCGGCTGGTGGCATCCGGTGCATGTGCATCTGGAGTCGCATCAGATCCAGAAGGTTAACGGCAGTATTCCGCCGCTTTCCGAACGGTTCAAAGTGGATACCACGATGCTGGGTCCGAACACGGAGGCGGAAATCTTCATGAGGTTTCGCACGTTCCGTGGTCCGTTTGTGTTTCACTGCCACAACATTGAGCACGAGGACATGCGGATGATGTTTGTGTTTGATCCGCGGACGGACGGTCCGCTGAGCAATCAGCCGCTGCAGCAGTACCATCCCTGAGTCTTCCGACCGGCGCTGGATACGATTGAAGCACGGGAGTGGTCGCGGTGTGCTGCGGCCTTGTGCTCGATCTGCGCGAGACTGTGTCCCTGCGCGGTGCACAGCTACGCGTTTTTAACATGCGAGATTCAAATGTTCCGATGTTCTCGGCGATTGCTGTTGTTTGCCTGTGTGGGTGTGGCTGCGATGGCAGCAACAGTGGGTGTTTGGTTTGGGGCAGGTTACCGGTCTGCTGCGTGGGGAGTGGTGGAGTCGCGAAATGAGTCGCGTGCGGCCAGCCTGTCCTCTGAGCGGATTGAGGGTCGAAGTTCAAGGCGTTCGGGGATCAGTATTCCTGATGTGCTGGTGACCGATGAGCGGGGCCGCAGCCTGCGACTGATGTCTGAGGTCATTCGCGACCGCAGCGTATGTGTGAATTTCTTCTACACCCAGTGTGACGGAAGTTGCCCGGGCACGACGCGGACCATTCGCAGTCTGCGGGCGGAACTGGCACGGCATTTTGGGGCGGACGAGCTGGTATTCCTGTCAATATCCCTGGATCCCGTAACGGACACTGCAGAGCGGCTGGCGGAGTATCGTCGGTCTTATGGCATCACGGAGGGCGGCGGTCAGGCCGAATGGGTGTTTGTGTCCTGTGAAGAGGCGGATCTGGAGGCGGTACGGCGGGGGTTTGGTGCGTATGATCTGGACGCTGCGGTCGATGCGGAGCGCAATCAGCATGCTGCGACAGTGACATTTGGCAATGCGCGGCTGGACCGCTGGTCTGCATTGCCTGCTGCGATGGATCGGAGCCAGTTGCTGTCAGCCATGTGTCGTATCATGGGGAACTCTGCGCAGCAGCGATACGCGAATCTGCTGTTGCCGCGAAAGTAATGCTGGGTGCCGGCGTATCAGGCGTTTGGATGGGCGCTGAGTCCGCCTGTCGGAACCGCCGCAGACATTCGTGAGTGAGAGAACGCTGTGTGCCTGCATGAAGTCACTGCTCTGCCTGAGCTGCCTTCAGGTGGAGCACACCCCAGCCATGGCCGTCGAGGTCGACGAAGCTGTGTGAATACATGAAACCGAGGTCTTCCGGCTGATCGCAGGTTGTGGCACCGTTTGCCAGGGCCTTTGCAACCAGTTCGTCAACGCGTTCCCGAGTGTCGCAGCTGAGTGAAATGAGCACCTCAACTGCCTGGCTGGTGTCGCAGACGGCCTTTGGAGTGAACGAGCGAAATTTCTCGTGGGTGCCCAGCATAACGCAGGTCGAGTCGTTGATCACGATGCAGGCGGCTGTGTCGTCGCTGAACTGAGGATTGTGCTGAAAGCCCAGTGCCTTGAAGAAGGCCACGGATTTCGGCAAATCGGCGACGGGCAGTGTGAGAAAGATTTGATTGATCATGCCTGAGATGCTCCACAAGGCCATCAGATTTCGATTTTGCCGTTTGATTTACCGTGCAAATTGTGCACTCGTTCCATCAAACGCACAGTATTGTAAACACCGGCTGGTCGGAGTACAGGAAAGCTCGCACTCACTGCGGTCGGACTCAGCAGGCTCAAGGTCACCGCTCTGCTGTGCAGCACAGCCCATGACGACAATTGAATTTGATCAGAACTTCGCACGCGAAACGAGGCAGCGGCGAGCTCGTGGGAGCCGTGTCAACACCCGGACGCTGCTGCTCTGGTGACCTTGAACGTGCTGCCTGCTGTTTCCACCCTGTGCAAACCCACCATGCCAATATCGCCGCAAATCGCGTTTGCTCCGGCAGCACTGGCTCTCTGCTGTAATTGGTCTCGATGGACTGGGGGCGAAATCAGCCTGGAGAAGCGAAGGGAACATCAGGAATCAACGTTTTTTCCGGATTTCAGAGACGTGTTGATGTTCGCGGATTCGCAAGGAAAGATTCGTGTGGTCTTAATCATTGAAATTAAACTTTACATACTCAGGACGAGCTTTTTCTACTTCCTCCATCAGACTTTTCATTTGCTCTGGTGTCATCTTCTGTGCACCGCGAATCAGATTGCGGTGCAGAACCAGTTCCCCCGGAACTTCTGTGTATCGACGTTCAGGTGCCACGCCAGCAGACGTGGGAAAGATCCGGGGTATCAGGTTGAATTTTTTCCCCGGTGAATCGTCGCTGCGGTCCGAGGTGATCACAACGTCACGAAGTACGATCCGACTGGAGTCCACAGAGACGATGGTCCCGTTCACATGGTCAAGGGAGAAGATCATCGCAAATGAACCAGGCGTTGCATCCGACGTGGTCCCGGACCTGTCATCTCGTCACTGCAGCGAGTCACCAGGCAAACCTGCTGCTCGGGTTGCAGGTCGTTCAGTGCCAGCACACCGTTGTTGGACTGTACCCCGTCGCTGGTAGAAACCGCTGTGGTTTCGAACTTCGGGGAGTCCTGTGTCTGGATTTGGTCGGACGCGGGAATTTGGTTCCCCAACATCATGCTGCTAATCACACAGCCAGCATTTCCGCAAAGCAGGCTCAATGACACGCCGACAATTGCGGCTGCGCGAAACAGATCCACTGCCACGCCTCCTTCATTCAAAGACCGGAACATCACGTCAATCTGTTTTATGCTCTGAGAATGCTGCCAGTCTCTCTGTATTCCTGATTATGGACAAGATGAACCCGTCGATGTGTAACCCGACTCAGATGGCCTGTGCCTGCAAACCTTACGTTTTTTGGCGGTTGCGGCGATTGTTGCCGATGATCTGTGGTTTTGTTTCGGCAGTGAATGCCTCAGGGTGTTTTTTGGTGCTTCCGGGATTTCTGTGGGCGGGCCGCTCTCTCCAGCTTCACCAGCAAAGGCAGAAAACCCGAGATTTTAAACAAATTCACTTGATCAAGTTCGTCGAACCGCGAGGTTGATCCAGGCGTGGCTATCTCTCGAGCGCCGGGCCTCAGCTGTCCAGCCCTCTGCGCCCTGACCCGCAAGCAACTCGGATGGCCCGTTTTTTGCGGGTGTTGCTGAGGCTGGAGGGGTATCGGGAACACCTGGTATTTTACCCGCAATTTCCCCGGTTTTGACGTCGGGCCAGGGTGTATTTTCCGTTGGGTATGCAAATAGCCGAACTGGGCGCAGCTGGTTGTGGAAACAGCACGTTCGTGGCTGCCGGAATCAGCAGGTTCGAGGTCACCGAAAAGCGAAAGCCGTTCGACTTTTGGGTCGAACGGCTTCATTTGAAGAAGAATCGGGGCGACACGATTTGAACGTGCGACCTCCTGCTCCCAAAGCAGGCGCTCTAGCCAA
>SXXK01000410.1 GCA_005791255.1 Planctomyces sp.
CATCCACCCCGGATTCCAGTAACTGCTGCTCACGGCGAATATCGCGACGATCTCGATGCAGTCTGCGATACTCGTCCACCAGAACACTCTTCAGGACCTGCCGCAGCCATGCCAGCAGTGATTCCTCGTCACTCACCGGGCTGGTCGCCAGCGATTCGGCAGCCCTCAGCAGCGTCGTCTGCACCACGTCCGCAGGGTCCAGCTGGTTGCGAAAACCAGTACCCAGACTGGCACTGGCAAGCGCCCACAGGTAGCCACGGTACTTCAGGGCAAGGTCCTGCAGGTCAATTCCGGGTATTGTCATGGAAGTCTCCGATCGCAGGTCAGCGGGTAAGCCCTCTCAACCCTCTGAACGATCTTTGCACTCGTTTCAACCGCGATTTCCGAATCAAATCTCCCTTTATGCGAAAAGATTTGTCGGGGCACCACCGGCCGTGACGCATAAGCCGCGAAATACGCGGAAAATCTGTGCAGCCGGCAACAGGCCCGGCGTCAGGTCGCGGGCCAATCTGAGTCCGAGCACAGGATGCGGCTCGGGTACTCCCCGGTCGAGATCAGGTCGCAGCAACAGAACTTTCAGGCCGGACGACGCAGCTCTTCAAACAGTTCAGGCAGCGACTGAACCTGCCGCACGTCCTGCAATCCCAGTCTCTGCTGACTCCAGCGACGCACCAGACACACAACTCGCTCCAGTGTGTCCCTGTCAAAATACTCCAGCCGCTCCTTGCCCGCAAACGGATAATCCACCGCCCGAATAATCCGCATCAGATCAAAATTTGACAGTACGGAACGGATCTGAGTCAGCGTCAGACCGGCAATCGTTCGCAGATCCGGCAGCTCACCAGCGGGATCAGTTCTCGCTGCGATAGACCGAGCGATCTCCGGATGTTCGGAACCGAGGCTGTCGGCGAGACCCCCGAAAACCCGACGCAACAGCGGTCGCAGCTGCTGCAGATCCGGAGGATCCTGTATCACGCCGCTGTAACCGAAATCGATCGCCTGCTGCACCACTCGCAAATCCGCGTGCCGAGACATCAAAACTCCGACCACTGCACCGCGCCCCCATAACGCCTCCCTCAGCAGTGAAAGACCATTCCCATCCACCAGACCGTGCGCAATAAAGCACAGGTCAAAACTGTGACTGAGACCCGCTTCAACGGCGTCCGCTCGAGTCCCTGAGATCACCAGGCGAGCCGGCAAACATGACAACAAGGAGCTTAAACGCTGCACCACACCAGCGTCACTCTCAACAATCAACACTTGACGATATCTGTCCACAATGTCTTTCCAGCGACTGACTGCCAGGGCAACAAGGGTTCCATCCCCAACTTTGCTCAAACTGCAATCAGAGTGCCAGAAATTGTAAAAAAGAGAATCTTTGCGTTTTTTGCGTTGAAATGAACGTTTTGGTGGATACCGAGGACAGGACGCCCATTTTCAGGGCATCAGATCGCCAGGAAATTCCGCAGCAGGTCGTACCCTTTCTCAGTCAGAAAACTCTCCGGATGAAACTGCACCCCAAACACCGGGTACTCCCGATGCTGTAACCCCATCACCTCAAACTGCTGACCAGGGTCCTCCACCCAGGCCGTTACCTGCAGGCAGTCCGGCACCGTTTCGCGAGGCACTATGAGACTGTGATAACGAGTCGCCTGGAACGGGTCCGGAAGGCCCGCAAAAATGCCCTGTCCCGAATGCGAAATCTGCGATGTCTTGCCGTGCATCAGACGCCCGGCCCTGACCACCTTTGCACCATACACCTCCGCCAGACACTGATGCCCCAGACACACTCCAAGAACCGGCACCCGCGGCCCGAAATGCCGAATCACGTCACACGATAAACCCGCCTCCGTCGGACTGCACGGACCCGGAGACACAATAATCCGCGATGGCCGCAGCTCTTCAATCTGCTGCAGCGTCACCTGATCATTACGCTCCACACGCATCTGAATGCCAGGATCAATCTCACCAATCCGCTGCACCAGGTTAAATGTGAAGGAATCGTAGTTGTCAAGCAGAAAAATCATGCCGCAAATCACCCCGCCGAAAGACTGTAACGGTTACTGCTGCCCACAGCATATCATCCGCAGACGACAGCAAGAAATCGCAGCCGCTGGTTTTTCAGGGTTTCCAGCCGGCCGATCCGCAGAACGTTCCGGCACACAAACACACACACCCGGAAAAGGCCTGTCAGCCAGCAGCTGACAGGCCCCGCCAATCCATGTCCCCGGTCAATCAGAATGCTCCGCCACCATCAATCCGCTGCTTCACAGCAGCCGGAGTCACAGCAGCCGGAGTCACAGCAAACACCTTCGCACGTGCAGCCACCCGGCCCGGTACAGTCGCAGCCCAGTGCTTCGCAGGCACACTGCTCACACTCACAATCCACACAGCAGCTGCAGGGAACGGACGATGTCCCCGAAAATCCAGCAACCGCCAGACCAAGCGGAGCCACCAGCACCAACACAGCCAGTACAATGAACTTCTTCATGAGAAATCTCCTGAATAAACAGCCTCGGACGCAAACAGAAATCCAGTCCTGCCTCACACCGAACCTGCTCAGTTAATTCCTCCAGACACACAACATCGACTGCCGCCGATTCCCGG
>SXXK01000046.1 GCA_005791255.1 Planctomyces sp.
CGCGCCTCAGTAGTCCGCTGCTTCAGCCTGCCCCGCTGGCAAACCTGACGCAGCCCCGCCGCCCTGACCCCGGGGCGCGCAGCGACTGCAGCGTCAAAACACGTGGCTCGGGCAATCCTGCCCGAGCCCACCCCATCGGAAACGTGACGCTTCGTTCAATCAGGCACTGCCCCGGCACCCTCCGCGGTACTCTGCCCGGCCCGCCCGCGCCCGCCTCGTCCCGCCTCGTCGTCCCGCGCCCCCAACTGACACCTGACAACTGACAACTGACAACTGACAACTGACAAACCCGCCTACTTCCCCGCCGACGCGGACTTTTTTCCCTTCGCCAACACCCCGACGTAGTGTTCAAGATACGCGTCAAGTGTCGTTGCCCCAACGATTTCCGCCAAAACAGGCAGGGCCGTTTCAGAGATCCGGCGCACCCGCAGAAACGCTTTGCCCAAATCCAGTCGCAGCCCGGCAGCCTCCCAGCCCTGACGCAGCCGCGATTCCAGCGTTTTGTCGTAATACACGTTCATCAGATAAATCGACACCGCGTTTTTCTGCGATGCCAGTGACAGAAACGGCACACAGTCCGTGGGTTTGCAGTGATAGCCGGGCGGATAAATGTCCTTTGGAATCACCCACGTAATCATGCCGTACTGCATGGTTTCCACAAAACGCGGATCGATGCTGTCGCCAATCACCTGCCGCAGCGTCTCCATAAGCTCCCGTCGGTCGGCAGGCAGCTCCTGCAGATACTGTGCGACGGTCTCGGCGGAACTTTGCATTCTGATACTTTCAGTGTTTCAGACCGGTCCGGCAGGCTTTATTGCCGAATTTTTTATCGTGGCAGCATGGAAAAGACAAACTGCCGATCGCCCGGCCGCCCTGCGATTCCCGCCACCCGACTCCCTCATTTTCCGACTCTTCCACCAAAAAACGCTCCATTACCCTGGAATTTCACTTGAATTTCACAGGCCGATCTTCGAATGGGGCGGAATTGTCGATAGCATGCCTCGGCTCTCTGGTCGGCTTTTCCGCGGTTTCCACGGCGTCGCTGCTCGACCCTGCCGCGTGTTTTGCCGGGCCTGTTCAGGGTTTCCCTGATTTCAGTGGCCCTGCGAATTCTTTCTCAGCCGATCCGTTTCCGGGAAGTGTTCATGTCTGTGGCTCAAACTGCAATCAGTGTCGACGCGGATGGTCTGCTGCGGCGGACCGACGTGCGGAATATCGCGATCATTGCCCACGTCGACCACGGCAAAACCTCCCTCGTGGACTGCCTGATTCGCCAAAGCGGCGTCTTCCGCGAAAATCAGACAATGCAGACCTGCCTGCTGGACTCCAATGATCTCGAGCGCGAGCGTGGCATCACAATCCTGGCGAAGAACATCGCCATGATGTGGGAAGGTGTCCGCGTCAACATCATCGATACTCCGGGACACGCCGACTTCGGTGGCGAAGTGGAGCGCGTGCTGCGGATGGCCGACGGCGCCCTGCTGCTGGTCGATGCCTTCGAAGGTCCCCGCCCGCAGACCCGGTTCGTACTCCAGAAAGCTCTGCAGTGCGGTCTGTCCCTGCTGGTCGTCATCAACAAGATTGACCGCCCGGACTGTCGCCCTGACGAAGTCCTGTCGCAGACGTTTGACCTGCTGGTCGAACTGGGCGCCGATGACAAAACCCTGGACTTCCCCTACATCTACACCAGTGCCCGTGAAGGCTACGCAACTCTTGATCCGGCGAAGAAGGGTGGCGACATCCGCCCGCTGCTGGACATGGTGCTGCAGAAAATCCCGGGTCCCGTCGTGCGACCTGACGATCCGCTGCAATTGATGGTCACCAGCCTCGAATGGTCACGTTACGTCGGCCGCATCGCCACGGGACGCATCGCAGCCGGTCGCATTCGCACTGGCCAGCAGGTGGCGGTGATGCGTGCCAATGGTGTCAAAACCATGGCAAAGATCGAACAGGTCCAGCTGTATGACAATCTTGGCCGCAGCAACACCGCTGAAGCGGCAGCCGGAGACATTGTCGCAGTGACCGGGATTCCGGATCCGGAAATCGGCGACACCATCGCTGATCCGCTGACCCCCGTCGCGCTCGAACGCATCGCCATCGATGAACCAACGCTGGCCATGAAATTCACCGTCAACAGCTCGCCGCTGGCAGGGCAGCACGGCAAGTTTGTCACCAGTCGCAATCTCCGCGATCGACTGTTTCGCGAACTGCAGTCGAATGTGGCGCTGCGAGTCGAAGAGACGAGCGACATGGAAGCCTTCAAGGTTTCCGGTCGCGGTGTTCTGCACCTCGCCGTGCTGATCGAAACCATGCGTCGCGAGGGCTATGAACTGTCCGTCGGCAAACCGGAAGTCATCATTCGTGAGATTGACGGGAAGAAATGCGAACCGTACGAGCTGCTGGAAGTGGACGTACCGGCCTCTGACCTGGGACCGGTCATGGAACTGGTGGGGGCCCGCCGTGGTCAGGCCAAAGTCATGAATTCCACCTCCACCGGCATGACCCACGTGGAATTCAGTATTCCGGCCCGCGGACTCATCGGACTCCGCACCAAAATGCTTAATGCCACTCGCGGTGAAGCGATCATGCACCACCGGTTTGAAGAATACCGGCCGGTGGAAGGCGAGATTCCGCATCGCCTGAACGGCGTACTGGTCTCGCAGGAAGGCGGTAAAGCCATCGCCTTCGCACTGTGGAAACTGCAGGAGCGCGCCGACCTGTTCGTAAATCCCGGGGACGAAGTTTACGAGGGCATGATTGTCGGTGAAAACAGCCGCGACAACGACATGGTCGTCAATCCGATTCGCGAAAAGAAACTCACCAACATGCGTACGACAGGCGCTGATGAAGCCATCATCCTGCGTCCGCCACGCCAGATGACTCTTGAAGCCGCACTCGAATACATCGAGTGGGACGAATACGTGGAAGTCACTCCACAGGTCATTCGACTGCGAAAAACGCTGCTGACCGAGACGGAACGCAAGCGTCTCAGCCGCTCAAAAGGCATCTGAGTCTGACAGTTGTGCCGATTTCCCCTGTTTCCCATCCGCAGCAACAGGCAAAACAATGGCTTTTCTCTGGAGTTTCCGGGAAAACCGCGGTTAAAGTAGGGGGTTGTTCAGCGGAAAGACCACGGGTCTGAGTTTCTTAAGTCTGTCCTGCAGGTGAGATCTACATGAGCGCCGTATCGTCATTGCCTTATAAAGTGGCCAACATTGAACTGGCCGAACTCGGGCGAAAAGAAATTGAAATCGCCGAAATCGAAATGCCCGGGCTGATGGCGCTTCGTGGAAAATACGCCGACTCGCAGCCACTTAAAGGTGCTCGCGTTGCCGGCTGCCTGCACA
>SXXK01000411.1 GCA_005791255.1 Planctomyces sp.
CCCGCCATGCCGCCGCACCCCGGGCTGTGATCTCGCCGGCATCCCGCAGCAACTGCCCAAAAAATTCCGGATCCTTGAGCAGCGAAACCTTCACCGCCTCGGAAAAACCACAACGGAAATCCCGGTCACCCAAAGTCTCCAGCAGTCGCCGATCATTGATCACCGCCCAGGGGACCGCAAACGAACCCATCCAGTTTTTCTTCTGAAACAGATTCACACCATTCTTCACTCCCACGCCGGAATCTGCCTGCGCCAGAGTTGTGGTGGGAATGCGTATCAGACGCAGCCCGCGATGCGCAATCGCACAGGCAAATCCCACAGCATCCAGAACTGCACCACCACCCACCACCACCACATAACTGCGGCGGTCCAGATCCGCCTCGTTCATCACCTTCAGCATCCGCTCAAGAATATGCACATCATTCTTGATGGCTTCACCGCCAGGTACCAGCTGCGGCGCACCGCAGGTCAGGAACCGACCGGCATGGCGGCGACCGAAGGCATGCAGTCGCTGACGCAGGTCCGGATTCGCCGATGCAACGTGCTCGTCCAGCCAGAACTGCACACGCGGGATCCGCTCCTCAGAGGCCTGCAGCAGATCCGCCAGCACGGCACTGTCCGCACCAAATACGTCCTCGGTAAATCGCAGGCGATGCTCCCACGAAACAGAGAACGGCACATTCAACGACCGGGAGTTATCTGGACTCATGAACAGTTTTCAGGCAGGCAGGAAATGATGGCAGGGACTTCTGTCTGAAGCAGCAGTTCGAGCGGCATCCGTTCCGGCGTCGACGTGCACCGAGTTGTGTTGGGTGCACGACGGGATTCTGGAAGATAAAGCGGGCGGGGACAAGTGAGTTCCCCGTGGAACCTGCCCGCAAAGCCCGTCAGACTTGCGCACCCCAGCAGAAACTCGTTCATTTCTCAGACCGCTGCCATTGGAACACTCCGAAAAATCCGCCCGGTTTTTTGTTGACAACGGTCCGGCAGCCGATCTGTGGAATGTTTATGGGTGATTTTACCCATGAAAGTGGGTCTGCAGGGCTGTGTTTGTGGTGTTTATTCTGCCTGATCCCCCGAGGACGGCAAAACCCCTACAGCCTGCATACTCGGGCGCACCTTGCTCAGTAACCGGCAAACAATGCTGTTTGCCTGAGCCTCCCATTCCACGCAGGACGAAAAGATTCGCGGCGTTACTCTCGAGCAGGTTTCGAGGCCCCAGGATTCCGGGTGCGGCGTGTGCATTCGGGGAGGCTTCGCAAGCTTACTCAGCAGGTACGAATTGGAGATTTTGAGATGAAGGCAATTACACTGACAGCTGCTCTGGTGGTACTCTCTATCGCCAACAGCGCACAGGCCGGTCTGTTCGGTCTGTTCAAGCATGACAAGGGATGTGGATGCAGCGTCGAGCCGACCTGTGCCGCTCCGGTTGACCCAAGCTGTGCAGCTCCTGCCGGCGACCATGGCTGTGCACCATCCTGTGCAGCTCCTGCAGAAGCCACCTGTGCAGCTCCTGCTGAAGCCACCTGTGCCGCTCCTGCCGAAGCTCACTGTGCAGCTCCTGCCGAAGTGACCTGTGCTGCTCCGGCTCACTGTGGTGACGGCTGTGGCAACAGCTGCGGCTGCGAGAAGAAGAAGTGCTTCACGCTGCCCAAGTTCAAGCTGCCGAAGATCCGTCTGCCGAAGCTGCGTCTGCCGAAGCTGTGCAAGAACAGCTGCGACAACGGCTGTGGCAACGGCTGTGGCAACGGCTGCGGCAATGGCTGCGGCAATGGCAGCGAACCGACCTGTGCTGCTCCGGCTGAAGCCAGCTGTGCAGCTCCGGCTGAACCGACCTGTGCTGCTCCGGTTGGCGGATGCAAGTGATCACAGGTTGGCGTAAGGTTTGGTGATTAGCCTGCGTGACTGGTATACGAATGACGGACAGGGAGCGAAAGTCGTGAGTCGCTCCCGCCGTCCGCGAAAAATTCTGTGCGGTATGAGTTTTTTCGAAAGGGCACGTCAAACGGACGGTCACGGTTAAAAACCCAGCCTTCCGCCCCGCAATGCTGAGTAACGTGAGGCAACTCACACTTGGGGAACACGCCACTCGGGATCGTCCCGGCTCGCGGTTCCACCAGTAAAGGATCAGCAATCAGGGTGGAACCGTTGGAGACAACAGACGGCGATGATTCCCCTTCCTGGCGGATCATCGCCGTTTCTGTTTTTACCGAGCAAACTCAGGCACCCCGCATCACAACCGGTGCACTCCCCACCTCCCACCACGCCTCCTGCTGTCGTCCAAACCGGGTGTCGTCCAAACCGGGTGTCGTCCAAACCGGGGACACACCACCGCGTTCGTCTCGCGCGAAGACGCGAAGACGCGAAGAGAACGCAGTGGTCTTCGGCACGGGGACAAATCGGCCGGAGACGGGCCGGAGTTGGGGACAGGCCACTCGGCGACCGGAACAACACCTGCGACAAGCCCACCCAGGAGCGACGGGCGGAGCGGGGGCGGAGCGGGGGACACACCACTTCAGCGACGGGGAGCGGGGACACGGGGAGCGGGGACACACCACACTCCAATCGCGGCATCCCACACCATTCTGCCGAAGCATACCATTCAACCGGCATATACCGTTCAACCGGTACATACCGTTCTACCGGCATACGTCCAAACCGGGGACACACCACCGCGTTCGTCTCACGCGAAGACGCGAAGACGCGAAGGGCCGGAGATGGGGACACACCACTCGGCGACCGGAACAACACCTGCGACAAGCACACCCAGGAACGACGGCCGGAGCGGGGGACACACCACTTCAGCGACGGGGACGGCCGGAGCCGTGGACACACCACCCCGTTTGTCTCACGCGAAGACGCGAAAGGAAACGCAGTGGTCTTCGGCACGGGGGACAAATCGGCCGGAGATAGCCCGGAATGACGGGGAGCGGGGACACACCACACTCCAATGGCGGCATCCCACACCATTCTGCAGAAACATACCATTCAACCGGTACATACCATTCAACCGGCATATACCATTCAACCGCTGCACAACACCCTGGAGTTGGGAGAAACCATCTGATGATTACCACTTCCCAGCTGCCAGCTTCCGACTGCCAGCTGCTTCTCGTTTGCAGTTCCGCCCCAAAAGCAGGACACTGCTCGCTTCGGCATGGTTTTCACCCCATTCTGGAGCACACCGGATGAATCTGTCTCATGCAACTCCCCGCCGCCTGCTGTTCCTGTTCGCGATCATTCTGTTGCCCCGGCTGACGCTGGCGGATGTCGGTGTTGGTGCGAAGCCTGTTGAGGGTGCCGAGCTGCTGCTGGATGGCAGCCGCGAAATGCTGGATGCAAAGTGGACTTACTGGGAAGGTCCGGGATTCGCCTCGTCTTTGCCCATCAAATGGAAAGTGGTGGACGATCCGTTCAGCAGCGGGAAGTGCATTCAGACGGACGATCCGGCGGCCGCTGGCGGCAAATTCGGAGCCGCCGATATTGTGACGAAGCAGCAGTACCGGGATTTCCGGCTGCACGTTGAGCTGCTGATCATGAATCCGGGCGGCAACAGTGGCGTCTATCTGCAGAATCGCCACGAAATCCAGGTGCTGGACGGAGACAACACGTCGCACGGCATGGGTGCGGTCATTAACGAGAGCGAATCGCCCTATTACGCGTACAACGGGCGTGGTGCCTGGAATGCGTACGACATAGTCTTCCGGGCTGCTCGCTTTCGAGACGGCAAGCGGACGGAGAAGGCGCGGCTGACCATGTACTTTAACGGTCAGAAGGTGCACCGCAATTTCGAGATCAATCAGGTGTGGGGCGGTCCGCGATCGGGCATTGATGGTGGCAACGATGACGGCAAAGGCATCACGGATACTCCGGGCGGTCTGAAGCTGCAGTGCGAGGGTCATGATGTGCGTTACCGCAATATCTGGATTCGTGAATTGTCGCTGGAGAAACCTGATACGGACTTCAATGAACCTGTCGCGGTGGCGTCACTGGTGCCCGCGGAGGAAAAAGTCCGCAGCCTGTTCAACGGTCTGGACCTGTCCGGCTGGACTGGCGATGCTGCACGCTGGTCGGCGGTGAACGGGATGATTCGCGGAGCCAATGAAAATCGGGTTCCCAGCAGTACTTATCTGTTCACGGCGGGCAATCATCGAAATTTTCGCCTGCTGTTTGAAGTCCGGCAGACGATGAGCAGCCGTCATTCGACGATGCATTCGGCTGTGGCGGCGCTGGGCGAGCGTTTTACGGATGCGGGCAACAATGCTTTTGGCTTTCGCGGACCGCTGCTGATGTTTTGTCATGACTGGGGCATCTGGGACGCTCATGGTCGCAATCGCGTGGTCCCTCAGGGGCCCGGTCCGGAAGTGGAGCGTCGCGGGGAGTGGAATCAGATTGAGATTCTGGTGCGGGGCGAACGGCTGCGATTTGCAGCGAATGGTCGGGAGGTCTTTGACTTTGCTGACAAGCCCGAATTGCTGAAATCCGGCCCGATCGGTCTGCAGCTGCACAGCAATGACCAGCCGCAGGAGTATTTCTTTCGCAGCCTGCTGCTGTCGGAGAATCCCGGGGAGAACCTGGTCACGGTGCCTCAGCCTTAGTGCCATGGCTGCGTGGTGGCAGGCGCAGGCTGGCGGGACCGGCGCAATTCCGGTCCCTGTCATGGTGGCCGTTTTTTCCCTTCCCCTCAAAAAACACCAACTCGGATTCCTCCCCGGTTTTCAGCCCCCGTTTTTTCACAAATGCGGTATGATTCTGTTCACGAATTCTCAGATCACCGCCAACGCCGCTCCGGAGCTCCCGTGATTCCCTGTCATCGTCCGGCACTGCTTGCCCTGGCCTTTGTCTTCAGTCTGCACCATTCCGTTGCTGCTCAGACGCTGGAGCAGCAGCTGCTGGCTGTGTCTCCGTCGCAGCTGGCCGCTGAAGCTTTGCAGTCCGGCGATGCGGCTCGCGGCGCGATCCTGTTTCACCAGCCCCAGTCACTCTGTTCGCGCTGCCATTCCACGGGGCAGTCCGCTGTTTCTCTGCTGGGCCCTGATCTGACCGCGCTGCCGGCAGACACGACTGATGCGCACCTGGTCGAATCCGTGCTGCAGCCTTCGAAGGAGATCCGCCGCGGGTATGAATCAGTGACTGTGGTGCTGACCGACGGGCGTTCTCTGTCCGGTCTGGTTGCAGAGCGCACTGCCGCAGCTTTGATTCTCCGCGATGCAGCCCGTGGTGGGGAGCCGACGGTGCTGTCAGTCGACAGCATTGACGAAGTTGTTCCGGCCACTGTGTCTCTGATGCCTGCCGGGCAAACGGCTGCTCTGGCCAGTCGCCAGCAGTTTCTGGATCTGATTCGATATCTTTCCGAGCTGCGTACGGGGGGTGTGCGGCGCGCCCGCGAACTGCAGCCTCCGGCTGCACTGCTGACGCTGCAGATCCCGCAGTATGAGCAGTCAATTGATCATGCGGGTTTCATACGCGATCTGGACGATGCCGCACTGCAACGAGGCGAAGCAATCTATCGTCGGGTGTGTCAGAACTGTCATGGTACGAAGGATCAGGCCGGATCTTTGCCCACTTCGCTGCGGTTTGCCGAAGGCAGGTTTCGCAGCGGCAGTGATCCATTCACGATGTATCAGACTCTGACGCGTGGTTTTGGCCTGATGGCTGCTCAGACGTGGATGGTGCCTTCGCAAAAGTACGACGTGATTCATTACATCCGCCAGACCATGCTGAAGCCGTACAACCCGTCGCAGTACTTCGAAGTGCAGGATGCGTGGCTGGCCGGGTTGCCTGCCGGCGATTCACGGGGGCCGGAACCCAGTACAATTCAGCCCTGGAATGCGATGGATTATGGTCCTTCGCTGACGCATTCTTACGAAGTACCGACCGCCCGGCACAACATTGCGCAGAAGGGATTGGCGGTGCGACTGGATGCCGGCTCGGGGGGCATTGCCCGTGGCCGGCACTGGATGTTGTTTGACACCGACACGCTGCGGATGGCGGCTGCCTGGAGTGGTCCGGAAAAGCCGGATTCCGAGCGGAATTTTATTGACTGGCGGGGGATTCAATTTAACGGGGAGCATCAGATTCACCCGACCATCAGCGGGTTGCTGCTGGCGGGCAACGCGGATGGTCCGGGCTGGGCCAGTCCTCAGACCGGCAGTTTCGCGGACGACCGTCGTGTGGAAGGTCGTGATGGTCGGCGTTACGGGCCATTGCCGCGCGAGTGGGGTCGTTTTCGTGGTCAGTATTTCCATGACCAGCAGGTGATACTGCATTATGGCGTGGGCAGCGCTGACATTCTGGAGCTGCCGGCCCTGCGAACCGACGATCGGGGCGGTCAGCCAGCCTTCCTCAGAACCTTCAACATCGGCCCGCGCGACCATGACCTGCTGCTGCAGGTGGCTGAGTTGCCGGGGTCTGCCCTGACAAAGGTTCAGACGCCTGAGGGTGTTTCAAATCAGCCGGATGTGGTGCGTTTTGGCCCGGCAGAGGTCGCCGGCGAGGCAGCAGCAGCCGCCAACCTGCCTGTGCAGTTTGACGGTGGTACCTGGCTGCAGTCGGCGGATGCGAAGCCGTTTGATCTGACGCAGTCCGATTTCACAATTACTGCCAGAGTCCGCACGCAGGGCAATGGAACACTGTTTGCTTTGGCCCGACCGACGCCGCAGTGGACGCCCGATGGTCAGTCGCTGTTCATTCGTGGCGGGCGACTGGTGTATGACATTGGCTGGGTTGGCGCGGTGGAATCGCGTCGTCGAGTGAATGACGGCAGGTGGCATGATGTCGCGGCGGTCTGGACAAAATCCAGTCGTCGTCTGCAGCTTTGGATCGATGGTCGTCCGGACGCCGAGGGCGAGCTGTCGGCTCGTCAGCAACCGCAGGATGCTGTGCTTCGCATCGGCTTTACGGCCGGGAATTTTCCGCAGCCGGATTCGTATCTGACCGGTGAACTGCAGACGGTGAGTTTCTTTCAGCGCGCTTTGTCTCAGGAGTTATCGTCAGCTGAAAAACTGGCTGCGGCTCCGGGGCTGGTGGCTCGCTGGCAGCTGGATGCGGCAGTTGGCAGTGAAATTGCGGCCGCGGGGGCTGCGGCGGTCCGTTTGCAGGTGCAGCGGGGAGCTCCGTCGTCCCGCCCGGCTCCACCGATTTTCGCAGGAGTCTCGGCAGCGATTCCGGGTCTGCAGTTTCAGGCAGATGGCGACCGACTGGTGTTGCGAATCCCGGCGGGCACGGATCCTCTGCGATTTTCACTGTGGCTTTCAGAAACCGGCCGTCCCGTGCTGCAGACTGCTCCGGGGCAATTGCCGCTGGACGCCGATCTGCAGGCACTGACCAAAGGCGGACCGGCGCGGTGGGCGCAGCGGCTGACCACGCAGGTGCAGACTTTGTTTGATGGTGGCCCGCTGGCGCAGGATTCCCTGACTCCTCCGGAGATCAATCCTTGGCTGGCGCAGTTGCGAATGACGGGGCTGGACTTTTTTGCTGATGGTCGCATGGCAGTCTGCACGTGGGACGGAGATGTTTGGGTGGTCAGCGGTCTTCCGGCGGGGCCCGAATTGTCGTGGCAGCGAATTGCCACGGGGCTGTATCAGCCGCTGGGGCTGAAGATCATCGATGAGACCATTTACCTGACGTGCCGGGATCAGCTTGCCGTGCTGCGGGATCTGAACGGTGATGGTGAAACGGATTTTGTGGAGTGCCTGAACAGTGATCACCAGGTGACCGAACATTTTCATGAGTTTGCCATGGGACTGCAGACGGATGCAGCGGGCAATTTCTATTACGCCAAATCCGGGCGACATGCTTTGCCGGCGGTGGTGCCGCAGCACGGAACGCTGCTGAAAGTGACCCCGGATGGTTCCCGGACTGAGATTCTTGCGGTGGGCTTCCGGGCGGCCAACGGGGTCTGTCTGAATCCGGACGGTTCCTTTGTGGTGACGGATCAGGAGGGATTCTGGAACCCGAAAAACCGAATCAATTGGGTGCTTCCGCCTGCGGATGGTCAGCCGAAGTTCTACGGCAACATGCTGGGCTATCATGGTGTGCAGGACGAGTCGGACAGTGCGATGGAGCCACCGCTGTGCTGGATTACGAACGAATTTGATCGATCGCCGGGTGAGTTGTTGTGGGTGGACAGTGATCGCTGGGGGCCGTTGCAGGGCGGTCTGCTGAATTTGTCCTATGGTTATGGCAAGGTGTTTCTGGTGCTGCATGAGCAGACCGGCGGTCGTCGCCAGGGTGGCATGATTGAGCTGCCGATGCCGGCGTTTCCGACGGGTGTGATGCGTGGTCGATTCAACCCGGCTGATGGTCAGCTGTATGTTTGCGGAATGTTTGCCTGGGCCGGCAGTGCAACCCATCCGGGCGGACTGTATCGGCTGCGACTGCAGCCGAAACCACTGCATCTGCCGCTGACGATGCATGCCGTGCCTCAGGGGCTGCAGCTGTCGTTCAGTGAACCGCTGGATCCAGCCAGTGTGGCGCCGGCGGCACTGCAGGTCAAAGCGTGGGATCTGAAGCGGACGGCAGGCTATGGTTCAAAGCATTTCAATGAACGTCCGTGGCCGGTCACTGCAGCAGCTCTGTCGGCTGATGGTCTGACTCTCAGTCTGACGATCCCGGACCTGCAGCCCACGTGGGGAATGGAGGTCAGTTTTGATCTGCGTGCCGTGGACGGAGGTCCTGTGCGAGGGCGGATTCACAACACGATTCATGTGACGGGTGAAACTGCCGGCGGCGATCGATAGCTGCACCCCTGCTGAAGATCTGTCGAACATGCTGAAAATCCTGCATACTGCAGACTGGCACCTGGGTCAGTCCTTTCATGGTTACTCGCGTGAGCCTGAGCATGCGTCGTTTCTTGACTGGCTGCTGCTGCAGTTGCAGGAACACCAGCCGCACGCACTGCTGCTGGCGGGTGATGTGTTTGACACGATTCATCCGGCAGCGACTGCTCAGAAGCTGTTCTACTCGTTTCTGTCTCGTGCGCGGCAGTTGCAGCCTGACCTGCAGCTGGTGATTACAGCCGGCAATCATGATGCCGGTTCCCGCCTGGAAGCTCCGGCCGGGCTGCTGGATGCCTTCAGCATTCATATCGTGGGAACTCCGCTGAACGCTGCGGGCACAGAACTTGATTTCAGGCGTCTGCTGGTACCGTTGCGCGGCGACAGTGGTCAGACCGAGGCGATTGTGATTGCGATGCCATTCCTGCGACCGGCCGATGTTCCGACAGTTCCGGCTGCTGAGGATCCGTGGCTGGCCGGCATTCGGGCTGCCTATGAGCAGGCTGTCGCGGCGGCGGCTGAGCTGAGAGCGGAAACGGCGCCTGGTGCGGCACTGATTGCCATCGGACACTGTCATCTGGCGGGTGGTTTGGAAACGCTGGATTCAGAACGTCGGCTGGTTGTCGGGCATGCTGAAGCCATTGGGCTGGACACATTCCCGCCGGCGCTCGCCTATGTGGCTTTGGGCCATCTGCATCGGGCACAGCAGTTTCAGCAGGGACGCATTCGCTACAGTGGCAGCCCGATCCCGCTGTCGTTTACGGAAGCGGCCTATCAGCATCAGATTCTGTGCCTGGATTTTGCAGGCGGACAGCTGCAGTCTGTGCAGTCGATTCCGGTGCCGCGAACGGTTTCGCTGCTGTCGGTGCCTGTTCGCGGCAATGCTCCGCTGGAAACCATTCTGCCGCAGCTCTGCAGTCTGCAGGAGCTGCCGGAAGTTCCGTTGGAGCAGCAGCCGTTTTTGCGAGTGAACGTGCTGGCCAGCGGTCCGGATCCGACGCGGCGACAGCAGATCGAACAGGCACTGCAGGGCTGCAGTGTGCGGCTGGTGCAGATCCATGTGCAGACGGTGGCCGAGCAGCAGCAGGGGGCCGATGCAGCAGATTCCGCTCCCGTGTCCGCAGATCTCAGCACATTGACCCCGGTCGCCGTGCTGACTCGCGAATATCAGCGACTGTATGCCGCTGATCCTCCGGCGGAGCTGTTGCAGGCATTGAGTGATGTGCTGCATCAGGAGGATTTGCTGGCATGAGAATAGTGCGGATAACCGCTGAAAATCTAGCTTCACTGGCAGGCCTTCAGCATGTGGATTTCACGACTGAGCCTTTGCGGTCGGCTGGGTTGTTTTCGATCATTGGTCCGACAGGTTCCGGCAAAAGCACTCTTCTCGACGCTTTGTGCCTGGCTCTGTACGACGACACTCCGCGACTGACGCTGGCGCCGAAGGGGGGTGAGGATATCAGAGGGGTGAGCCAGCAGGATCCGCGAGGCCTGCTGCGTCGCGGTGCTGCCAGTGGCATGGCGGAGGTGGCATTTGTCGGCGTGGACGGAAACACGTGGACGGCCCAGTGGAAAGTCCGTCGCGCCCGCAATAAAGCGGAGGGGCAACTGCAGGCGGTTACCATGGCCCTGTACCGCGGAAATCTGACGCAGGGGCAGGAAGAACAGCTGGAGGTTGGCGGGAAGAAGACTGAAGTGCTGGCAGCGATCAGGGAACGTGTCGGTCTGACGTTTGAGCAGTTCACGCGAGCAGTGCTGCTGGCTCAGAATGAGTTCTCTGCGTTCCTCAAGGCGAAAGATGACGAGCGAGCGACGATACTGGAGGCTCTGACGGGCATGGAAGTCTTCCGTGCGGTCTCCAAAGCGGTCCACGTCCGCGCCGTTGACCGGGCGAAAGAGCTGCAGCGGCTGCAGGGGCTGCTGGAGGGGCACA
>SXXK01000412.1 GCA_005791255.1 Planctomyces sp.
GGTGGTGTGATGGCCTGGCCGTCTCACTGCGTCGTGGTAAGGGTGAAACGGTGCGGTAAGAGCGCACCAGCAGTACGGGTGACCGTCTGGCTGGGTAAACCCCATCGGGAGCAAGGCCAAGCAGAAGGTCAGGCAGCATCTGCTGCCTCGGATCGGTCCGGTTCGCTGACCTTCGGGTAGGCTGCTGGAGGTGTCGAGCAATCGGCATCCTAGAGAAATGAACACCCGCGACAGAACCCGGCTTATCGTTCCTCTGCCGGCATTCCTGCGTTTTTTCGGCTGTGGGTGAGGTGATTTGCGGTTGTCGGAGACTGGTGTTGACCTCGACCCCGGTTTTCCGGCACGATTTGCCGAAGTGTGCTGTGTGCTGAATTTCTATTTTCTGAAATCTTCCGTGGTGTGTGTGCACGGAAGAGGAACCAACGGACATGACGTGGTGCAGCAGCGGAACAGGGCTCCGGACACTGCTGATCTGTGTTTTGACGCTGTGTTGTGTGCCGGCTGGCGGCAGTGACCGCTGGGTGGTTCAGGAGCAGCGTGGCAGTCTGCTGATGTATTCCGAGTTTGAGGTGGATACGGAGCGAATTACTGCGGAACTGAGTGAGGTGGATTCTGAGCTGGCGGAGACCACCGGGATTCGGGCGACGGAAGGTCGTGTGGAGATTGTACTGTTTGCGAGTCGGCAGAGTTATTTGCAGTATCTGAGTGCGAGTGTTCCTCAGGCTGCAGCGCGCCGCGCGATTTTCCTGAAGAATGGGGAAATCAGCCAGATTTACGCGTACAACAGTCGCAGTCTGGTGGTGGATCTGCGTCATGAGATGACTCATGTGCGGGTGCATCAGCATATGCCGTATGCGCCGTTGTGGCTGGATGAGGGGTTGGCGGAGTATTTCGAGGAGGAGGAAGCGGCTCGTCCGAGGTCATCCCGGCGCGAAGCGGTTCGCTGGAAGGCTCGAGTCGGGATATCTCCGACACTTTCAACTCTGGAGCGGATTCCGTCGGCGGAGTCGATGGGAGCTGAGGAGTATCGCAACAGCTGGGCGTGGGTGTGTTTTCTGATCAACGACAGTGCTGGCAGCCGGCAGCTGCTGCAGGGTTATGTGCGGCAGATTCACCGTGGCGAGGCACCGGGGAAATTCAGTGAGTATGCAGCGGCGGAGAATTCCGGTCTGCTTTCTCGGGCAAACTCCTATTTCCGGAAAATGACGTTTCCTCTAACCTTTGTCTCAAGTGAAGAGTGAATGTCGCATTGATGTCCATTGTGGCCGTGCGACTTTTACCGGTTCGGAAAACAGATCGGCAGTAACGAAGGAACGGAACGATGGCTGCGTTGAAGAATCTGAAGGGAGTGTTTTCACTGGTGCTGGCCGCCGCCGTGCTGTTTCAGGGCCCTCTGGCCATTGCCGGTGCGGCAGCTGATGAGGCTGGTGTGCGAGTCCAGGACGTGCGTCTGGGGGACGGTGGTCTGCTGACGACTCGCGTGGTGACTCTGGAAGGTCAGCCTGTGGAGGGTTCGCAGGTGACAGTGGAGTATCAGGGTCGAGCGGTGTCGGTGTCTGAGACGAATGCGGACGGTCTGGCTGCATTTCGCGGTCTGCGAGCGGGTCAGCATCGTCTGATCACGGCGGGCGGGGCGACATCCTGCCGATTCTGGACGGTTGAGAAGGCACCACCAACCGCCGTGAATACTCCGGCTGTCGTCAGTGACGTGCGTCTGGTTCGCGGGCAGTTCGGTGCATTCAATCTGCCGATGCTGGTTTATGCGGGTGTAGCGATTGCTGCCGTTGTGATTGGCATTGATGCCAGAAACGATGCAGAAGATGCGAATGCAGCAGCATTGAAGGCGCAGGCTGATGCAGCTGCGCTGCAGAGCGAGCTGACTGCACTTGAGCAGCGTGTTGAAGCACTGGAAGATGCCAGTCCGTGAGATGTGTAAATCGGGGACTTGATCTGCCGATTTTCTGAATCAGTTCTCCGGAAAGCCCGGTGCTGCAGCGCAGCCCGGGCTTTTTGCCTTTCAGCGGCTTTGGGAGAGCCAGTTCAGAACCTGCTGATCAGACTGGGCGGCCGCGGCCGGATTGGTTGCGTCGGCCGACCAGGGCAGCAGTCGCTGCACTTCCGGGGGCAGCAGTGATGAGTCTGTGGGGCCCAGGGGGATTTGTCGTGCGGGGGATTCGGCCAGCTGCTGTTCCACGCTGGCAGACAGCAAAAATTCCAGCAGTTTTGCGGCAGTTTCCGGATGGGGACAATTGCGAATCATGGCCACGGTGTTGGGGATGCAGACGGTTGTGCCATCCTGCAGTCTGAAGGGCAGCATGTCGACGGGGCTGCCAGCGGCCAGTGCGGCATAGAAGTCATCGGTATCGGTGAGTCCGAAGCTGCAGACGCCTGCGGCAACGAGGTCGCGGACCGCGCCATTTCCGCGTACTTCACGGATGCCGCGGCTGTGCAGTGATTGATGCCATTCCTGCAGTGCCTGCAATCCCTGTTCGCGGCACATTTCGGCGTACTGTGTGAGTGTTGTTCCGTAGAGCGGGACAGCAATTGCGGCGTCGGAGAGATCGGGACGACTGAGTGCAGCGGCGATGGCCTGTGGAGAACACTGCATTTTTTGGGTGTTGACAATCCAGACTCGCAGTCGCGCTGCGAAGCCGCACCAGCAGCCTTCGGGATCCCGAAACTCCGGGGGAATTCTCTGCAGCAATTTCTGAGGTGCTGGCTGGAGAATTCCGGCGTTTTTTAGTCGGATCGTACCCAGAGTCTGATTGTTCCAGAAGACATCACAGCGGGGGGACTGTTTTTCGGAGAGCAGCATCTGGGTCAGTCCGAGGCTTTTGTTGGCCTCCTCATCGTAGCGCACATCGACTCGGATTCCGGTCTGCTGTTCGAACTGTCGCAGGATTCCATCGGCGAACACGGAGTCGTGTGCGCAGTAGACGACGACAGTGGGAATATGACTGCCGGATTTCAGGAGCCATGGCACAGCGACTGCTGCCAGCAGCGGCAGCAGTACGACCAGCCACGGCAGGCGTCTGCGGGCAAGGGGCACTCGGGGGCACTCCATTCATGTAACTGTACGGCTGGCCGCTGTGGTCAGCCTGCGGCGAACAGATCCATCACCGGTTTTCCGTGGCCGTCCTGAGTGACGTAGAATGGTCGTCCTTCGATATCGAAGCCGGTTTGCGGGCTGATGCCCATGGCCGTCATGATGGTGGCATGGAGATCGGCGATGGAGACGGGGTTTTCGACAGCGATGAGGGGGCGGGTATCGGCGGTTCGTCCGTAAACGAAGCCGCGTTTGAGTCCGCCGCCGAACATCAGCACGCTGGTGCCTCCGGTGAAGTGTCGGTGCAGCCCGTAGTGTTTCATTTCGGTAACAGCATCGACTCGTTCTGTTGCCTGGTCGGCAGCGGAGGATCCCGGGACGCCCTCGATGAGTGCGTCGCGACTGAACTCTGAGGCGAGTATGACGAGAGTTCTGTCGAGCAGGCCGCGAAGTTCCAGATCGCGGACGAGTTGTGCGATGGGGGCATCGATTTCGGAATGCATACGAGCGAGCGTCTCGTGTCCGTTGGCGTGAGTATCCCAATGCAGGAACGGGACGTATTCGGTGGTTACTTCGACGAAGCGGGCACCGGCTTCGACGAGTCTGCGGGCCAGCAGGCAGCCGCGTCCGAAGCGTCCGGTGTCGTAAATGCGGCGGGTATCTTCCGGTTCCAGCTGGATATCAAAGGCGTCACGATCGCGGGAACTGAGCAGTCTCCATGCGTTGTCCATGGATCGCAGCAGTGATTCCTGCTGGTAGTCGCTCATGAATTGTTTCTGCGGGCAGTTGTCAACCAGTTTCTGCAGCAGTTTCTGTCGGCTGCCGAAGCGACCGGCGTTCATGCCATTGGGTGGGCGAACGGACGCCGCTGCTTCTTCAGGGAACGGCAGGTTCATTGGTCCGTATTCGCTGCCGAAGAAACCGGCGGTAGTGAAGGCCTTCAGTTCTTCGCTTTCACCGACGCCTTCCAGTCGCTGTCCGATATTGACGAAGGCGGGGATCACCGGATTGAGGGGGCCGCGCATGCGGGCGATCCACGACCCGATATGGGGGCAGGCGACAGTTTGTGGCGGGACATAGCCTGTGTGCCAGTGGTACTGATGGCGGGAGTGCAGGATGCTGCCGAGGTCGGGCTGGACCGCAGAGCGAATCAGTGTGCCCCGGTCGAGGACTGAGGCGATTTTCTCGAGCCCCTGGCAGATGCGGACGCCGCTGACAGCGGTATCGATTGCCGGGAAGGTGCTGAGCATGTCAGCGACAGGCAATCCGGGGCGGAACGGCTGATAGTGTTTGGGATCGAGTGTATCGGGGGCAGCCATGCCACCACCCATCCAGAGGAGGATGCAGGAGTCTGCGGCAGGGACGGGCTGGACGGTGTCTGCGTTTTCAGCCCGGGCGAGGGCCCGCGGGGCTCCTGCGGCAAGTGTGGTGGCTGCGGCAGTGGTCATTGCCCGCAGAAAATCGCGCCGTGCCTGTTGTTCGCTGAAATCTGCACGCATGTGTGTGCTCCGCCAATTGCACTTCGGACCGCTTCAACCGCTGGATTCTAGTCTGCCGAAAGGGAGTTCGCCACCAGGGTTGCTGGGGGCAGTCTCCGGCAATTTTCCTGAGAATCGGCTGTTGGGAGTACGGATTCTTCTGGAAAATGGGTGAAAACCCCTCCTTTTGAGTCACGCACAGGCCTTGATTTCACTGCAGATTTCTTGCGTTTCCGGGCGACAACCGTCAGAATTGAGAAGGTTTTGAATAGCTGAACGGGCTGTCACAGGAGTCCTGCAGATGAGTGCAGCGAATCGTACCAGCGTGATGTTTGCGGTCATTGTTCTGGGCCTGGGTCTTAGCTCGGAGTTGCTTGCTGAGCCTCCGGGGCTGGGGCCGGCGGGCGATTTGCAGCGGATTGAGTTTGAAGCCGCTGGTCCGACGACTTTGGTGGGCCGCAATGCTCGCCGGCAACTGCTGGTCACGGGCGTGTATGCCAGCGGTCAGCGGCATGATCTGACACATGGTGTGGCTTACAGCGTTTCAGCTCCGGCAGTCCTGGGTGTGAATGCCGAGGGTCTGGTGACACCGCTGACAGACGGGGTCGGTCGAGTGACAGCGACGGAGCCGGGGGGGCGCACGGCGACGATTGAGCTTACGGCAGCTCGCTGTGGCGAGGACCTGCCGGTGAATTTTGAGAACGAGATCGTGCCGATATTTACAAAGCTGGGCTGCAATGCCGGTGGCTGTCATGGCAAGGCGGACGGTCAGAACGGATTTCGGTTGTCGCTGCTTGGTTTTTATCCGGACGAGGATTACGAGTTTCTGGTGCATGAAGATCGTGGTCGTCGGATTTTTCCAGCGGATCCGGGTTTCAGTCTGTTGTTGCAGAAGCCGGCCAACATCCTGCCGCATGGCGGTGGTCAGCGGATGTCTCCGGGCACGTACGAGTGGGACCTGGTCAGTCGCTGGATCCAGCAGGGGATGCCATATGGTTCTGAGGAGGACCCGGTGCTGCAGCGGATTGAGGCTGTGCCGGCAGTTCGTGAAATGAACTTTCGTGGTCGGCAGCAGTTGTCGGTGCTGGCGCATTACAGTGACGGTTCGGTGCGCGATGTGACTCGTCTGGCATCTTATGAGCCGAACCATGCTGAGATGGCGATCACGAATGCCGCTGGTCGGGTGACGGTGGAGGATGTGCCGGGTGAAGTGGCGGTGATGGTCCGGTTTCAGGGTGAGGTTGGTGTTTTCCGGGCGGTGATTCCGCAGGGTGTGCCGGTGCAGAGTGTGCCGGCGGAGAAGAACTTTGTGGACTCGCTGGTGTTTGGCAAGCTGAAGCAGCTGGGGATCCCCCCTGCTCCGCTGTGTGACGACGCGACTTTCATTCGCCGCGTATCCATTGACATTGCGGGGCGGCTGCCGTCGCCAGCGGAGACCAGTCAGTTCATTGCGGACACGGATGCGGGGAAGCGGGATCGGCTGATTGATCGGCTGTTGGCCAGCCCGGGCTATGCGGACTATTTTGCGAACAAGTGGGCGGCTGTACTGCGGAACAAGCGGCGTCAGGCGACGGACATTCAGTACACGTTTCGATTTCACGGCTGGATCCGTCGAGCATTGCGTGAGAACATGCCGTATGACCAGTTCGTGCGATCGGTACTGACGGCAACGGGTGACGCTGAGACTCATCCTCCGGCGGCCTGGTATCGTGAGGTGGCGACTTCGACGCAGCAGATGGAGGATGTTGCGCAGCTGTTTCTGGGGATGCGGCTGGCGTGTGCGAAGTGTCATCATCATCCGTTTGAGCGTTGGAGTCAGCAGGACTACTATGGATTTGAGGCCTTCTTTTCACAGGTGGGGCTGAAGAATTCGCGTTACAACATGCAGTTGAATCAGCCGGACATGGTGTACGTGAAGGCAGAGGAGCCGAAGTCGCGGAATCCAAGGACGCAGCAGGACGTGGTGCCGGCTGGTCTGGGCAGTCCTGCGCTTGAAATCTCGAAGTATGATGATGCGCGGCAGCATCTGGTGGACTGGATGGCTGCTCCTGAGAATCCGTTTTTTGCCCGGGCGCTGGTGAATCGATACTGGAAGCATTTCTTTGGTCGGGGCATTGTGGATCCGGAGGACGATCTGCGTGTGACGAACCCGCCATCGAACCCGGCCCTGCTGGATGCTCTGGCGAAGCATTTCGTGGATCATCGCTTTGATCTGCAGGATCTGGTGCGGACGATTTGCCGGTCTTCGGCGTATCAGCTCAGTTCTGAGCCATCTGAGTTCAATGCCGCGGATGCTCAGAATTTTTCGCGTTTTTATCCTCGTCGTCTGACGGCGGAGGTGTTGTATGATGCGGTGAATTCGGTGGCTGAGACTCCGTCGAATTTCGGAACAATTCCTCAGGGAACGACAGCGGTGCAGCTGCCGGACAATGGTTTCAACAACTATTTCCTGCAGGTCTTTGGGAAGCCTGAGGCGGAGAGTGCGTGTGAGTGTGAGCGTTCTCCTGAGGCGAATCTGTCGCAGTCTCTGCATCTGCTGAATTCCAGTGACGTGCAGGGGCGTCTGCAGAGTGGTCAGGGGCGAGCCGCACAGTTTGCTCGTGAAGAGCAGCGTGCTGCTGAGGAGAAGCTGACGGAACTGTATCTGGCGGCGTTCAGTCGGGCTCCACGTGCGGAGGAAGTGCAGTTTGTGATGCAGAAGCTGGCGGACTATCAGAACCGGCAGCAGGGCTGGGAGGATGTGATCTGGGCCATCCTGAACACTCGAGAATTTCAGTTTGTGAAGTAGTCGGCCTCTGGCTTTGCCGGCAGGTGTTCGGCAGTGATGCCGGGCAACTGCTGTGACAGTTTGGGTCCGTCGAAATCCAGCAGCATGGATGCTTCCCAGGGCGTACGGAAATTCTGCTGCTCTGCGTCAGCAAAGGTGCTGTCCACAAACAGCAGCATATTGTCCGGCAGGCTGGCTGCGGGCAGAGCGACGGTCTGGTTCAAAGAGCGGTCGATGTACACGGCGGATTCGGCTGCCGGGTTGACGATGGCTGGGTGTCCGCTGTCCGTCTGGAAACGGATCTGCATATCGGCAGGTTTCCAGTTGCCGGGCGGGCGAATCCGAGCGACGGCCATGCGTGGCTGATAGACGCAGTCCTGGGATGCGATCCGGAGTTCCAGTTTCTGCGGGCCGTCGGGATGTACGATGGCATCGAGCAGTGAGAAACCGAACCGCTGGGTCACGTTTTTCAGAGTGGCCTGCCAGTCTGCAGAGTCAGCCAGTCCAAATTCCAGCAGCAGACCTCCGCCACGGCAGGCGAGCAGGACATTTTCCAGCTGCAGTCTGCGGGGCGGGTGATTGCACGAGATCCCGTAACCTCCGCCGGCGAATACGCAGTTCTGCAATTCGATGATGCCCGGTTGTCCTGCGGGGCGAAACCATGCGAGTCCGGAGCAGTCATCGGAGGCTGCGGGGGACTGTATGTGGCAGTTCCGCAGCAGGAGTGACTGACACTGGACGGCGACGAGTTGTCGAGGTGTTTCGGGTATGGGTTGTCCGCTGTCTCTGTGCAGCTGAAGTCCTCGCAGTTCGACCGTTGCTGCGGCCACAATCCACTGTCCGTTCGCAGGGATCTTCACTTCAGCACCGACAGGGCCCATGCACTCGATTGTGAGTCTGCCGGGTACGCGGAGGTCTCGCGGGCGATAGGTGTGGCCCGGCAGCAGGCGGATGATTCCATCGGCATCCGGCTGCGGCATATCGTGGAGGGCAACCGTCGCAGTCACTGCGGGATCTGCTGCTGAAGTTTTGTCGGGTACAGTCGGTGAGGCGGGATCCAGCAGATCATGCCACGTCATGGATGTGAGCGGGATCAGGGGAGTTTCGGACCGACTGACGGTGATTGCGAGTCCGGTGAGGGCAGCAAGTGCGGCCGCAGGCCATGCGGCCCGTCGAATCAGTCGGGCCGGGAGTGTTTGTGGCAGAGCGGCGGAAGCGGGAAGCTGCACCACGGCTGTTCGGGATTCCGGCAGTGCCTTCACAATTCGGCGAAGTGCCGAAACGCCATGCGGGGCTGGCGGCCACAGTCGCAGCAGGTCAGCAGCGGAGTCCGGTCGCAGTTCGGGCAGCCGACGTGTCATCATCTGAATGCAGCGAGCGAGTGATTCGGGGCATTCGGGTACCAGCGTGCGAATGTCGCTGATGTCGTGTTCGCGCTGGCTGATCAGTCGTCTGACGGGATCGGCAGAAATCACCACCGGGCGACCGGCAAGCAACTGCCAGAGCAGGCAGCCCAGTGCGTAAAGTTCGCTGCGACGATCGGGGTGTCGAGTGGACTCAGAGAGCTCGGGAGCGATTCCGTCGCAGTCGCGAAGCGTCAACTGCTGTCCGATGGAGATTCCAGGGCGGCGGAGTCTGCGGGCAAAGGCTGCAGTGAGGGCAATTTGTCCATTTGGGCAGAGGCGGACGGAGGATGCTGTGAGGTTGCCGTGCGTCAGTCCGGACTGCTCAAACCACGCAAGGCAGTGCAGCAGTTCCCGACCGATTTCAGTGACAGCCTGCCATGGCAGTCGGCCACCGCGGATCACGAGATCATCGAACGACCAGTTGCCAGCGTGTGGGGAAGCCAGCCAGAGCCGGCCATGGCTGTCTTCAGCCAGCTCTGCGGGCAGAATGCAACCTGCAGGCCGTCGTGGCTGGAGCGTTTGCAGCCGGTCCAGCAATTCCTGAGTGCTGGTGCGCAGCCCGCTGCTGGCGGGTGTGTCGGCGTTGCTGATTTTGGCCAGGACAAACCTGCTGCCGGATCGGCGATCGATGGCCAGCAGTGAGTGTTCACCCAGCTGTTCGCAGAGGAGAAACCGGCCGACAGACAGTACACCTGGGGGAGTCTGCTGCAGCTGACTGGCCTGCCAGGGAGTCAGTTGTCGCAGGCGGACCATGGCATCCAGCCAGACGGAATCAAAGTCCGGAAGTTCTGAGGCCAGTGTGCGAACGAGCGGCAGACAGCGGTCAAGGTCGCAGCGCGCAGCCAGACCGTCAGCCCGCAGCAGGGAGAGCAGTTGTTCTGAGGGTTGTCGTTTGCCTGACCGCATCCGGCAGTACTCGGAAATCCGTTTCTGTTTGCTCTGCGCAGAGATTATGGCAGAATCTGCCGATTTGCAGAAGCTGTGTTCCGGGAGTTTGCAACGTGATTGGGTGATCCGGGAAGGTTGGTTTGGCAATGTCGGAGTGTTATGCGGCGACGGAAGGCCCTGTGGGGGGCTGTGGATGGAGGTCTGTTTCCGGTGGGCGGCTGGTGCTGCAGTCGGCCTCCAAGCTGAATATTTTTTTGGAAGTTTTGGGGCGTCGTGAAGACGGTTACCATGAGCTGGACACAGTGATGGTCCGCACCCGATTCTGCGATACTTTGACGCTGATACCCGATTTCAGCGGCGCAGTGCGACTGCGTTTCAGTGACTCAACACCCGCGTCTCTGAGGAATGCGGTGCCTCTGGACGGTCGCAATCTGATTCTGCGGGCTGCTGAGCAGTTGCGTGGTTTGGGGGCTTCAGGCTGCGGTGCGGAGATCATACTGCACAAGTGCATCCCGCCGGAATCCGGTCTGGGAGGCGGTTCCGGGAACGCTGCAGCTGCCCTGCTGGGTTGCCGACAGATCTGGAATCTGTCCGTGTCGGATGCGCAGTTGCATGAGATGGCAGCAGGACTGGGCAGCGATATCAACTTTCTGCTGAGTGGTGCGCGGGCTGCGATTTGTCGGGGGCGTGGTGAGCAGATTCAGCCTCTGCAATTCTCGGGCAGTCTGTTCTTTGTGGCTGTACGACCGGGGCGCGGCAACAGTACTCCGGAAGTCTTTCGCCGCACATCGGCCGGTACTGAGCTTCGGACATCCGCGCACGTGGCTCGATGTTTGACAGACGGACGCACGGACCTGCTGGAATCCTGTATTTTCAACCGACTGACAGATGCTGCTGCCAGGATGAATGCCGAGATGGCAGATCTGCAGCACCGTTTTCAGCATGCAACTGGCAGGCCGGCATTCATGTCCGGCAGTGGATCGACAGTGTTTGTGGTGTGCCGGAGTGCGCGGGAAGCCCGCGAGGTGCAGCGGACGGCGGAACGGAAGCTGCGTGTTGTGGCGTGGTTACTGGAAGTTTGACAGGCCGCACGGTGGCTATTGAGGCGCAGTCGGCGGGATTGCTGCAGTCAAAGCCTGCAGTGTACGCAGGTTGGATGTCAGTCTTGCCACGGCGTTCTGTTCGGAGGAGGCCTGTTCGAGGTCGTCAAGTCGAAGTACGCGGAACCCGGCATCGACCGCTGGTTGTTCAGCACCGATCGGACGTCGGCTGTTGATGATGAACACGCCGGGTGCGGCGTTGTTGTGCTGTGCCGCCTGCTGGATCTGTTCGGTGATCGCGGCATTGACCGGGCTGCTCACCGGCCAGCGGATGCGGATTGGATCGACGCCCAGGTCTCGGAGCAGGTACAGGAATTCCGGTCCGTCAGTGACGACTGCGAGTTTTTGTTCCTGCAACTGCGTCCTGAGGTCGGCAGCGAGGCTGGCCAGTGGCTGCAGGGAGGTGCGCAGGCGTCCGGCTTCTCGCTGAATCGTCTCGCGACTGTCGGGGTGGGCTTTGAGCAGAGCGGTTTCAAGGTCCGGCAGTTGCAGCAGCAGCAGTTGGGGGCTGAGCCAGGTGTGGGGAACAAAGCCTTTGTGCGAGTGAGCGCCGTCGGGGCCATGCTGATGAGTGACTGCATCCGGGACTTCGATCAGGAACTGTTTGATGGCCCCGGAAAGATCGACGGTGCGGGTTGGGGCGAGGGACACACGTTCGCTCCAGGGTTCCCAGCCGGCGCCGGTCAGGACCACCAGTTGGGCATCCCGCAATTCCGTGGCCGCGGTTCTCGATGGGCGCCAATCGCGGGAGGAGCGTTCCGCGGGGACGATCAGTCGAACGTCAGTGGTGGTTCCGAGCATCCGGGTGACAAACTCGGTCATCATGGGTGACGTCGTGGCAACGGCGAGAACGCTGGTTGTTTTGGTGGACTGAGTGGAGGGCTGCTGTGTGCAACCGAGCAGTGTGGTGAGAAGCACGAGAAATGTCGTGCGAAACGGGCGTTTTGAGTGGTCTTTCATACAGTACTATGCCGGTTTTTGTTTGGGGGTCATGGGCTGCGGGAGCTGAATTGGCTGGCGGTGGGCTATCCTGTGCATTGGCGGCTGGTTCGTCAATCGAGTGAACGATTCACTGAAAAAAACACACAATCAGTGAGCAGAAAGGCGCGTTGGTGGCGATAGTTGTGTGGACAACTATTGTTTTGCTGTCTAATATTTCGGAGTCGTGGAACACGTCTGTTGGTGGCCGAAATTGGGAGAGAGTCCATGTTGGATGCTGCGGGTGTCTCGAATTTGGGCGGTTCTGAAGCCAGTGAGTGTGAAGCAGACGTTGTGGTGATTGGCGGTGGGCCTGCCGGTGCTACTGTGGCGACGCTGCTTGCGCAGCAGGGGCGATCAGTGCAACTGTTTGAGCGAGAGAAGTTTCCGCGGTTTCACGTGGGTGAGTCTCTGATTCCGGAGACTTACTGGACGTTGAAGCGTCTGAACATGCTGGAGAAGATGAAACGCAGCAGTTTCGTGAAGAAGCGGAGCGTGCAGTTTGTGAGTTCGAACGGCAAGGCATCTGCTCCGTTCTACTTTGAGGACAACAATCCTCACGAGTCCTCCCAGACGTGGCAGGTTGTGCGGAGCGAGTTTGACCTGCTGATGCTGAACAATGCTCGTGAGCACGGCGTGGAGGCTCATGAGGGTGCCCGGGTTTTGGATGTGCTGTTCGACGGTGACCGGGCAACGGGTGTGCGAGTGCGTCTTGAGGGCGGCGAGACTCGAACAGTGCAGGCGAAGGTGGTGGTGGATGCCAGCGGCCAGAGTGGACTGCTGATGAATCGTCTGAAGTTGCGGACGTGGGATCCGGTTTTGAACAAGGGGGCAATCTGGACTTACTGGCAGGGAGCCCATCAGGACACAGGTCGGGACGAGGGAGCGACTGTGATTTTGCAGACAGCGGATCGTCAGGGCTGGTTCTGGTACATTCCGTTGCATGACAATCGGGTCAGTGTTGGCATTGTGGCTCCTTTTGAGTACCTGTTCAAGGGCCGCGGGACGCACGAGCAGGTGTACGAGGAGGAGGTTCAGAAGTGTCAGGGTGCAATTGACCGGCTCAAGGGTGCGAGTCGAGTGGCCGGTTACTTTGCGACTCGGGACTTTTCCTACCGCTGCTCGAAGGTATCGGGGCCCGGCTGGGTTCTGGTGGGGGATGCCTTCGGGTTCCTGGATCCTCTGTATTCTTCGGGACTGCTGCTGGCCCTCAAGTCAGGCGAGATGGCAGCGGATTCGATCAATGCAGCTTTTCAGCGCCATGATTTCTCGGAATCGACGCTGGGCAGCTGGGGACCGGGTTTGAACCGTGGGATTGACCGTATTCGTCGGCTGGTCTGCGAGTTCTACGATGGCTTCAATTTTGGCAGCTTTGTGCGGAACTATCCGCATTTGAAGGGCCGGATCACGGATCTGCTGATTGGAGATCTGTTTGAGGACAAGGTGGACGAGGTGTGGGAACCGATGGAGTCACTTTACGAGGCGGGCAAGACGGCTCCTGTTGCGTGGAACTCGGGGACACCGGAGGAAGTAGCAGCCAACAAACTGAACGAGCTGCATCTTCCGGTTGGCGCGTTGCTCTGATGTGTGCGGCACAGGCGACATTGCAGCAGCGGGCTGGCAGAGACTTGCCAGCCTTTTTTTATGGAGTTTTCGCTTCCGTACCGGATTTGCCGTAACGCAGGTGTCGGAGTGCTGCTGTGATCCACTGCTGACCGGCGGGACCACTTTGTTCGGGATGTGGGCTGATGCAGAGTACATCGCCCTGTCCGAATTTTCCGAGGACGATGGCCGGTGAGTGGATCATGATGCCGGCGGGTGTTTCGTTTTGTGCGACCTCCGCAGTAAAGTTTGCGAGGACCTCAAAATCCGGGACTTCGGGTTGTTCGTGCGGCTGAATGATGGGGCCGTTGTTGTAGATGATGGTGGCAGTTTGCGGTCCTCTGGTGAAAACCTCGCTGCCGGCGGGTGTCAACTGCAGTGGCAGCTCTGCCCGGCCGCGTTTCCACCTGTTGGATTTTGATTTGGCATCGAGTATTCCGAGTCCCCATGAGAAGCCGCTGCAGGCGAGATATGAGCCGGCGCAGATACCGACATAGTCGCCGCCCTGAGCAACGAACTGGCGGACGGCATTTCGTCCGTCCTCACCCAGCGTGCTGGCCTGTCGGCTTCCCGATCCGCCACTGCAGCAGAGGAGGTCAAACTGAGTGAGGCAGCCACTCCGAATATCTGCGCCGCAGACTCGCTGAACCGTCACTTCCTGTTCTGCTGACCAGATTTCCAGCAGTGATGGAACACCACGTCCGCCGACTCCGGCGTCATCGAGGAGAGCGATATTGAACTGTTTTTGCTGCTCGGCGGCCACGATCTGACTGGCGACTGAGGTGGATTCGATCAGTTTGAGGTGGTGCAGCAGAGTGGCCATGATGAGTCTGTGCTGGCGAGCGCGAACGGCGAGAGACTGACCAGGCTGCAGGGTCTGGATCAGCAGGGATTCGGGGGCGTGGGGGATCCACGACGGGCCCTGAGCTGCGGCGAGTAAGGCGCCGACCGGAGGGGAATTTGAGATTTGAAAGCTGCGGGAGGGACTTTCGATTTCCGAGTTGACTGCAGTGATCAGGTGGTGGGCAGTTTTCGACGAAAGTCCTGTGTTTCCGGGAGTGATGGTGGCCTGCTGCGGAGTCGCCGCGTTGCCTGAGGCGTTGGCTGATTCGTGCAGTTCCACGAGCCAGTCCGGTGTTTTGCCGGCCAGCAATTCCCGGAGTCGTTCGGCAGCAGTGTGTTTTTGGGAATTCTCAGCGGACGCAGTTCCGGCAGCGCAAATCAGTCGTCCGTGCTGCAGTGGCCAGGAACGCAGCTGCCGGAAGGCGGATTCTGCCGCGTCGTTTTGGTCAGCGTTGATCACGACGACTACAGTGGGACCGGATTTTCCGGAGTCCGTGACGGTGACTTCGGGGGCTTCGGGGTTGCTGACCAGCGATATCAGCAGTGCCGCCAGAATGCTCAGTTTCATAACGGGAGCCTGATGTGGAACAGGGACGTTAGTTCCGGACCGCATGTTCGGTTGGGTTTGTGGGCTGTGTTTCCACGGTCTGCGTGGCCGGGATGACGGGAATTCGGCGACGATCGATTTGTGCGATGTGTTCGAACAGGATTCGCCGGATTTCTCGGACTGTTTCCGGGCTGCGAACGACTTCGCTGTGGCCGGCCTGAATGACTCGTTCACTGTCCACGTCGTCGAGATGCGAGCTTTTCCAGGTGACGACCCCGTCGGTCCACGTGTCTGCATTTCTGCCCCGGTTGACAGCAACGATGTTGTGGTGGTGTACCGGCTGGGGGATGGGGTTGCCTCGCACCAGTCGCAGGATTGCAGATTTGGGGGACAGTGAGTCGATGCTGGTGCGGGGCAGTTCCAGGTGTTGCCGAGATTTTTCCGGGGCGTGTTCAAACAGGACTCGACTGAGTTTCATGGTGCGAGTGGGCAGCCAGATGACAGAACCGAGTGCCCAGCGAGTGAAGCGATTGGAGAGTGTGCTGCCGGCGTAGGGGCTGGCGATTGTGACCACTCGATCGACGGACGGATTGGCTTCGAAGTAGAACACCTGCTGCAGTGCTTCGCGTGTTTCCGGGTCGGCTCGCAGTCTGCTGATGGGTTGCTGACTGACGGCTGACCACAGGGATTCTCCGCTGTTGATGGTGAGTGAGTGTGCCAGTATTCCCCCCATGCTGTGCCCGACGACAACCATTTCGTCGAGTTTCGGGTTACGCATTTCGGGGTCAGCCTGCAGGTCATTGAA
>SXXK01000413.1 GCA_005791255.1 Planctomyces sp.
CGCCCGTGCCAGTTCCGTCCCCAACTCCAAACTCACCAGTTCCCGGAGCATCCGCGAAACAGCTGATGGGACCTGCTCCGCCCCCGACACCGCCATCCACGGACGGATCAGACACTCCCCCCATTTCCGTAATTCCATCGGCACTCTCCGGACGAAACGACCAGCTGTCACCGCTGCGGTCTCCCGCACTGCTGGCTGACATCAGACATCGAGTTTCCAGTTGCTGGATTGCCTGAGCACTGGCGGCGACCGACGACCAAATGCGTGATCGTCGACGTCGCTCGGAAGACTTCAGTCCGCAGAGTTCCACCAGCCTGGCAAGCATATTCATTTTTCACCCCCGACGTTAAACGCAAACTCACACCCGGGTGACAATAAATACCGCCTGTATGTTCCTGCGACGGCCGGCGGAGGCCGAAAAGTTCCTGAAATTATCCAAATCACGGCCGGTTATAGCGACATGCTGCCGCTGCACAACATCCTGCACGCCGCACTCAACGCTCCAGGAGCAGCCGCACAAGCCAGCAATCACTCAATCGGACGACGCACCACCGTCCATTCCCGCTGCAAACGCTCACGCAGTCGAGACACCAGCTCCGGATGCTGCGACGCCAGATTCACCTGCTCTGCAGGATCCTCGGTCACCCGGTACAACTGCGGACGACGCTCGTTCAGACTGTGCACAAACGCATAACGGTCCTGCGGGGGCTCCCACGTCAGAATCAGCTTCCACTCCCCCTCAATGCACCAGCGAGTCACCAGGGACGACTCCGGATCCGACAGGTCGGCAATGTCATGTGAATAACCCTCGCCGCTCACCCAATCGCGCTCAAGCTTCCCGCCACTCGTCAAAGCCGGCAGCAGATTCAGTCCCGGCAGGCCCTCCGGAGCCGCCACACCCGCTGCCGCCAGTACCGTCGGCAGCACATCCAGCGTTGTCGCCAGCTCGGGACGATCCGCGGCGGGAATTCGCCCCGGCCAGCGAAACATCACCGGCGTCCGCACGCCTCCCTCGTAAACACTCTGCTTGGATCGCGGAGCAAACCCGTGAGTCCAGCCCGGCCCCAGCCGCATCTGAGATGTCGCCTGAATCCAGCCATTGTCCGTGACGTAAACCACCAATGTGTTTTCGGTCAGGCCACGAGCATCAAGCGCTGTCAGCAGTTCACCGCAGGTCTCATCAAACCACTCGCACATCGCATGGTATTTGGCCAGCTCCGGCGCGACACCCGGCTGTTCATACTTCTGCAGCAGCCGAGCCGGCGGATTGTGCGGCGTATGCGGCAGCATCGGTGCGTACCAGATAAAAAATGGCTGCTTTCCAGCCACCGACCGATCCATGAATTCCAGAATCGGCGTCACACCCTGACGGCCAATCTTCAGACCGTCATCCCCGTGACGGCCACCCTGTTCAGGAAATCCGCGAGTCATGCCTGCAGTGAATCCGCCCCGTTTCCAGCTGCCCTCCCACCACTTTCCCGTCTGCAGGCAGGCGTAACCGGCCGACGACAACAGCCGCGGCAGCGTCGGCACACGATCCACTCTGGAAATCAGCTGTTCCCGCAGGGCCGCGTAGTCCTGATCACTGAGCGATTTATCCGGACGCGGATCGTTTCCCACAACGCCGTGCTCGTGAGCATACCGGCCGGTCAGAATTGACATCAGTGAAGGTCGACACAGGGGTGTCGGAGTATAGCCGCGACGAAACAGCGCAGCGGAACCCGCAAGGCGGTCCAGATGCGGCGTCCGAATCGTCGGATGCCCCATAAAACCATAATCCGTCCATGCCTGGTCATCAGACAGAATCAGCAGCACATTCGGACGACTGGCAGACCCAGCCTGGCTTTCTTCCGCGTTCGCACTGCCGGAAAACCAGCAGCAGCACAGCCACACTGGCAGACACACTGAAATCCATCGACTTTTCACGCGGCATCGCCCCCTGCTGAACTGTTTGTAGTCGTGACGGATACACGCAGCAGAACTCAGGGTGCATCGCGTACCAGTCCACAGTCTATCAGAGGCAGCACTGACCGCAATATCAGCGCCGGAATGCAGAACAGCCGGACTCGTGAAAGTCCGGCTGTCAGCATGCTTGAGGTCAGAGCCGGGCCGAGCGGCCACGCCCCTCACATGTGTTTGTACACCGACTCAAAGTCGATGTCGTATCGCTTCATCTTCTTATACAAAGTTGTGCGGTTAATCCCCAGCGCCCGAGCCGTCTTCTGACGGTTCCAGCCGGTGCTTTCCAGAGCCTGAATGATCAATTGTCGTTCCGGCTGAGTCAGTGCGACCTTCAGCGGGGCATTCCCGAGGTGCGCCGTGACGCTGGCGCGACTTTCCGCGGACGCAAACAGCTTTTCCGGAAGATCGGCCGCTGTGATCACACCGTTGCGGCACAGTACCACAGCACGCTCAATCACATTCACCAGCTCACGCACATTGCCCGGCCAGTGATAGTGCTGCAGCACCTGCATCGCTGCTTCTTCGATCTGAGTAATCCTGCGACCGGTCTGTTCCGTGAAGATCTGCAGATAATGATTTGCCAGCAGCGGAATATCGCCGAGGCGATCCCGCAGAGCCGGCTGCGTCAAAGTGATCACGTTGATGCGGTAGTACAAATCCTCGCGGAAACGACCTTCCCGCACCGCCTCCTCCAGATCCACATTGGTTGCCAGAATCAGACGCACGTCGACCTTGTGCGTGACATTGCCTCCGACCGGCTCAAATTCGCGATCCTGCAGCACGCGCAGAAGTTTCACCTGCAGCGCCGGCGAGGCTGTTGCAATTTCATCCAGAAACAGAGTACCGCCGTCCGCCTGCAGAAACCGACCGATCTTGTCGTGCGTGGCACCGGTGAAGGAACCGGCAACGTGACCGAACAGCTCACTCTCCAGCAGCGTCTCCGGCAGGGCCCCGCAGGCCACTTCCACAAACGCCTTGTCTCGACGATTGCTGAGATGATGCAAAGCCCGGGCAGTCATGGTCTTGCCCGTTCCGCTCTCTCCCAGAATCAGAACCGTTGTCTTTGTGTCCGCCACACTCTCCATCAGTTCGAACATGCGGACCATTTTGTAGTCCTTGCCGATGACGCTGGACAGACCGTAGCGTTCGGTCAGCTGAGCCTTCAGCTTGCGATTCTCTTCCATGATCTGTCGCTGGCCAATCGCTCGTTCGATTGAGAACCGCAGTTCTTCATCAATCACGGGCTTCGTCAGGTAGTCAAAGGCCCCCATGCGGATGGCTTCGACCGCACTTTCAATCGTGCCAAAGCCAGTCAGCAGAATGATGGCCGTTTCAGGAGCATGTTCGCGAGCCCACTGCAGCAGATGGAAGCCGTCCTTGTCCTGCAGATTCACGTCACAGATCACAACCTCGAACGGAAACTCCTCCATCCGCTCCAGTGCTTCCAGACACGACGAAGCCGTCTCCGTTCTGTGCCCCAGCCCCCGCAGATATTCGGCCATGGCACTCTGAATATGGCGATCGTCGTCAACGACAAGCAGCGAACCGGAAGAATTACGAGCCATCTGGACCCCCCCAGAGACGAGCAGTCATGCTCGTCGGCAGACTAAAGAAAGAAAATCATGTTGCGTGTGCAGCAACTCGCAGGCTTCACGCTGCATCCAACCGGCGACAGAGACACCGAATACGGTGAGTTCACGCCATAGGCGTTGTCTTTTCCGATCAGGCAGTTGAGGCGAATCTGGCAAAACGTTAGGTCGCTCTGCGTCACCATGTCGTTGAGTCAGCGCAACAAAATGGTGGAATCCGGTTGACGGATGAGTGCGAGTCGGAGTAATCGATACAATCGGGCGTTCACACCGCGGCCTTCCCGCAGTTTCCGGATTTCAACTCAAGTTTCCGGCGGGCAGCCAGCCCCGGGTTCCCCCAATGTGCGGTGCAGGCCCCCGTGACTGAGATGAATCCTGACGCCTCAAACCGTACACTGTCTGAACGAATCCGGCTCCGCCATCACTTTTCACTCCTGCTCAACAGGCTGGCTCCTCATGAATCTTCGCAGTTTTGTACGAGCTGTCCCGGACTTTCCGAAGCCGGGCATCATGTTCCGCGACATCACTCCGCTGATCGCATCGCCGGATGCTCTGCGGCAGGTCACCGTTGAGCTGGCCGAGCCCTGGCGAGATGCCGGCATCACCAAAGTCCTGGCCGCTGAGGCCCGCGGCTTTATCTTCGGAGTGCCGCTCGCCATGGAACTGAATGCCGGCTTCGTGCCCGTTCGCAAACCCGGCAAACTGCCATGGCAGACACGTCAGTTCAGTTACGATCTGGAATACGGCTCTGATGCCCTTGAAATCCATACCGATGCCGTGCAGCCCGGAGATCGAGTGCTGCTGGTGGATGACCTGCTGGCCACCGGGGGCACAGTTGAAGCCTGTCGCCGACTGGCCGATGGGCTGGGAGCCACAATCGCCGGCGCTGCCTGCGTCATCGAACTGACCTTTCTGAACGCACGCGCACGACTGCAGCCACTGAAAATCACCAGCCTGCTGACCTATCACACGGAAAATCCGGACGAATAACCGGCTCAGTCTGCAGCTCCCGCCACCACAATCTGGAACCACCGCCATGAACCGATCGAACATCCTGCTGACCTGCCTGCTGACTCTTCAGTGCTGCGTTCAGCATGCCGCTGAAATCACAGCGGCTGACGACACGCCGACCATGCGACACTCGTACATCGTCTTCGGAAATCGCACGGCAATCATCAGCGAAGCGGGCGAGGTGGAGTGGGAACATCGGGGACGGTCACGAGACGGATTCGTGCTGCCCAATGGCAATGTGCTGATTGCCTGGAGCGATGTGGTGCAGGAGGTCACTCGCGACAAACAGGTCGTGTTCGAATGGAAACTGAGCGCGGAGAACCGCGAGATTGGTACCGCTCAGCGGCTTTACAACGGCAATACACTGGTGACCGAGCTGGGACCGCAGCCGCGACTCCTCGAAATCGCCCCCGACGGTCAGTTGAAGCTGACAGTTCCTCTGCAGCCCGAAACCGACAATGCTCACATGCAAACACGCATGGCCCGACAGCTCCGCAACGGAAATTACCTCGTGCCCCATCTGCTGGCCTTCAGCATCAAGGAGTATCGTCCGGACGGCAGCATCGTGCGGATACTGCCCACCGATTTGTCGGAGTTGGGAGGGCGTCCCGCTGAAAACTGGCCCTTCACGGCCATTCGACTGGACAACGGCAACACCGTGGCATCCCTCACACACGGGAACAAAGTGGTCGAACTGGATCCTGAAGGTCGCGTTGTCTGGCAGGCAGACAACAGTCATGTGAACAATCAGTTCCGCGATCCCTGCGGCTCCCAGCGACTGGCCAACGGCAATACCGTTGTCGGCAGCCATGGTGCGACCACCGGCGTTTCGATGATCGAGATCACTCGCGATCATCGCATCGTCTGGACCAGCGATCACCCCGCAGCCGCTGCGGTCCACCACTTTCAGATCCTGACGACCAATGGTCAGCCGGAACCCGGCATGCCCCTGAGATAGCATATGAGCCAGAATTCGTGTTCTCCCTGCTATCGACTCGGGCAGATGTGCACTTACATGCTGCGGCTTGGCACAGCAGGTTTCGGCGGGCCTGTCGCACTGGTCGGCTACATGCACCGGGATCTGGTCGAGCAGCGAAAGTGGATCAGTGAGTCCGAGTATCGCGAGGGTTTGACACTGGCACAACTGATGCCTGGCCCGCTGGCCGCTCAGTTGGCCATCTACCTTGGCTATGTCCACTATGGTCTGCTGGGAGCAACGCTTGTTGGAACCATTTTCGTCCTGCCGTCATTTCTCATGGTGGTCGCACTCGGCTGGGTCTACAGTCAGTACGGCGGGATCACCTGGATGCAGTCTGTGTTTTATGGTGTCGGCCCGGCTGTCATCGGCATCATCAGCATTGCAGCGTATCGACTCACGCTGAAATCGATCGGAAATTCGCGACTGATGTGGGCCATCTACCTTGTCAGTGCGCTGGTCACCATCATCACGGAATCCGAGAGTGTGTGGCTGTTTCTGGGTGCCGGGCTGATCACCTGGGCGATTCGATCCCGGCCGCAGCAGGCGGTCCCTGTCACCCTGCCTGCACTTTCACCAGTATCGGCTGTTCTGCTGCTTGCCGCAGGCAAAGCTTCCTTTAATGAACTTCTGCTGCAAATCACGGTGTTCTTCACCAAAGCCGGAGCATTTGTGTTTGGCAGCGGACTGGCCATTGTGCCGTTTCTTTACGGCGGAGTGGTGAAGGAGTATGGCTGGCTGAATGATCAGCAATTTCTGGACGCTGTGGCGGTCGCCATGGTCACACCGGGGCCGGTCGTTATCACCGTTGGATTCATTGGATACCTCGTCACTTCGCCGGGCGCTGGCTTCCCAGCCGGTTTGGCGGGGGCTGCTGTGGCAGCACTGGCGACCTTCCTGCCCTGCTGGCTGTTCACCGTGCTGCCGGCTCCCTGGTTCAGAAAGCACGGACGACGTCCAGGTATCACCGCCTTTGTCGACGGTGTTACTGCCGCTGCGATCGGTGCCATCGCCGGCTCCTGTCTCGTCCTGGGACGACGTACGGTATTCATCGATGGCTGGCAGCCCGATTATCCCAGGGTACTTGTGCTGGCAGCCACGCTGTTTCTGCTGACGCGTTTTCGACGACTGTCTGAGCCGTGGGTGGTCGCCGGTGCAGCCATCCTCGGCCTGCTGCTCTTTCCCTTCCTGTCCCGCTGACTGGAAACTCAAACACCGGGAGTTCTCGGCCGGCGCCCGCGCGTATTCAGGAAATACAGAATCGGGATTTCCTGAATTCCGTCATTTTCAGGTACTGCACCCAGCACCTGAACAACAAACAGCAGGGGCCTTTTCAAGCCCCCGCGTTGATCGCCGTTGTTCACTGGCCCCGTCACGGTATGCCGTTATTCGCCAGAATTGACTTCGCTTAAAAGCGACACCAGCAGCGACGGTTTACTGGTCAATTCAAGCATCCGCTCCATGGTCTGTGCAGGCAGGTCCTGGTATTCAGTTCCCTGCACCTGCCGCGTCAAATACCACATCTGCAACACGGCCGTCCTGAGATCGTCATCGTTCCCGGTTTTCATCAGCTTGAGAATCTTTGCGGCTGTGCTCCGTGGATCAGCAGCGAAGTCACCCCGGTAAGGTGCTGTTGCATCAGGACGCCAATCAATCTCACCCTCAGTGATTCCGGATTCTTCTGCTGCTGCTTCCTCATCGGTCAATGCGTCCGCCGGGATTTCTTCCTCTTCCTCCTCGTCCTCCTGATCCCACTCGTAATCCCAACCACCGTCGTTTTCATCCAAACCTCCATTCTGAAACACATCAAACGCAAGCAACTCCGCATCCTCAACTGACAATCGCCACTTGTCAGGAACCCAGTTCACATCTTCCTGCAGCCAGCGCTGTTGCTCGCGATTCAGCATCTCAAACACGGGTAAATCGAGAGTCAGCAGCCACGCCAGTCGCCGGCCCACATCCTTGTCTCGCAGTAATGTCAGGGGAACCGGCATACTGCGACGCATCTCCATGCGGCTGGCTAAGTTACCCATAAAAAGCAGACTGAGGTCCCCGGACTCCAGCAACCTCCTTGCAAACACCAGGTCCTCTATGCGTTCAGGCAGCTCAGACCCACAAAACAGCAGTGGAAGAATCTGCACCATCCTGAAAACGCCCCCTGGTCCGCTCTCGTCCGGGATCCAGTCGTACAGACGACGTCCCTTTCGAGGATTGTATACCTCAAAGGCCGCTGGCGGGGCCTGACTGAGCCGAAACCAGTAATGACGATCACCATTACTGCGCTCTGAAAAACCTGCATCCAGACCTCGACGCATCATCGCATTCACATCACCCGGCAGTTTCAGATTCGTATCTTCCAGAGACATCGAAAGCCGTCGATTTGTGACTTTGGATTGAGGACAATGAGTCCGCAGAAAATCCTGTTCCTCTTCCGTCATCCTGCGATCAACAGCCTGAAAAATCACCAGCAAATCATGGCCCATGAGTCACCAACAATCCTTTCTTTCACACTGCTTTTTACCAGCTCAGAGCCCTCAAATTCCCGGCCGGTTACACTGCACAATCGCGGCGTCTGCTCCATTCAAATAAACCATTCGAAACGACAATCCTGTCACTCGCGAATCTGGTCCCGCGGAATCACACCTGAATCTGTCCTGAACGCGCCAACCGGCAATCCACTTGCCGAAAACAGCCTGTACATGCCACGCTGACTCCAGACATACCGCACCATTTGCGGCTCAGGCACTTCATCACTCCAGACCAGCAGTGACGTCCTGTTGACCACCTGCGCCTGAGCCTTCACGAAGCGACCATCGGCGCCCGCTATCACCAGCCCGGACGGATCACCCTTCAGCAGAATCGCTTCGTCACCGAATGTCCGGAACGACAGTCGCATTTTCCCGTTTTCCACCTGCCACGAAGCCAGCGACGGCGTTCCCCAGGTCAGCCCCTGCTCACCATACACTTCTGCCCGCGCCCACCGCAGCGCCCGCTCAGCAATCACCCGCTTCACCATGGGATGAATGTCGGCATGCGGATAGTCACCAGTCACCACAAATCCCGTATGCGGCAGGCTCAAATGAGCCTGATGCTGCTGCTCCTGAAGAATCGGCAGCTTCGTCTGCATGTACAGAATATCGGCGTTTTCCCAGCCACAGATCTGAAACAGACAGAAAGGCAAATCCGGAGCCTGCATGGCAGCACGCCACGATCTCACAACACCCGGATAAGTCCGCTCAAATGGATCCTCACGGTCAAAATAGTTGTTTTCACCCTGATAGAAAAACACACCCCGCACCGCAAACTGACGCAAAGGCCAGATCATGCCGTTGAACGGTCCCGCAGGATAATTGCGGTCCTGGCCCGGATCAGGCTGCAGCTCCGGACGCCCCGGCGGATTCTTTCCCGCAGCCTTCGCCTCCGCTGACAATCGCTCCCACTCAGCCAGCGCCAGCTCATGCTGCTTTCGTGCCCCTTCCGGTGACCAGGCATCTGCAAGGCCCGTCTTCCGAGCCACCATCCCCGCCGCTTCCGGTATCTCCGCCAGAGACTCCGCTGAATTCCACGCCGCCGCAATCGTGCCACCCCACGAAGTATCAATCAGGCCAATCGGCACTCCCAGTTTCTCATGCAGCTGCACTCCCAAAAAATACCCCAGCGCACTGAAACCACTGATCGCCTCATGACGGGACTGCGCCGCAAACCAGCGACCAGCCACCACACCGTCCCCGTCACGTTCTCCCGACACAAAATCTTCCTGAACAGTTCGAGTCGCCCGCTGCGGTACAGTCATCACACGCAGCCACGGATGATCCGTCCCCAGCACCAGCCGAGTCCCCTCAGCGTTTTTCATCCCGTCCGAATCACCTCGCCACCACAGCGGCATCTCCATGTTGCTCTGACCGCCCAGCAGCCAGACCTCACCCACAAGGACATCCTGAACAGTGACCTGCTGATCCCCGGAGCTGACCGTAAGTTCCCGCCCGCCAGACTCAGCTGAAAGTGGCTCCAGTACCGCCTGCCAGGCCCCGTCCGCACCTGCCGTGCACCGCAGCTGCTGCCCCGCAAACGATACCTGCACCGCAGCCCCGGCAGCAGCCTGCCCCCAGATACGCACCGGTACCTGCCGCTGCAGCACCATGTGATCCGAAAATACGCCCGCCAGACGCAGTTCGCCCGCCTGCATTGCAGACGAACAGACAGCCCACAGCAAAGTCAGCTGACAAAAGGTTGTTTTCATACTGCGGATCTTCGCAAATTCGCGACAGGATTTCACCAGTCGCACCGCGCGTTTTTTAAACCCGCGTCCGCTTCACTTCGGCAGCACACCGACAGCCCGTCGCTTGTCCCTGAAAAACTCCCACACCCGCTCCGCACCCGAAAAGGCACTGATCGGAGCATTCTCAGCACGACGTGCCCGCGAACCGGGCCAGCCATGCCCACCCTCCGAATCCACCACCACCTCCGTCACCGCCCCACCCTCCGTCGCCGCATACACCGTCGTCGTCACCGTCCCTGACTGCACCACTTTCCCCGTCGCCTCCGAACGATTCTCACGCACCCAGAACTGTACAGTCTCTGCATGCGGCCTGAATGGTGTCTGCTGCGCCCTGCTGACCAGCACGTTGCGACTCATCCCGCCCGCCATCGGCACCTCACCATCACGCTCACCGTTGATCAGCAAAATCGGCAGAGGTACAGCCGGCTCCTGCTCAAACGTAAACATCGCAGCCACCACCGGAGCAATCGCGGCCAGCCGCTCCGCTCGAGCCACCCCGTACACAAACGTCATCATCCCGCCGTTCGATCCTCCCGTCATGTAAATCCGCTCCGCATCCGCTCCATGCGCCTGCGTCAGCCTGGCAATCAACGCATCAAAATACGCGATGTCGTCAGCATCACGCACCTGACGACGCAGCAGATGACCCGTATTCCACGCACGCCGCTCATCACCCGCAAAGGCTGTCCCCTCCGCATACACCACCATAAAACTCTGCTCGCGAGCCACCGAGTCGAATCCGGAATTGGCACGCATCACCGCCGCACTGCCCATCCCCCCATGCAGCACCAGCACCGCCGGCCGTTTGCTGCCATCCACCGGTGCATTCACCACCACCGCACGCCGCTGCTGCTGACCCACCTGCAGCGTCAGCTCAAAATCCGCCCTCCGCTCCGTCGCCTCCGCCTTCCCACCTGCAAAGACCGCCCGGTAAAAACTCCAGTTCTCAGCCCCCAGCGCCTCAATCGTTGCCAGCGGATTGTGGTCCACACCCGCCAGCACTCGCCACGAATGCGGTATCCCCAGTCGCTCCAGATGCTCATGAAATTCCAGATTCACCTGATACGTCTCGTCCCGATCACCACACACCTGACGAATCACCAGATCACTCTGCAATTTCTCAGCATGACGCTCCGCGATCCGCCGTGGACTGACACTGCGAAAATACTCCTGATCACCACCATACACACGCTGCAGCACCTCCTCCGCACGGCGACGACCGGCCCGCGGAGCCTGCACCAGCTCCGCCTGCAATGGACCACCACCCATGATCGAAACACCGCGAAACAACTCCGGATAACTGAACCCCAGCCGGGCCGCCCCATACCCGCCCATACTGTAGCCGTCCAATGCACGGCCCTCCCGCACTGCCAGCGTCCGGTAAGTCGCATCCACATGCGGCAGCAGCTCCCGCACAATAATCGTTTCCAAAGGAACCGATCCGTCCTTCCAGTCCACATACATCCCTTCCACCAGCCCGTTGACAAAGACCACCAGACACGGCGGCGTCCTGCCCGACTCAATCGCCGCATCGAAACTGCGAGCCACCTGAGCAATCCCGGTCAGCCCCCCGCCCGATCCGTGCAGCCAGTACACCACCGGAAATCTACGATCCCTGTCCCGCTCATAGGCCGCCGGCGTGTACAGGTGATAGCTGACCTGCGACTTCGCCGCCGCACTGTCAAACTTGTGAAACGAAACTCGCGGGGCACGCACCTCGCGAGTCACCCAGGCGATGCCGTCCGCCACAGACGCACCCGGCTCGTCCGCCGGCATCCGCCCAACTGCGGCTTCCGAAATCCCTGCCACAGCCAGCAGCAGCACAATACATCGAGGCCGAAGTTTCATGGGTTGCCCTTCTGTCGATCCGCAATGACACCTGTTCGAGGATGCCGCTGAAAAAATTCCCACATCAGATCATTCGCGGAAATGTCCATCGTGGCAGCACCCAGCCTCGCCAGCACCGGTCGCTGCCCCGGCCACGTATGACCGCCACCCTGAATCTCAACCAGCACCACCTCGCTGCCATCACGACCACCTGACCACGTCTTCTGCGTCACCCGCATCCCATCATCCGCCTTGTCCGGCAGGGACTGCACCTGCGGCTCAGCACGGCAGCTTATTGCCCGCACCCAGCTCTGCACTGTGTAGTCAACAGAACGGAACTTTGTAATCTCGTTCCGACCCAAAAAACCTTTGCCGAAACCGCCCTCAAACGGGGCAAACTCATCCTTCGTTCCGTGAAACTGCAGCACCGACACCGCCCGCCTGTTGCCTGGTTTTTCCAGCATCAGCGGGCCACCCACCGGTGCAATGGCCGCAATCCGATCAGACAGCTCCGACGCCAGATAATGCGACATGATTCCGCCATTTGAAAGCCCCGTGGCGAAAATCCGATCCGCATCCACATTTGCCGCCGCGGCCAGATCATCCAGCAATGCCCGCACGAATCCCACGTCATCAATACTGTTGTCATGAGCATACCCGCAGCACTCGCCACCGTTGAAACTCAGCAGCCGGCCGGCAAATCTGCCGGTGCCATAAGGATACACCGCAATAAAGTCGGCCTGCTCCGCTTTGGCATTCATTCCGCACAGTTTCATCATCCCGTCCGGATCACCACCACCGCCGTGAAACACCAGGACGACCGGAGCAGCCTTTTGACCGTCGTACGACTGCGGCACGCAGACCCGATACCGACGCTC
>SXXK01000414.1 GCA_005791255.1 Planctomyces sp.
GTCCTGCATCCGCGCGCGGTTCTGCAGGGGGTGGTTTCGGGAGTCCGTGACTATGGCAACCGGATGGGCATTCCCACGGTGAATGGGGCCGTTTGCTTTGACGATCGGTATCTGGGCAATCCACTGGTCTACTGCGGCAACGTGGCGATGATTCCGGTGGACAAGTGTGAGAAGCAGGTTTCGCCGGGCGACCTGATCGTGGCGGTGGGTGGTCGCACGGGGCGTGACGGCATCCATGGCGCGACATTTTCTTCTGTGGAACTGACAGAAGAGAGTGAATCGATCAGCGGCGGAGCAGTGCAGATCGGCAATCCGGTCACGGAAAAGATGATGCTGGATGTGCTGCTGGCAGCGCGTGATCGCGGGCTGTATTCAGCGATCACGGACTGTGGCGCCGGAGGATTCAGCAGTGCCGTGGGTGAGATGGGAGCGGACACGGGTGCGGAAGTCTGGCTGGACCGGGCGCCCCTGAAATATTCCGGTTTGTCCTGCACGGAAATCTGGATTTCAGAAGCACAGGAGCGGATGGTGCTGGCCGTTCCTGAGCACAACTGGCAGCAGTTTCACGACCTGTGTGCCGCGGAGGGAGTGGAAGCGACTGCCATTGGTCGATTCACCGAGACTCATCAGCTGGTGCTGAAGTATGGCGAGCATCAGGTGGGCAGCCTGAGCATGGAGTTTTTGCATGACGGTCGCCCGCCGGTGATTCGGGAAGCCGTTTACGAGACGCAGGCCGAACAGTCTCTGCCGGCGGGCTCTGAGGAAGCTCTGGGACAGTCTGATTTCACCAACGAGCTGCGCGGCATACTGGGTTCCCTGAATGTGGCCAGCAAGGAATGGATTATTCGGCAGTACGACCACGAGGTCCAGGCCGGCAGTGTGATCAAGCCACTGACTGGGGTGCAGTGTGATGGTCCGTCTGACGCTGCGGTCGTGCGTCCGGATCTGAAGTCTCAGCGGGGGCTGGTCGTGGCCTGCGGCATCAATCCGCATCTGGGTGACCGGGATCCGTACTGGATGGCAGCAGCGGCGATTGACGAGAGTCTGCGGAACTGCGTGGCGGTGGGCGCTGATCCGGATCGGATTGCGATTCTGGACAACTTCTGCTGGGGCAACACGGAGCGGGCCGAGACTCTGGGGACGCTGGTACGAGCAGCCATTGGCTGTCACGACACGGCGATCGCCTTCGGCACTCCGTTTGTCAGCGGCAAGGACAGCCTGAACAATGAATTCAGCTATGACGATGCCGCAGGAGTGCGGCGAACCGTGGCAATTCCCTCGACGCTGCTGATCACGGCCCTCGGTCAGGTGTCGAATGTTGAGCAGTGTGTGACGATGGATCTGAAGCAGCCTGGCAGTCTGTTGCTGCTGGTTGGTGAAACGCGAGCGGAGTTTGGCGGCAGCCACCTGTTTGTGCGGCGCGGGCTGCGAGGTGGCAGTGTGCCACGCGTGCAGCTGCATTCCGCTCCGGCGGTTTTCAAAGCTGTGCATGCGGTCATTCGTCGCGGTCTGGTACTCAGCTGTCACGACCTGAGCGAAGGTGGTCTGGCAGTCGCGGTGGCAGAAATGGCATTTGCCGGCGAGGTGGGTGTGGAACTGCTGCTGGATGCGGCGGTGCGTGAACCCGGGCTGGCGGAATTGCCCGAGTCACTGCGAACTGGCGGCCTGCTGTTTTCCGAATCGAACACGCGTTTCCTGCTGGAAGTTCGTGCGTCGGACATGTCGGCCGTGCGTGAGTTGCTGGGTGCGGTGCCGCATCAGGAGATTGGCCGCACGACGGACTCGGGTGAGCTGCGGATTCACAGCGGTGGACGGACCGTGGTGCAGGCGGCGCTCGGTGATCTGAAGGAATGCTGGCAGGCTCCGCTGCGCTTCTGACGTGCGACGGGGCCCGGCCCTGCCAGGGCCTGTGACGGGCGGGTGACCGCCGTTTCAGCTACTGAAGTGACGCTGGGGGCCAGAGAACGACCGGGGGCATCGGAATGACCGAGCCCCCTGATCAGCCGTCATGCGTGAGCCTGAGCACCGTGAACGGTGTCTGTGTCACCATCGTCATCCAGCGGCAGGCTACCGGCGAACCACGGATAGATGGCCGGCACAACCAGTGAAGTCAGCAGTGTGGAAGTGATCAACCCGCCAATGACGACGGTGGCCAGTGGTCGCTGCATCTCGGCTCCGTCGCTTGTCGATAACGCCATCGGCAAAAAGCCCAGGCTGGCGACAAAAGCCGTCATCAGCACCGGCCGCAGTCGGGACAGTGCCGTCAGCAATGTCGCTTCCGGCAAAGGCATTCCGGTCTTCCGTTGATTCTCCGCGGCACTTACCCACACCAGTCCGTTCAGGACCGCCACGCCGAACAGGGCAATGAATCCCACTCCGGCCGAAATGCTGAATGGCATGCTTCGCAGCCAAAGTGCGAAAATGCCGCCACTGGCCGCCATCGGCACCGCGAGGAAAATCAGCAGTGCCAGTCGAGTTGATCCGAAGGAGGTATACAACAGCAGAAAGATAAGCACCAGCACAACGGGAGTGATCAGCATCAGCCGCAGACTGGCCGACTGCAGGTTCTCGAAGTCACCACCCCAGCGAACTTCATAGCCGGCCGGCAAAGGGACATTTTTCGCCACGGCCGTCTGAGCCTCAGCCACGAAGGTGGCCACATCACGACCACGCACATTCGCTGAAACAAAGGTCCGCCTGCGATTGGACTCATGCTCCACCGACGGCGGAGTCTCTTCGATGCGGACATCCGCCAACTCTTCCAATGGCACCGGAATGCCGCCCGCTTCACCCACCGGCAGCTGCTTCAGTCGCTCCACATCGCTGCGCCACGATTCCGGAATACGCACCTGAATCGGATACCGCGCACGCCCTTCGAACATCGTGCCAACCGTGCGACCTCCCAGTGCTTCCACCACATTCATGACCTGCTGAGCACTGATGCCATACTGCGCCATGGCAGCCCGATCCGGGACGATGGTCACTGTTGTCAGATTCGCCTGATAATCGGCTTTGACGTCGACCGCACCCGCAATCCCCTTCAGCGTCTGCTCAATCTTTCCTGAGATCTGTGCCAGCTGATCCAGATCGTCTCCATAGAGCAGCACCGCGACGTCCGCCTTGACTCCCGCAACCAGCTCGTCCACTCGCATTTCAATCGGCTGAGTAAACCCGAAGGCCACGCCCGGAACCTCGCGATTCAGCTTCTCTGACATCTCCTCAATCAGCAGTTCGCGAGTCATCCCGGTACGCCACTCGGTGTGCGGCTTCAGCATCACCCACACGTCCGTCTGATGCACACCCATGACGTCATTGGCAATTTCCGGTCGCCCGGTCTTGCAGAACACCGTCAGGACTTCGGGCATCGGTTTCAGCAGCGACTCAATCTGCTGCGACATGGTGATGGCACCTTCAAGCGAGGCACTGGGCAGCCGCACCGCTTCAATCAGCAGATCACCCTCTTCCAGTCGCGGCATGAATTCAGCCCCCAGATGCAGCGCCGTCGGAATACTGACGGCAAAGACTGCGGCTGAGATCAGAGTTGTGACGAGAGGGTGTCGGATCGTACGAGTCACCAGCGGGCGATAAAAGAACTTGATCCAGCGGACCAGAAATACATCATGGTCCTGCATTTTCTTCGGCAGCGCCAGTGACGCCATCGCCGGCATGAAAGTCATCGACAGAATCAGCGAACCAAACAGGGCAAACAGCACGGTCAGAGCCATCGGGCGAAACAGCTTGCCCTCGGTGCCTTCCAGCATCAGTATCGGCAGATACACAATCGAAATGATCAGTTCGCCGAACATCGTCGGTTTTCGCACTTCAATCGCGGCATCCCGGATCACATCCGTATGCGGACGACCCTGATGGTTGTGTGAAATTCGATGGATACAGTTTTCAATCATGATCACGGATGAGTCCACAATCAGGCCGAAGTCAATCGCCCCCAGACTCATCAGACTGGCTGTCACTCCGAAGGTCTGCATCAGCGAAGTTGCAAACAGCATGGACAGAGGAATCGCCAGTGCAGTAATCAGCCCCGCTCGCAGGCTGCCCAGCATGATCAGCAGCACGGCAATCACCAGCGTACCACCTTCAATCAGGTTCTTCACAACAGTTTTCAGAGTTCTGCCGATCAGGGCGGAACGGTCATAGGTGACCTCCAGTTTGACACCTTCCGGCATCGTCGTCTGAATTTCCGCCAGTCGCTCCTTGACGCGTCCCACAACTTCACGTGAGTTTTCTCCGATAAGCATCATGACCATCCCGGTCACGGCTTCACCACGGGCATCCCGGGTCACGGCTCCCTGACGCGTCAGCGGCGCCTCGCGAACCTGCGCCACATCCCGAATCAGCACCGGCGTCCCGCCTGGCTCACGCCGGATCACAATCTGCTCCAGATCCTCCAGACCCGACACCAGTGCCTGGCCCCGCAAAAATCGCTGCTCACCATGATGCACCACATAACCGCCACCCGCTGAAACGTTGTTGCTTTCCAGGGCGGCAAACAACTGCTCGAAAGTCAGCGAATAAGAATTCAGCAGCTCGGGATCCGGCTGTATTTCCCACGCCTTGTAGAATCCCCCATGCGTGTTGATTTCCGTGACTCCGGGCACCTCACGCAGCCGCGGTGCAACGTCCCACTCCAGCATCGTCCGCAGTTGAGTGGGGGAATACTTTTCACCGCGCACTTCAAACTGCAGAATTTCACCCAGAGCGGTGGTCAGCGGGCCCAGCTCCGGAGTCCCGTAGCCGTTGGGAATCAGTGATGCCGCTGCACTCAGACGTTCGGCCACCAGCTGCCGAGCCCGATAAATATCGGTGCCCTCCCGAAACACAATAGTCACCACGGAAATGCCGAATCGGGAAATGCTGCGCAGCTCTTCGACCTTCGGCAGCCCGCCCATCGTCACTTCCACCGGCTGCGTCACATATCGCTCCACCTCCACCGGAGACAGCGAACCGGCACTGGTGATCACCGTCACCTGCACGTTCGTCATGTCAGGGACCGCATCAATCGGCAGATGCACCGCCGCATTGATACCCGCAGCAGCCATCAGCAGAGTGCCGATGAGCACCAAAAAACGGTTTTCCAGAGTCAGCTTGATCAGTTGAGCCAGCATGGCAGGATTCCAGTCAGTCGGAACAGGTACAGCACATCGGACGCAGGACAGGCCAGCAGCCTGCCACCAGCCTATTCCGATTCCCCCTGCAGCAGCAGCTCGCTCTTCAGGAAAAACGCACCTTCGGCGACGACTCGGTCACCCTCCCGCAGCCCCTGCACAATCTCGACAATTCCGTCAGTTCGCAGTCCCGGCTGCACGTCCACACGCTCGTACAAATCCTGTCCGGCCGGCACGAATACGAACGGCTGCCGATCATGCTCCAGCAACGACGATTCGGGCACAGTCAGCGTTGTCCGCGGCGCTGCCACCGGAATCGCGACTCGCACAAACATCCCCGGACGCAGCCGGCCATCAGCATTGTCAATCACAGACACCAGCGGAACCGCATTGGTGGTCGGGTCCACTTCACGACCGGCAAAATGAATCGTCGCCTCCCGCGGCTCCATGCCCTCCACCGCAGGAATTACCCGCACCTTGTCCCCCGGCTGCAGCTGCAGCGCTCGCCACTCACGCTGCCGCAGATCCGCCGCCACCCACAACGTGGTGGTGTCCGCCAGTGTCAGCAGCGGAGCACTGGCTTCCACTCGCTCAGTACTGGAAATATTCAACTGCTCCACCGAGCCGGCAAACGGAGCCCGCAACTGAATGACGGACAGCGCGGATTCCGATTCACCGGCTTCGGCGGAAACAGCTTCATCTTCTGCTGATCCCAGCAGAGTACGTACGTGCTGGCGAGCAATGCGCAGTCGACGCTCAGCATCCTGCTGACGCGACTCCGTCTGCAACTGCAGCTGCCGCGCCTCAAAACTGCGCTCCTCAAGCTGCGATGTCAGCGTCTCCTCCAGCTGATCATACGCCTGTCGCTTTTCAATGACCACGCGACCGGGAATCACTCCGGCCTTCGCATTCTCCTCTGCCGTCTTCCACTGCACCTCCGCAAGCAACAGCTCGGAATACGTACTGAGCAGAACTTCGCGGGATTTGCCCAGCACGACACTGCGAAACTGCTGACGAATGCTGTCAATCGAAGCCCGCTGGCGAATGGACTGCGACAAAGCCGCCAGACCCTCACAGGTTTCCCGTGCCCATTTGCTGCTTTCCTGAGCCACCTGCAGTTCCGAAGTGCGCTGCAGCACGTCGGCACGAGCATCCCCGACTTCAGAACTGTTCACCTCCAGCAGCACCTCGCCACGCTGCACCTGCTGCCCTGGACGAACCAGCAGACGCACCACAATCCCGGCCGTGGCGGAACGCACCACCACGTGACGACGATCGTCATACTGGATTCGACCCGGCACCAGATGCTCGTGCTGCAGCGACTGAGAAACCGCCGTGGCCATGGAAAACCCGGCCGCAGCCGTCTTTTCCGGAGTCAACCGGACCTGCCGCAGCGATGCCCCGGACTCCGCAGCCGCTTCATCACCACCGGCCACCTCCGCCAGCGCCGCACTGTCCGCCGACACCATGCCAGATGCCGAAAACTGACGCGACCACGCAAACCAGCCGCCACCACCAAGTACCACCACGGCACCACACACCAGAGCCATACGCTTCGTCAACATCGTTCTGCTCCCTGCCGAAATTCAAACCGGATCACCGCAGCGCGGGACAAGGCTGAAACAGCATCACAGCAGAAACGACATACCCCTGAGCAGAATGGTGCGGCAACCAGCAGCACAGTCAGTCAGCACACTGTCTGCGCACAAACACGGCGCGGCCCCCTGCGCCGACGCCTGCAGACCGGTCGGCAGACTGCATGACAGAAACACGTGCGACGAGTACCAGTCAGACAATGAACCCGCCAGACGAATCGATGTGTCGGCCAGCTGAAACGCCGAAATGTCGTCGTCGCCGGTTTTCTGCGGCGGTGCATTCGGGTCCAGCACATCACGCAGCGGAGCAAAATGCCAGTGCAGCGGACAGGCCGCGGCACTGCCTGAAACAGGACTGCGGCTGTCATGATACTGCAGCAGATGTCGCTGCAGTCCCGGGCCCGCTGACAGCTGCGCATGGTCGTGCAGCACGGGCATCGGCCCCCGCCACAAACTGCCGATCAGCAGCAGACAGAATATCTGCCGTCCAAATCGACCTGACCATGGAACTGCACAACTCATGTAAAACCGGCCTGATTATGACGAACCTGGTGCATGCCCGGCAGGCGAAACAGCAACGGCTGCCTGCGTGACAGCTTTGAGTATACCGGGAAACCGAGGGAAAACTATGTCAAATTCTCGATCGTTCGGACCAGACTTGCCATGAAAACCCGGCCGGATAAGCTTGAATTAAGATAAGCAAGCACATCAACTTTTGTTCAGTTATCCCGCGAAACGGCAACGCAGACAGCTCGTCAGTCGCGGTCAGCACGGGCCGACTGCCACTGCTCCATTGTGCAGATGACTTCCCGGGCATGCTGCCCGTTGTAGTCCCCGACAACTCCGTCCGCCGCCATCCAGTCGATCATCCGGGCAGCGCGACCATACCCGATTCCCAGAGCCCGCTGCAGCAGCGATACGCTGCCGCGACCTTCGCGGATCACCACTTCCACGGCAGAATCATACAGATCGTCGTGCGGACGATCGGCCGGATCCGTACTGGTTCCGCCGGACGCCTGGCCGGCCTGCGCCGTCAGCCGCAGCAGGTCAGCGTTGAATTCCGGCGCTGTGTCGTTGAAGTAATCAATGACCGCATTGATTTCGTCGTCGCTGACCCACGTTCCCTGGGCACGAGTCACGTGGCTGGTGCCCGGCGCAAGATACAGCATGTCACCACTGCCCAGCAGTCGCTCCGCCCCCGACTCATCCAAAACCACTCGACTGTCCGTTTTGCTGGCCACCTGGAATGCAATGCGGGCGGGCAGGTTGGATTTGATCAGCCCGGTAATGACGTCAACGGTGGGTTTCTGAGTCGCGAGGACCAGATGAA
>SXXK01000047.1 GCA_005791255.1 Planctomyces sp.
GAAGCTGATCTTACGTGGATTGTGTTTACGGCGGATCACGGGCTGGCGTGTGGCAATCATGGACTGATGGGGAAGCAGAATCTGCATGATCACAGTGTGCGGGTGCCGTTTGTGGTCAGCGGGCCTGGGGTGGCTGCGGGAGTGCAGCGGCACGAGTTTGTGTATTTGCAGGACGTGATGCCGACAGTGCTGGAGCTGGCGGGAGTGTCGGTGCCGGAGCACGTGCAGTTTCGCAGTGTGTTGCCGCTGCTGCGCGGAGGGGCTGCGGGTGTATGGCGTGACTGTGTAACGGGGTCATACATGCAGAGTCAGCGGATGATTACGGTGGGGAGTGACAAATTGATTCTGTATCCGGGGATTGGAGTGAGTCTGCTGTATGATCTGGCGGCTGATCCGGAGGAGCTGCGGGACCTTTCGGGTGAGGCTGGTGCGCTGCGGGTGAAGCGGCGGTTATTTGAGAGGCTGTTGCAGGAACAGCGTGTGATGGGTGATGCGCTGGATCTGCGGGTGAAGTTTCCGGAGCTGACGGGGATTTAGGGGTCAGTGGGTGGCGACAGGCGGCCACGGATGTTTTGGTGCCACGGATGGACACGAATGGACACGAATTTTTGTAGCTCGGGCTTTCCAGCCCGAGATCTGTCCGGGAGAGACTTCGCGAGGGCGTTGTTTGAACCACAGAGGCCACAGAGGTCACAGAGTCAGTGCTGGTGGTTTGCGATCGTTGGGGCTCACGCGAAGCCGCGAAGCCGCGAAGTGGAAATCAGACGAGGTGTGTGTTCGTCAGGCGAGCCGCGGACGGGAGTCCGCGGGTGCTGCGTCTGGCTGTGTGTCCTGCACGAAGCCGCGAATGTGGAAGGCAGCATGGTCGCGAGCTGTTGCGGTGTGAACGGGGGCGTTTTATCGGAATGGTATTGCAGGTCGCTGATCTGTTATGCCTGAGCTGGTTTGATTTGGGCGGGCGAGGCTCCTGCCGCGCCGTAGTCGTGGACTGAGAAGATCGGAAATGTTTGCAGCGGGGTGTGTGGGGGATTTGAGTGTTCGCAGTCAGGGCAGGATAATTCCGGGCTCATTTTTGGGCGGCCGCAGGTCGCCGACGCGACGATTTTTCAGGAATACCAGTGATGACAGCAGCGAACCCCGCGTTTCCGGCTCTTCCGAATGGTGCAGGTGCGATTGATGCCGGCGCGCCGGCAGCATTTACTCAGACGGCTTCGGGGCTGAAGTACCGTATTTTGCGCGAGGGTGCTGGAGTGAAGCCTGCGGCCAGTCAGTCGGTTGAGGTGCACTATCACGGCTGGCTGGATGGCGGTCGTGTTTTTGACAGTTCGTACCAGCGTGGCAAAACGATTTCGTTTGGGCTGAATCAGGTGATTCGCGGCTGGACTGAGGGCATGCAGCTGGTTGGCGAGGGCGGGATGATTGAGCTGGAGATTCCGTCGGATATGGGCTACGGAGCTCGCGGTGCCGGCGGCGTGATCCCCGGCAACGCCACGCTGCACTTCCTTGTGGAACTGATCAAGGTGAGATGAGAGTTGTCAGTTGTCAGTTGTCAGACACCCGACACCCGACTGCGGACGTGCCGTATGTGTTCCATGCAGCTCGGGCTTTCCGGCCCGAGCACTTCCCCTGCAGCAAGTGCGAAATTTTTGCACTCCGATTGTGCTGATTCGTGGTGCCGGTGCATTTTCGGCTTAGTTCACACGTATCTCAGCGGCCGCGACGGCTTCGACGACGCCGTCCGTTGTATTCCAGTCCGCAGGCGATGAGGGTCATGGGCAGGTAGCAGAGTGTCAGGTCGGTGATGCGATACCAGGTCGGACCGCGGACCAGGTAGTCCATGGCAATGCCGCCGGCGAGGAACAGCACGCCGACGACAATCGCGGCAGTCAGCAGGCCTGGACCGGCGAATCGTGCGGCGACGGCTGAACCGGCAAGAGTTCCGAGTGCGTGTGCCAGCAGAGGAAAGGCAAAGTGTTTCGCTTCGTAGTTTCCGACTGATTCACGCAGTTTTTCGAGCGTGGTGGTGTCGGAACCCGGCGGCAGTGGAATGATGCTGGGACCGGCTCCGACAATCAGCATATTGACCAGGCTGCCGACAAAGAAGCCGACGATGACGGACAGAGCAATGCGGATTTTCAGCAGCATGGTAAGGTGCCCCGTGCGGGTGTGATGCGAATGCCTTTCTGAAGAATACTGTGTGGAAATGCGGCGTGGCGAAGATTCACAGTGGAAATCCGCTGGCGACAGTTCCGTGTGTAACGGAGTTGACGTTTATTCGGCCTCCGAAAGTGTGGCGACGGAGGCTGCAGCCACCTGACTCGGTGCATTTGCGGCGAGCCCTCCGGCTGGAACCGCGCAATCAGTGGGCCCTGCGAAATCCTGGCGGCTGCCTGCTGCAGCTGGGGCGAGCTGCTGAGGCGTTGCCGGTGCTGCAGACAGCCCTCGAAATTGGCCCGCAGGATCCGCAAACGCTGCTGGGCATGGGGCAGTCACTGGAGGCCCACAACCGGTCTGACGACGCCGACGATTACTATCAGCGAATCATCCGGCTGGGGACACCGGAACCGGTGGTGGAACTGGCAAAGGAGCGGCGATCTGCGATTGCGGCTCAACGGATGCGTTCGGCCGGGGAATCGCGGCCGGATGTGCTGATGTACCTGACCGGAGCCTTCAGCGGCCTGCACCTCTGCTGCCTGATGTACGCTGCATTCAAAAAATTCGCGCCAGCACGGGACGTGGGGATCGACTTTTCGCGGGAGTGGATGCAGTTGAATGGAGGCGGGTGACGCAGAACCGATTCGGTTCCGAAACTGCCGCAGGACGTGGCGGAGTCTGGCTCTTGCTTCGCGCATCCACGGAGATGCCGTTCCTACAGCCCCAGCCGCGGGCCGCTCCGCCCGAAGATGGTGAATCTGAGTTGAGCCGGCACCCGAGACACGCCACTGCCGTGGACGGCGACTCCGACCTGCCTCTCCCGCACACTCGCGACGCCACCACTCTGCTGTGCAGCACAGCGTATGACGACACTTGGGCAGAATCAGAACTCCGCACGCAAAAAATGGCTGCGCCGAGCCCGTGAAAGCTGCGTCAACGCCTCGGCACCGCCACCCCGGTGACCTCGAACCTGCTGATTCTGGCGGCATCGAATGTGCTGTTTCCAAAGTGGTTAAAACAGCAGCGGACCGGCAAAAAAGGTTGGTAACAAACGCAGAAAAACGCCCCTGTTTGGCACATTTGTACACAAGGTCGGACAGACGTATGTCCGGGCTGTCAGGGTGTGACGCGGTGAGGTGAAGCGCGGCGGGGGCTGTTTGTGTTGCGTGACGGAGCGGTGGTTTTGGGGCAGGGGGGGAGCTCAGGCGGCACTGGGGTGTGGAGAGTGGGAGACCATCTATCGATGTAGATGCTTCATGGTCACCTGTTAAACATTACATAGAAC
>SXXK01000415.1 GCA_005791255.1 Planctomyces sp.
CACTGCTGCCGTTTCTCATCGATATGCACCCCGGGCCCCGTCACCCCAGGTGCCGGCGGAAATGAGCCTGCACCCTGCGCCACATCTCGTCGCTGAGCACGTGGTCGGCGTCCGGTTCGATGAACCACGTGAAGTTTTCAGGAGCTCCGGCAGCGGTCCAGGCCTGTTCCAGCTGCGGTATCGCGGCCTGCACTTCCGCCAGCGGGCTGCCCGCGTCCAGTGCGCCAAAATTCAAATGCAGGGCTCGCGGTGCAGTCAGCGACACAATCTCAGGCAGATCCCCGAACTGACGCCAGCCCGGGATGTAGTTCGGAAAACAATGAATCAGACCGGTACGCTCCATCGCCGCGTACGTCGGCAGACAGCAGTTGCCGGCCAGAGCTTTCAGACGCGGTTCCCACGGTCCGACCAGCCACGTATGAGTCGCCCCCATGGAATGACCGTAACACCCCAGTCGCCCGGGCTGCACAAACGGAAAACTCGCCAGCAGACTGACTGCCCGACGCATGTCACTGATGTTCTTCCACGCCAGACTGCGCCCGGCCACCACCTGCATCCCAAACAGATAATGCTCAAGATCCCGGCCCCGCAGCTGCAGCGGCTCACGACCCGGCAACCGATTCCGTTCGCCAAATCCCGCCGCATCCGGACACAACACCACATAACCCTCCCGCACCAATGACACTCCCGTCATATGCATCGCACCAAAATTCGGTGACCGCACCCCCGCCGGCTCGTCCTTGCCCACGTCCTCCTGACCGGCATGCTGATGCCAGACACAAATCCCAGGTGCCGACGCCGACGCCGTCACGCCGTCCGGAATCAGCAGCCACGCCGCAATACGCTCATCAGGCTCCACCTGATACGTCACATACTGCCGCTGATACCCGTCCAGCTGCTCCGTTCGCTCCACCCGCTCGCGCAACGGCCCAAAATCCGGCCACTCCCCGCCCAGACACCGCTGCAGCTGACACATTCGTTCGTTCGAGGACAACTCAGTCATATGGGGAGCTCACAGCAGGGGGGAGGGGGGAGGAGCCAGCAGCCAGCATGAACGAGGACCGATGGGTGAGGGGTGAGGACCGAGGGGTGAGGTGTGAGGGGGCCGGCACTGCTGTCTGAAATGACTGCGGTGCTTTGAAAACCGAAAAGCTCCGGCGGAGAAAACCGTTCACCGGCTGTCGCCGGCTGGTTGCTTTTTCCGCTGTCACGGGTGAGACTTGCTGAGTTCAGCAAATACTGTAATTCAACCGGAAGTGATGTCGCATGTCCACACCGCCACTCGATCGCGAAGAATATGTCGAACAGGAATATTTCTTCCGCGTGTACCGCGAACGGCTGCTGGAAAGCGTCCCGTCTCAGGAAATCCTGCAGACCATCCACGAAGAACTGCTCGCCACCACTCGACTGCCGCTGGCGATCGACTTTCTGCGTGCGGAAATTCTGCACCACGGTCGCATCAGCGGCGCTATGACTCGACTGGCACACTACTTCGCTCCGTTTCAGGCATTCGTCATCCGCTGCAGTGAAGAGGACGAATCGCGGTTTGAGCAGCTGACGGCGTTGCGGATTCTGGAACTGGAAGCGCGTTACCGCGCCCGCAGCCCCGGGATGGCCGGCCTGTTCATCTATCAGCTGGAATGTATCGCTCGCAATCGTCTGGGCTACACTGACGGGCTGAAAGCGATGTCGGACGATCCGTTGTATTCCGATGACTGGCGTCGCTGGATACTGCGGCTGCAGTCCGAGCTGGGGACGCTGGAACTGGCCGAACTGATCTACCGCGTCTCCGAACACTTTTATACTCGCCGCGCCACCGGCCGCAGCAAACAGGCGGATGCTGACCGCGGACTGGTGCTGTTTGGTGAACAGGAAGGCCGCATCGCTCGCGCCAACATCGGCCGCGATCCTCTGTACCTGTTCGCCGCCCTGCAGCGGCACCTGGGCTATCCGTCCGTCCCGAAATCCGTGGTCAACGACGACAACGAACGCCTGCCGAAAGCATTGGAAGTGCGGCTGCAGAAAATTGAACAGAAGCTGAAGATTCTGGAGATGGAAACGAAGGGCGGACTGGACCTGAGCCGGTTTTACAAACCGGGGGAAACGCCGGAGTCGTGCTGAGGCAGCGGTCCGGGGGCTGTGCAGTTTCTGTGGCTGTTTTTTTTACCACAGAGGCACAGAGAGCACCCGGATATGGCGGTGGGGACTGTTGGTGAGGTGCGGAACGCAGCGGCGGCAGGGCAGTGGGGGGGATCATGCCCCTCACCCCCGACCCCTCTCCCCCGTTTCGGGGGCGAGGGGAGGATGAGTTGCCAGTTGCCAGCTGGAACAGCGTATTTTCTTTCGCGGATGCGCGTGAGACCTTGCGCTGATGCACTACAGGAGCCTGGCGGTCATTTTCCACTTTCAACTTTCTCGGGTCTGCTCTCTATGGCAGGGATGCCATGGCCCCCTCACCCCCGACCCTTCTCCCCCGTTTCGGGGGCGAGGGGAGGGGCAAAACAAAAGGGGGCTGCTGTTTGCAGCCCCCTTCGGGTTTCACAACGGTCGGTTGCGGCCGACGTGTGGTGTCATTCGCCACTGCCCAGAGTGAACAGCGGACCGGATCCGCCGCCGGTGCCACCCTTGAGCTCTTCGCGAGGACGAGCGGGGGCGGCGGCGGCTGAGGTCGGCGCGGCGGCTGCATCGCCGGCAGCCGGTGCCTCGGCTTCCTTCACCTCGGTCTTGCGGCTGAGCCCAATCTTGCGCTCCGCCGTGTCCACTCGAAGGACTCGAACTTCCAGTTCCTGGCCCACGTTCACCAGGCTCTCCGGATGCTCAACCTTGTGATCCGCCAGTTCCGACACGTGCAGCAGACCTTCCAGATCGTCTTCCAGCTGCACGAACACACCAAAGTTGGTGATCTTCGTGACCTTGCCGGAAACCGTGCTGCCCGGAGCGTACTTCTGGGGAATCCGAGTTTCCCAGGGGTCTTCGCTGAGCTGCTTCAGACCGAGGGCGATGCGGCGGCGGTCTTCGTCCACCGACAGAATCTGACACTCGATCGGATCGCCCTTCTTCAGGATTTCGTTGGCATGCGAAACCTTGCGAGTCCAGGACATGTCGCTGATGTGCAGCAGACCGTCCACACCTTCCTGCAGCTCCACAAAGGCGCCGTAGTTGGTGAGGTTGCGGACCGTGCCCTTGACAATCGCACCCACCGGGTAACGCTTGCTGACGTCGTCCCAGGGATTGGGCTGAGTCTGCTTCATGCCCAGTGAAATTTCCTGCTTGTCTTCGTTGATGCCCAGCACCATGACCTCGACCTTGTCGCCGATCGCCACCAGCTCGCTGGGATGATTGACGCGACGAGTCCAGGACATTTCGCTGATGTGCACGAGGCCTTCAATGCCGTCTTCCAGCTTCACGAAGGCACCGTAAGACAGCACGTTGACCACCTCGCCCTGCACTCGGGATCCCACCGGGTACTTGGTGCTGATGTTGGCCCACGGGCTGGGTGACTTCTGCTTCAGACCCAGAGCAATCTTTTCCTTGTCGTAGTCGATGTTCAGGATCATGACTTCGATTTCGTCGTCGATCCGGACCATCTCGGTCGGATGGCTGATACGGCCCCAGCTCATGTCCGTAATGTGCAGCAACCCGTCGATACCACCCAGGTCCACAAACGCGCCGAAGTCCGCGATGTTCTTGACCGTGCCCTTGCGGACCTGCCCGATCTGCAGGTTCGAGAGCAGCGACTTCTTCATCTTCTCGCGCTCTTCTTCGATCAGACGGCGACGGCTGACCACAATGTTGCGGCGCGCTTCGTCGATCTTCAGAATCATGCACTCGATTTCGGAACCAATGTATTCCGCAATGTCGTTCGGACGGCGAATGTCCACCTGGCTGGCCGGCAGAAACACGTTCACGCCGATATTCAGCAGCAAACCACCCTTGATCTTGCGAATCACCTGGCCGCGAACAATGTCGCCTTCCTGGTGAGTGCTGATGATCTTTTCCCACTCGCGACGACGGTCCGCCTTGCGCTTGGAAAGCACGATCAGGCCGATTGAGTCTTCAAATTCTTCCAGCTCGACTTCAATCTGCTGGCCAACTTCCGGAGGTGGCTCGGCCGGATCCCACTCGTCCCGCTGCACCACCCCTTCGCTTTTGTAACCAATGTCAACAACGACTTCCTCGTTGTCGACGCGGACGATCGTACCCGTCAGGATCTGGTTCAGGTCGTACGCCTGAGCTTCCTGATGGTAGAACTCCTCTTCGGTAAAGTTCGGGAACGACGCGGAAATCACCGCATCCAGTTCCGACTCGTCAATGTTGAATTCACGTAAAAGGTTGCGATCGACCATGCCAGTTGCCATTCGTCCCGCCGGCCACAAACCACTGGAAACCACACCAGTCGCACAGATCCGAGACCGCAGTGCAGACACGCAGCTCAGACACGCACAATCAGCAGGGCCACCACGTCAGGCTTCAACGGGGTAAACGTGTGTCCACACTGCAGAACAAGAGCATTTCTTGTAAGGAAACCTGCCGTGCGGGGGAACTCCGAATTGTAAACGGTCTTTGTCGTCAAGTCCAGCGGTGACCCGAGAACACCGGGGGCGGGGTTCCGGGGAAATTTCGCCGGGCCCGGGCAGTCGCTATCGCCGGAAGTCCTGATCCAGTCCAAACATCCCCAAATCCCGCAGTTTCTGCCGCTGCCACCCGGGAGTTTCACGTCCCTGAGAAAATCAGCCCAGCGGAACGATCGGACGCCCCTGATCCACCAGCGGAATCGGACGACCAGCGGGATTGGTCCAGTGCGCGTCTGCCGGAATTCCCAGATGCTGAAACACCGTGGCCGCCAGATCCCCCGGACCGAGCGGCGTTTCCTGAATGGCTCCGCCCCGCCGATCCGTGGCTCCAATCACCTGCCCGCCCTGCATCCCGCCCCCGGCTATCAGGAAGGACATGACGGCGGGCCAGTGATCCCGGCCGGCCGTCTTCGTCATCACGGGACTGCGTCCGAATTCGCCCAGAATGAGGACGAGGGTGGAGTCCAGCAACCCCCGCTGTTCCAGATCCGTGATCAGCGCGGTCACTCCGCGGTCCAGCACCGGCAGCATCGGAGTCAGTCCGCGGACAATGCCGCCCCAGCGCACTTCATCGCCGTGATGGTCCCAGTGTCCCCATGCGTCGCTCAGCGTCACAAAGGTGACTCCTGCCTCCACCAGCCGCCGCGCCAGCAGGGCCTTTTCACCCAGCGAATCCCGGCCATAGCGGTCCCGCACAGAGTCCGGTTCGCGGCTGAGATCAAAGGCCTGCTGAGCTGCTCCGCCCAGTACCAGATCAAACGCTTCCTGGACGTACCGATCCTGCTGCTGCAGTGCCGCGGAACCATCCATCTGCCGACGAAACCGATCCAGCTGCCGACGCAGTCCGTCCCGGTCCTGCAGCCGCGGAACCTCAATCCCTTTCGGCAGCGAAAACCGGCCGTTGATCTTCATGCCGTCCAGCGGTTCCCAGGCCTGTCCCAGATCGCCCGCCCCGTAAATATCCGACACCATGCTGTCGGCCAGTGCCACATACGCCGGCATGCCCGGCTGATTGGCGCCGCAGAATCTGGCGGCTGCCGAACCCATCGACGGATAACCGCCGCCCTGCCGCCCAATCTCGGTCCGCTGCGCCTTCGGATTGCCGGCCTGGAACGTGATGGGCGTGTGATTGCTGGAACTGGCGTCCATGGAACGCACCAGCACAAACCGATCCATCATGGCTGCCTGCAGCGGCAGGTGTTCGCAAATCTGCACTCCCGGGACGGCGGTGGAAATCGGCTGGAACGGACCGCGGATTTCCGGAGACATGTCGGGCTTCATATCCCACATGTCAATCTGACTGGGCCCGCCGGACAGCCAGATCTGAATCACGCTTTTGACGGGTTTGGCGGACTGCCCGGCGGCCTGCCGAGCCTGCAGCAGCTGCGGCAGAGAAATTCCGGCGAGGCCCGTCAGCCCGGTCTGCAGCAGCCAGCCGCGGCGTCCCGCCTGAAACAGCGGACGCTGACCGGGGCCAAAGTGGCTGGAGAACAATCCACGGGTGCTGGCAGCAGTCATGGTCCGGATTCCTGGCGGGCGGTATGCGTGAGGTGAACGGAGCGGAGTGCAAATGCGGGTTCGTGGAGTTTTGGAGCAGCCGGAGGGGTAATCGTGGGGCGGAAACGGGCAGGCAGCTGTTCAGAATAACGGTGTATTTCCGACGATGCCAGAGTCAGGTTGGTCCGGAGCGGCGAAAACCGGGTGAATTGTGGTCACCAGTCACATCGGTTCAGGCGACTTCGGCAAATTCCTCGGATCCTGAATCCGTCACGGGATTCCGGATTTGCCAGCGCCGTGAACTTCGGGTAGATTCGAGGTGGTTTGCAACCCGAAGACAGAGATATCCCGCCCGCCTACTCCTGCCACCCCGGCTGTCTGCCGTGTGGCACAGCTTTCGGAATTTCCCGCCGTGCTTAACATACTCAGCCCCGCCAGCAGTGCTCAGCATTTCTGTGATCGTCAGTCGCGTCGGCGGATGCTGCAGGTGGGTGCACTGTCGGTATTCGGGTTGTCGCTGCCGGGGTTGCTGAAGGCGGAACAGTCGGCGTTTACGCACCCGGCGGCGCGGTCCAAAAAATCCGTCATTCTGGTCTGGATGCACGGTGGTCCATCGCAGCTGGACATGTACGACATGAAACCGCAGGCTCCGGCGGAATACCGTGGTCCGTTTCGCCCGGTGGCTTCCAGCCTGCCGGGTCTGGACGTCTGCGAGCTGCTGCCTGAGCATGCCAAAGTGATGCATCACTGCAGTGTGATCCGCAGTTTTTCGCATGGCAACGGGGACCATTGGGCAGCGGCGCACTGGATGCTGACGGGGCGGACGGGAGCCACGGGAGCGGACCGGATGCCGCGTTATCCGTCCATGGGGGCGGTGGCTTCGCATCTGCTGGGCCCGACTCAGCCGGGTTCTCTGGCCAGTGTCAACATGAATGACGGCGGTTTTGGATTTCACGGTGCGGCGTGGCTGGGCGTCAATCACAATCCCTTCCGTTACGGCGATTTCAGTTACGGCAACGAGGCAGGTCAGTTGCCCACGGGTGACTACCGCAGTTTTGCGCTGACGGAAGGATTGTCGGAATCCCGGCTGATGGACCGCGTGTCGCTCAGCCGCCAGCTGGACGGTCTGCGTCGCCGGGTGGACAGCAGTCGGGTGTTTGATCAGCTGGATGCGATGGATCAGCAGGCGATGGATCTGGTGTTGTCCGGTCGAGTGCGGAAGGCGTTTGACACCAGTGAAGAATCGCCTGAGCTGCGGGCGCGTTATGGGACGGGCTGGGGCGAGCAGGCTCTGCTGGCTCGCCGGCTGGTGGAAGCGGGCGTCCGGTATGTCTCGCTCAACACCGGCTATTTCGACGATCACGGCAGTATCGAACCGGCCTTGAAGGACAAGCTGCCGCGACATGACCGGGCGGTGGGTGTGCTGATTCAGGATCTGGCTGAGCGTGGCATGCTGGACGATACATTGGTGGTGGTGGCTGGTGAATTCGGGCACACGCCGCGAATCAACGCGAATGCCGGTCGGGACCACTGGCCGCAGGCCCAGAGCATTCTGCTGGCAGGTGGCGGTTTCCGGCATGGTCAGGTGATCGGGGCCACGAATGACAAGGCTGAGTATCCGGTATCGAAGCCTGTCAGTGTGGAGGATTTTTGTGCGATTGTGTATCACGCGATGGGTCTGCGGACGGACGACGTGATTATGGATCTGGCGGGTCGTCCGACTCATCTGGTCCCGGCCGGTGAGGTCCCTGCGGAACTGCTGAAGGCCTGATGTGACTCGCACGCCACCAGTGAAGCGACCGTCGCTGCTGCTGCCACTGTTCAGGCTGGCTGCGGTGTCGGTGCTGGCGGCGCTGATGCTGTGGATCATCCTCAGTGATCCGAACTGCTGGCGGCAACTGTGGCCCAACGATATCCAGGCCGGACTGCTGCACTGGACCGGTGGTCAGTTGCGGACGGATGCGGCGGACCGGCGGCACAGTGAGCCTTCGTTTGCGGGTCTGCTGCTGGCGGTTGGACTGCCTCTGGTGATGGCGGCTGTAATGCAGCGCACCAGTCAGGCGGGGGCCGGAGTTGCCGAACTGTCCCGGCGGACATTGCCGTGCGTGATCTTTGCTGGTGTGTGGCTGCTGCTGTGGCTGGTGTCACCGCTGTTCCTGGGGGTAAATTTCACTCAATTTTTGTGCACGACGGCAGCCTTCAGCATGGCGCTGCTGCTGGCTCTGCTGTGGAATGCGCTGCCTGTTCCGGCGGAGCGAGGCGGGGCAGCGGTGGCGGGTACGGGGGGGCCTGCGACGGTGGTCGCGGGCAGCCGGCGTTCGCTGCTGGTGGTATTGCTGGCAGCAGTGCTGTGGCAGTCAGCTTCATTTCTGCTGAATCGCAGCCTGTACGACAATCTGCTGGTGCCGCACGGTGATTCGGCGATGTATGAGGAGCATCTGTGGAATACCTGGCATGGCAAGGGTTTTCGCAGTTATCTGGACCAGGGTTTATTTCTGGGTGAGCACATTCAGGTGGTGCATTTGCTGCTGTTGCCTCTGCACATGCTGTGGCCGCACTATCTGCTGCTGGAGTGGCTGTCGACGGCCTGTCTGGCGATCTGTGTGGTGCCGATTTTCAGCATGGCGCGGAGGTGGTCGGGCAGTTCGCAGGCGGCGCTGTGGCTGGCCTTGGCATGGCTGCTGTATTTTCCCATGCATTATCTGGACATTGCGATTGATCTGAAGACGTTAAGGCCCTCCTGTTACGGTTTGCCGGCCTTGTTTTGGGGGATAGATCTGGCCGAGCGTCGGCGTTTGAAGTCGGCGGGTGTGTGCTTTTTGATCGCGCTGCTGACTCAGGAAGATTTTGCGCTGATCACAGGTGGCATTGGGCTGGTGCTGTGGGTGCTGCGCTGGCGGACTGCGGAACTTGATCAGCGTGCGATCGCCCGCTGGTCAGCGGGTCTGGCGGTGGCTTCAGCGGCGTGGGTGCTGCTGGCGGTGCTGGTGGTGATTCCGGCGTTTCGTGGCGGGGAAGTGGTGCATTACAGTCGTTACTTTGGCGATCTCGGCAGCAGTCCGGGTGATCTGCTGAAGACGGCGCTGACGCAGCCGGCAAAGGTGGCTGCGATTCTGTTCAGCCAGCGGACGCTGCTGTATGTGGTGGTGCTGAGTGTTCCGCTGGCGCTGCTGCCCCTGCGGCGGCCGCTGTTGCTGCTGGCGGGCGGGGCAACTTTTGCCATGCTCAGTCTGATCCAGCTGGGCAATGGGGCCGGTGCTGCCGGGCAGGCCGTGGAGCTGCCTCCGGTGCCCTACCATCACTTTCATGCACCGCTGCTGCCCGTGATTTTCTGGGCGGCAGCGGCCGGTCTGCAGGAGCGGGTGAGCGGTGACCGCCGCAGAACGCTGGCTGAGCGGGCAGGTCTGCCGCAGTCCCCGGCAGACCGAGCAAGACTGGCCTGTGTGTGTGCGGCGCTCACAGCCGTCAGTGGCTCACTGCTGCCATGCGGGGCGGCTTTCTGGTCGAAACAGGCCGACTGGGGCCGGGCCAGACTGTACCAGCCGAATGAGCGCGCAGAAAAACTGCAGCGGGTGCTGGCGCGGATTCCTCCGACCGCCCGAGTCGCCTCCACCGACTATGTGCACACGCGACTTACGCACTATGAACGGTCATATGACTACAGCGACTATCTGCGTGCTGTAAACAATTATCGCCCCGGTGTCCCGGCGGACACGGATTATATCATCATCGACACGGGGCATCGTTACAGCACGATTCGTCGACCGCAGGACATCCGGGAGCTGCGTGAAGAACCGGCGACGTGGGAGCTGCTGCCGGACGAAACGGACGGGATGTTTCTGGTCCTGCGGCGTGTGCGTGCTGCAGCGAATTGAATCCAGGCATAACGGTGTGTCGGCTGACACTCTGTTGCAGACCACCTTTCCGGCAGCAGTCCTGTTTCTGTCGAGTGTTTCCGATTGTTCTCACTGTGTCTGCGGATCATTTCACTCCGCGTCAGGCAATTTGAACACGATGGACACATCGTGTTTTTTATGAAACATGCGGAAATACTCTGCCGGAAGTCTCCGTGCCGCGACAGACACCAATCGGCAGTCTTCCGCCCCAGCCATACATAGTTGCCACGAATGCCGGTTCCACGATCCCATTTACGGTGGTGACATTGAGCAGAAGTACCGGCAGTGCCGCATCTGCGATTGACACTGCAGAGTTTGGCAGGTTTACCGGCGAGGTTCTTCCGGTTCCGGAACCGGGGACAGCAGCACTTGTTGCAGCGAGTGCTGCGATCGCCGGACTGCGTCGCTGGCGTCGTCGTCGCGTGCAGCCGACGCATACGTAAGGTCACAGACGGGCAGTGTCGGATGCTGCGGTGGGCGCGTGTTGAAGTGAATTGATGAGACTCAACGGCATCCGATGTCAACTGGCACCAAACGTCTTCCGGCGACCACGTTCTCGATTCGCCAACTGAACAGTTTGTAAAGCCCACTTCGTCACTCTGACACGTCGGCGGATCAACGAATCCAGGTGCAGCGGCCGCCATCAGTCGCTGCTGCCAGTAAGAAATTTTCCCTGATTCGCCGCCACGCTGAGAAAACTCTGACAATTGCGGCCCACCCGACCACCCCAGCGGCTGCCAGACTCGCCGCAGGCATGCTGCAAACCCCAAAGGGCACGCCATTTCCTTCAACTTTCGCTCGTGCGGGCTCTCCGGCTGCTCATGCAGGCACTGGCTCGTCTTCTGATCCTGGCAATTATTGCCGTC
>SXXK01000416.1 GCA_005791255.1 Planctomyces sp.
AGGACCATCAGCCCCCTCCAGCAAACCAGTGGCCAGCCTGCCCACTCAGGCGCCACTCTGGCGACGCATCCTCTTCAGACCGCGAACTCTGGCTCTGCTCGCACTCATCACGGCAGCCGGACTCGCCATGCCGATGCTTCGCAACGTTGGCCCCGCACTGGCTGCACGACCTGAGTTCCAGCTGACGCCGGCAGATATCACCCTGCCACCAGCCCCCGCCTGGATCCCCCGCGATCTGGCAAATCAGGTTTTCAAAACAGCAGGGCTCGGCGAACAACTGTCACTGCTCGATTCTGCTGCCAGCGAAAAAGTGGCTGCCGCCTTCCATACTCACCCCTGGATCGAACGTGTTGTGACCGTCCAGAAACGCTGGCCCCCCAGAATCGTGGTCGAAGCCGTCTACAGAGAGCCCGTCGCCATGGTGCGGGGAGTTGACGGGTTCTACCCAGTCGATCGACACGCTGTCCTGCTGCCCGCTCGCGATTTCAGTGCCGGCGATGTCCAGAAATTCCCGGTTATCGAACAGGTGACCACCACCCCCGCCGGACGCCTTGGAGAAGCCTGGGGAGACCCCACGGTCGCCGCCGCTGTACGACTCGCTGAAGTCCTGCTGCAGAAAGCAGATCAGTCCCACAACTGGTGGCAGCTGCTGAACCTTGCCGCGATCGTCGCGCCGCGAAATGTGACGCTGCCGGATTCCACCGATGACCTGCAGTTCGAACTGCGAACCAGGGGCGGGTCCCGTATCCTCTGGGGTCGCGAACCCGAAACCAGCAACCCGGCCGAACTGGATGTCACCGGAAAGCTGCAAAGATTACGAGAACTCCATAGCCGCTACGGCAGCCCCGACAGCCTCCGCGACCAGTGGCTCATCGATATCCGCCCGCTGCAGGGCGTCGACCGCAGCATCCTCTCCGCACAGCGGTCTTCGGAATCCGCCCGTAATTAACTGCTGACGCCGAAACATCCCGCGAAATCGGCCCGCCGGACAGGTTAGCCCGACCTGGTGAAAACCAGCAACATCCCCTTCACACCCTTTCCCGTGACGCCTCTTGAGTTTGCTCCATTACATGCCAGGATCAACGTGGCCACTTCCATCAGCCTGACACCACGATGATTCCGCCCTACGCATGTTCCCATGAAACAAAACGCCTGAACCATGGCCTCCCGATCCACCAACCAGGTTCCCTGCGATCTCACTTACGTCACACTGCGCGCCGCCTTCCTGCTCTCACTTGATGGACTGCTCAGATACTCCCTGGAACCCAGCAAATCCGAACGCACAGGATCCGATTTACTGCACTTTTATCCACCCCTGGCAGGTATGGCACCGCAAATCCAGATGGAAACTGTGCTAAGAACGTGGAATCGCTGGACACACAGCAACCACGCGTCACCCTCACCTCTGGAAGCACGGATCCTGTTCGCTGCCACGGAACTGCTGGCCAGCCTCGCCACCGATCGGCAGAACCCCCTGCTGCGAGTGGTCTTTGAGGGTCCTCGAGATGTGCATCACCTGAATAATCACTGGTTGCCATCACGAGTTCGCTGCCTGCAACTGTCCCGTGAAAACGGACTGTCCCAGGGAATTCTGCAGGAATTGACCATTTCTTCGGCTCCGTGTGAACAGTTGGTTGCGGCCGAATCGCCGGCGTTCGAAGGGGAGGTCCTGGAAGCCCTGGGAAGATGGAGGGTTCATCCGCAGATGCTGCAATGGGGTGAAGGGTTGCTGACAGATGATGAAATGGAACTGGTTCGGGACTTTTTTGAGGAACATCCGGGACTTTCCGGGTAAACGCGGTTCGAACATTTGTATATTGCAGGACGTGTAAGCGGGACTGAACACCGGCGACAGACACTGTCAGTGGCCGCAACAGTCCTCAAACGGCAAACAGTCCCTACTGTCACCGGAACAGCAATATGGCGAAGAAGGCGATAAAGAAGGCTGCTAAGCCGCGCCGGTCCGTGTCACCGTCCTCAAAAAACACGCCACGGCCTGCCAAAAAGGTCGTCCGCAAAAAACCGGCCCCTGTGGCTGTCAAAAAGAACAAACCCACCAGCAAACCGACTGGAAAGCCAGCCAAAGCGGAGAAACCCGCTGCCAGGCCGGACAAGGTGGCTGTGCGATCGGAAAAAACTCCCATGCGTACAGAAAAGCCGGCACCCGCACCGGAAAAGCCGGTGGTTCGAGTCGAAAAGGCACCCCCGGTGTCTGCTCCGCCTGAACAAATCGTCGCCGTACTTCCCGCTGAAATACCGGATGCGTCAATTGACGCATTGGCGCTGAACGCCCCACGAAAAGGTGTTCGCAAAGCGACTCTGACTACCGGTCTCAGGGAAGCCAGCGATGCCAGCAAACTCGGTCGCTCCCGAATTCCCGTCGACGCGCCGCTGGATGTCGTCTTCCAAAGTGATCCGGAAGCACGGGACGCCTTTCACTTCCTCGGGATCCATTCCATCCGGGAACTGGAACAATTCTCCGCAGACCAGCTGGTGCTCAGACTGACCAGCCCCGCCAAACTCACCGTTGGTCGCATTCGCAAGAAACTTGCAATGAACAATCGCTGCCTGTCCGGTGACGAAGAATTCGCCCAGCAGTTTCACGACGTCAAACCCAAAACAGACTGACACTCCAACACATCAAACGAAATGGCTCGCCAGGGTTGACCCGGCGAGCCTTCTTCATTGGTGTTCAGTTTCTGACCAGCAACAGACTACTTCGATTCCATCGGGAAGTTCAGTTCATTCGAGCCTTCCTTGACCTCGACGGAAAAACCTTCCTGCATGTACTTTGCCGGAATGGCCGCTGTTGGCTCCACACCCGGAGACCACTCGAAGGTTACCTTCGCCGGCCCCACTTTGCTGCCGGAATACCCCTCCAGGTACTTCAGCTCGTAGTTGCCCTCTTCATCCGTCACTCCACCAGCCGCCCGGCCACTTTCCGGAGTGAACAGAATGTTGATGTTGGGCACCGGCTTGCCGTCCAGTGTGACTTTGCCATAGACGTCACCCAGCTCCGGCATATCCCCACGACCACAGCCAACCAGCACCGACACGGCCAGCGCCAGACAAGAACTCAAAAATGCCAATCTTCGCATAACTCACGACCTTTCCACTGCTGTTCAGAAATCGCCCACGATCTGGCCATCGGCTCGGACCAGCAGTCGAGCATATACGGATGTGACATGCAAAGTCATATCCGTCAGTGCCGCATTGTCAGTTGACTTGTAGTCAATGTTTTCACTGATCATCCGCACAGAACCGTCACACAGAACAAACTGAGCACCGCCCGTGTGACCACTGCTGAAACCACGAGTCTGGTGCACCAGATTATTTGCGCTCCAGTTGATCCCGTTGTATCCCAGCCCCAGACAGGCCATCGCTGCAGACTTCACATTCGCACTGGACGACTGATCACCGATCGACGCACTGAAGCCATACACCGTGGCAGCCCCCACCAGCACAGGACCGTACTTCCACGCCCGCTCGCCCACCAGCAGTGTATTGCTGGTGCCATCCGTGATGTCACGGAAGTTGATCTTCGAGTTGCGGAAACCAACTCCCATCGGTTCACAGGCCGAAGCCGCCCGGTTGGTGGGATTAGCCGCCGGCGTCGTGCTGACACCAGTGCCCGCAACCATCACATAGTTTGACGTTGCAATCGGCACCTGAGCTGAACCATTGGTGATGTTCATGTTGTACCAGTTGGCCGCCGGAGCCGGGCTGACGTAATTGTTCAGCTGTGGCCCCACATCAGTCGGACAGCGGAATGCCGGCTGCGGAGTCTGCAGAATTCTCAGGTTCGCGGCATTCGCGGCGTTCACGTGCAGTGCCACCAGGCCCACATTCAGTGCCTGCGACACATTGGTCTGCTCAAGCTGCGGCAAAATACTGGATCCCCAGGAATAAACACTCACTTCTGAGGACGTGTTGCCGTTGGCAATCGGAGAAATATATCCCGGTGGGAATGTGTTGAACACGTCATGATAGTTGTGAAAAGCCAGACCAATCTGCTTCAGATTGTTCTTGCACTGCGTGCGGCGAGCAGCCTCACGAGCCTGTTGTACCGCAGGCAGCAGCAATGCCACGAGAATCGCGATGATCGCGATCACCACCAGCAGTTCAATCAGCGTAAAGCCACGACTGCGGGGCCCTCTTACAGACCTCACCATAGGTATCCCTCCGAATAAGAACGGACATGAAAGGAAGACAGAACAGATATCTCACAGGGCCGACACCACTGCGAACGCAGTGACATCATCCCAGGATCGCGAATGGAACAGCACGACTGCAGATGAAAAGCATCTCTGCAATCGGCAGCAGACAGCACACAGGTTCACAAGTTCAACCAGTTCCACTGTGAACAAAAAACCAGGAAGCACTCGTCCACGCCACGCTCAATACTATCTGAAACACCGTTGACAAAAAAGTTTCCAGACACTCGGTTTTTTCAGCAATCACACCCTCGCTCAGCGAAAAAACAAATCTGCCGCAACTCTCTTACTAGTGGCAGGCATCATTTGGTCACCCCCGCAGCACACCTTGCACCGGTACTTCCCTGGTTGATTTTACCCACATGCCAGGACTGCACGCACAGCCGCAATCGTCCGCTCCTGTTCCGCCAGAGCCTGATCCGCCTGCTCCATCGACACCAGCCTGAACCGTACCCCGTCACCTGGACGCAGCTGCCCGGCTTTTGGCAGATCCGCCGTAATGACATGCCCGACTCTCGGATAACCACCAGTCGGCGCACAATCCGCCATCAGCAGCAGCAGTCTCCCGTCCGGCGAAAGCTGCAAAGTCCCCGGGACGACCGCCTCCGATCGCAATTGCGGCACAGTCGGCATCGAAAGCACCGGCCCCGTCAGGCGATAACCCATCCGATCACAATCCGAACTCAACTCAAATGCTCCATTCCCGAACCAATCCATGGAACAGGAATCCAGCTGCGCCAGATGCAGCCCAGGCAGACACCGCAGCACCTGAGTTTCCAGACCGCGCACCGGCAGATCCCACAGCCTCACAAACCATCTCGGCACCACCAGTTCATCACTGCACTCCGCGGGCTCGCCACACAATTCCAGTTCATCCCCCCGCTCCAGACGTCGCCCGCAGACCCCCGGAAATCCCGATCGCGGCTGCGCTGATCGACTACCCAGAACCACAGCTCCCCCCAGGCCCCCGCGCACGGCAAGATAACTGCGACACCCCTGCAACGACTCACCGAAATCCGTCACGGATCCGGCTGGCACTTCCACAGGACAACCGCAGGGCAGCTCAACTTCTGAACCATCCGGTAACCTGATACATGCCGACATGTTCGCTCCAGCAACCGCCAGGCGGACCGACCGATGCCAGAGCAGGGCGGGGCCCACCAGTGTCAGTTCCAGAGCCGCTGCATTCTCACGATTCCCAGCCAGCAGATTCGCCAGCCGCAATCCCAGCGGATCCATCGGACCACTCGCCGAAACTCCCACGTGTCCATACCCCGGACGCCCCCCGTCCTGCACCGTGGTCAGCATCCCGGCACGCAGCACAGTCGCCACGCTCATTGCCCCGCTCCGCCACTGACCTCACTCACCAGCGGCCCGCACGGATCAATTCGCACCAGGTCTCCCACCCGCAGCAGACTCGGAGGTTCACGCCGCACATCGAACAACCGCTGCTCAGTTCGCCCCAGCAATCGCCAGCCACCGGGCGAGCACTGCGGATAAATCCCGGCCTGACCTGCAGCAATTGCAAATGAACCAGCCGGCACGGTTCGACGCGGAGTCGCCAGTCGCGGAATCCGCAGACACTCCGGTAAACCGCTCAGATAAGGAAAACCCGGCGAAAAACCGATCATCCGCACGCGAAAACGACAGCCTGCCAGGAGATCAATGCAATCCCGCACCGACAGCCCGGCCAGCCTCGACACATCCTCCAGATCCGGGCTGTCCTCACGCGAAAATCTCACGGAAATCCGGAGCTCACGCCCCAGGGCGCTGCCCGCCGTCTGACAACTCCGCACCCGCAGCAGCAGCAATTCAGCCAGTTCCACCGCCCGGCACTGGCGGGGATTGAAACACACCGTCACCGACTCAAACCCCGGAATCACATCCCGGACTCCGCTCAGTTGCAGTTCACAAATCAGTCGCCAGACCGCCGGAACAATTGACTCCAGATGCTTCTCCGAGACACCCTCCCACCGCAGCATCACCGCAGCATCGCCCAGCATCTCCACAGTCGGCAGAACCCGGTCAGTGGAATCCTGCAGGTTCGCGTCCAAATCCTCCCCAGCAATCCGCACAATCACCTCCGCAGGTCAGCGACCACCGGGAGACTGACGATGACCGCCCGCCACGTAGTACCACACCGCCCCGGCAGCAATCAGCGCCAGCACCATCAGTGTCTGCCCGGGGGAATCAATCAGCATGCTGACAAACGCCCCCACATAGGCCGTCAGCAGCAGTGCCGGAGTCACCGGGTAACCCCACGTCAGATACGGTCGGTGCACGTGCGGGCGAGTCCTTCGCAGCACATACACAGCCGCCACCGCCAGACCATAAAAAATCAGCCCCGCACAGATCACAGAATCAGTCAGCACGTCAAATGCCGCCTTGATCCGCTTCGAATGCGGTACCATGGACTCCGCCACCACCGCCTCCACAATCCCCGCCTCACCCCCGGTACCCGCGGCCCCCGCTTCCAGTGCCCCCGCTTCCACTGCAGGCACGCCTGGTGCAGGTGCATTGGGGTCCCAAACCGAAAACAAAACCACCAGGAAAATCGTCCACACCGCCTGCAGCACAATCGTGTTGGCAGGTGTCCGATACCGCGGATGAATCCGCTGCAGCCACTGCGGGACGAGGCCATCACGAGCAATTGCGAGGTAAATGCGGGGCCCCGTAATCATATTGGAATTTGTGGCTCCAAACGTCGAAATCATCACACCAATTGCCGCAATCGTCGCGCCAGTCGGCCCAAACATCACCGCAAAAACATCAGCCGCTACCGTCTCACTCTGAGCCAGATGCGACATCGGCAGCACACAGTGGTACGCCAGGTTCGCACCCATGTATACCAGCACCACAAGTCCCAGACCAATCGCCATCGCCCGCGGCACATTCTTCATCGGATCACGAATATCCTCCGCCACCGGGCCCAGGTTGATCCAGCCGTCATAGGGCCACAGCACAGCCACCATCGCTGCCCCCAAAGCCCGGAAAAAGACCGTCCACGCCGCACCGCCCTCAGGCAGTTGCAGCACCGGCTGCAGATTGCCAGGTTCCACAGCACCACGCAGAAATGGCAGCACAATCAAAGCCGCCAAAAACAACACCTTGCTGACCGTCGCCAGACTTTGAATTCCCGCTCCAATGCGAGTGCTGCGATAGTTGGCCGCTGACAATCCCACCACAATCGCCAGCGCCAGCAGCGTCTGTGAAGTGGCCGATAATGCCACCAGCTCATTGAAATACACTACTGTCGCACACGCCAGGGCACCGACCGATCCCGTACGCACAACCCAGAACTCAGACCAGCCCCACAAAAATTCCGGCAGCCTGCCAAACGACTCGCGAATATACAGATACGGCCCGCCAGCCTGAGGAAACATCGCGCCCAGCTCAGCCAGTGCCAGTGCACCACACAGCGTGATCAGGCCCACAAACAACCAGACACCCATGATCGCCGCAAAGCCGTACTGAGCCAGCTTGCTGTCAACCGCACTGACCTTCAGGAAAATCCCGGAACCAATGATGGATCCGACCACAATCATCGTCGCATCAAACAACCCCAGCACCCGGGGCAGCCGATCCGGCTCATCCACCGCTTGCCCCGCTGCAGCCCCCGGCTTCTCGTTGTCGGACGTCATCCTGTTCCCCTGATGATTTCAAAGTTCCTCACCACCCGAAACGTTCAGCACCTCACCCGTGATGAACCCGGAATCCAGCAGAAATCCAATCGCTGCTGTGACATCACCCGGTGACCCGGTGCGCCGCAGTGGAATCCGCTCAGCCGCTCGCTGCTGATGCCAGCCCGGACGGTCCTCCGGAGGCAAAACTGCCCCCGGGGCCACACCATTCACCTGAACACGCGGAGCCAGCTGCTGCGCCAGTGACTTCGTCACACTGGCCAGTGCTGACCTGGTCGCCGTGTACACCAGATGATCGGCACCGGGACGGTGCACTCGCCAGTCCAGCACGTTGATAATGTGACCGCAGCTTCCCGAGTCCAGCTGCCGCATGAACTGCTGAGACAGAAAGATCGGAGCCAGCAGATTCACCGAGACATGCTCGTCACAATGACGCTCGTCAACCTGCTCCAGTGACAAATCCTCAAACACCGACGCACTGTTGATCAGCACCCTGACCGGCCCCAGGTCACGCGCAGCAGCAAAGACATGCTCCGCCGCCCGACAGGGGTCACGCAGATCTGCTCCCACAGCGACCGCCCGACGACCCGCCGACACAATATCCCGCACTACTCCCGCAGCTCCGCCGGATGATGAACCATAATGCACCACCACATCCAGGCCCCGCCCAGCCAGCAACATCGAAATCGCAGCGCCCACACGACGACCACCACCCGTCACGATGGCCACCCCCCGCTCAGCGCCGGCAAAAGCACTCACGCCTGCCTCTGACTGCATTGAGAGTTCCGATTCCGACGGTTGCCTCATGGCTTGTACCCAAAAAACACCATTCCCGACGCACCGTTCGGCGCTCTCCCGGTGGCAGCATATACGGAAAATGCACTTTTCACACTGCCAGACGCATCAACGATCAGGAAAATCCTCGCGAACCTGACACCACCCGCTCACTTCACTGGATTCAATTCGCCAGGCTGCGACAATCCGAGCAGCATCGATGTTGCTTCGCCGCTCTGTTCCGGACCAGCCCCAATGACAACCGAACCCCCCAAACCCGTCACGGAAATTCCTCTGCTGGCTCAGGTCCTGGGTCGCGTGCCCAGCGGAGTCTTCATCCTGGCAATCGCCGGGCCGGATGGCCAAAAAACGGGCCTGCTGGCCAGCTGGGTCCAGCAGGCCTCATTCAACCCGCCTCAGGTGACAGTGGCCATCAACAAATCCCGCTGGTTCATCGACTGGCTGGCTCCGGGAACACCCCTCATTCTCAATCAGGTCCAGAAGGGCGACGCACTGCTGTTTCGACACTTCGGAAAAGGTTTTGAACCGGGCTCAGACGCCTTTGCCGGAGTCGACAGTACCCCCGGCCAGTGCGGACTGCCGATTCTGCAGGCTGCCATGGCCGCGCTCGAAGGAACCGTCACCAGCCTGCTGGACGCCGGAGACCACCTGATCTGCCTCGTCACTCTCAATGCTGCTCACCCGGTCCGCAACCCGGCTGAATTCGACCCGTTTATTCACGTCCGCAAAAACGGTCTCAGCTACTGAGAACTGGTGTTCCACCGAATCCAATCCGTCAAGTAGACTCCAGCCCGGTCGCTGCGCGCAGTGCACTGCGACCAATCAGACAGGCCATGGACTGGCCTGCGGGGAAAGGAGTCTCCACGATGGTCTCACTGCTCAGGTCACTTCCCGGAATCGCAATGCTCGCCTTCTGCTGCCTCACCCTGCTGCAGCAATCGGCACCAGCCCAGTCCACCAGAATCTCCCGCTCCGACATTGACCGCAGTCGCCCGCTGCCCTCCGGCGGTCTGGGAACACGCGATGAACTCCGACCTCTCGGCGCAACGGCTCGCAGTCGCTCTGCCGATTACTCCAAAATCGACCGCCGCACCGTCGCCACACTGCTCCGGGATGCACTTGACGAATCCGGACGACTGTATGCCGCACTTGACGCGGATTATCGCCGAAATCCCCAGCTCCGCTCGCTCCTCGCAGACCTCGGAAGACTCCGCTCACGAACCAACAGCATCAATCAGGATCTCGCCGCCGGCGTGGATATGAGCCTGATTGTCGCAGATTTTCGCAATGCCGATGCCGACTGGAGAATCTTCTCCACACGCATGTCCCAAACCCGCGGACTCAGCTCCGCCACCCAGCAGAGTTTCGCACGCATCGATCAGCTCGATCGACAGATCGGCAAACTGTTCCAGATGGAACCAACGCTCGACCGACGTGCTCTGCTCCAGCAGCTGTCCAGCCTCGAAAACTCACTCCTGTTCCTCACGGACGAACTTGCCCGAGACCCTGCTGTCTCCACTCAGGTCATCAGCTCCGGACGAAAACTGCAACAGCGAATTTCCCGAGTCGTATCAATGGTCGTTGATGAATACTCCTATGACAAAATCGTTACCGAATACAATGGCTTTGATCAGTCCTTCACCGCACTCATGCCCCAGCTCACCAGCATCCGCAACCCCTACATCGAACGCACCGTTCAACGACTTTCCAGCGCCAATGATCTCGTCCACGAACTGCTCTGGATGGAAAACACCACCAGCAGAGCCGAACTGAAACGCCTCGCCAGCGCACTCATGCAGGACGTTGACCAGTTCTACACCCGCACCTCACTCGTACGACTTCTCGGCTTCAAAGACCCCGCCCGCTCACTCAGCTCCGCCTCCGACTTCTACGGACCCGGTCAGAACTTCCGCGACCTCCTCGAACGCAATGAAGCCGACAACCGAGTCGAAGAAAGTTATGCGTATGTGGAGGAGGAAGGACGCCGCTTCCTCGCCATCTTCCGCCAGACCAGAGTTCAGGCAGTCATCACCGAACTGCAGGAGATCGAAGACGATATCTCCGCCATTCGCCGCGAGCTGAATCTCGGAGATTCCTCGCCACTCAGCCAGCAAAGACTGCGAACCGTCGCTGCCTCGCTCGAAGATCTCACCGATCAGCTCGACCTCGACGTCCGCCAGTGGCTCAACACCGAACGCCCCACCTACCGCACGGAAGCCCTCGCTTCATCAGCCGCCTTCCTGAAGCGAACACAGCAGATGCACCGACTCGTCGATACCGAAACGCGACCCGCGGAACTGCAGCGAGAAGTCGACGCCGTTTTCAGCGAATGGCAGAAACTGTACAGCTACCTTGAACGTTGCCGCACCACAGAGCGTTCCACACTTGCCTGGCGCGCCCGACTGATTAACGAAGTCCTCACCGACCTCGATACGCAGTTGCAACCTTGAACCAGGGCTCGACACCCTTCTGCACCAAAAACGCACACTCACCAGAAAACTTGCACGCTTTTTCGGCACGGACACTTTGCCCCGATTCGAAAAATTGAATTCCTGATAGCAGGATCGCTGTTTTCGTGCGTTTTTTTGACACACAGAATCAGCCACGATGCATTTAAGGGCGTTGTTGGGCACTGTTTGTGCAGTATCGATCAATCATTTGCCGGCGGCAGTCGTCCAGGTCCCTGCCTCGATGCCTCGCCATCACCGCATTCATCACTGACAGCGCCCCCACTGGAACCTGTACGTATGCTCGACGCTCTTTGCCTCATCCTCGGTGGCGGAAAAGGAACCCGACTGCTGCCGCTGACCGAATATCGTTCCAAACCGGCTGTTCCCGTCGCCGGAAAGTACCGCCTGATTGACGTCCCGATCTCCAACTGCATCAACAGTCAAATCAGCCGAATTTACGTCCTGACTCAGTTCAATTCCGTCAGCCTGCACAGGCACATCCGACAAACCTACAACTTCGACCTGTTTCACAACGGCTTTGTCGAAATCCTGGCTGCTCAGCAGACACTCGACGGAAACAACTGGTTTCAGGGCACTGCTGACGCCGTCCGACAGCAACTGCGACTGCTCAAGGAAACCACCAACCGATACATTCTGATTCTCTCCGGTGACCAATTGTATCGCATGAATTTTGGTGAAATGCTGAAGACCCACCAGCAGGCCAATGCGGATGTGACGATCTCCACAGTGCCCGTGGACGCCGCGGCAGCCCGCGGCTTCGGCATCATGCAGCTCAACGACAGCGGCCGAGTCCTCGGATTTGTCGAAAAACCAAAGGACGAAGCTGCTCTCAGCCGTGTCCGCACAGCAGCCTCATGGATCGACCAGCGCGGCATCCAGTCCCGTGGCCGTGAGTATCTGGCCAGCATGGGTATTTATCTCTGGAACCGCGAACTGCTGGTTAATCTGCTGGAAAACACCACGCATGATGATTTCGGCAAAGATATCTTCCCAATGGCGATTCGCCAGCACCATGTGCAGACTCACCTGTTCGATGGGTACTGGGAAGACATTGGCACCATCCGCGCCTTTTATGACGCCAACCTGGCACTCGCACAGGCCGATCCGCCATTTCGATTCGCCGACCCGGCTGCCCCCATCTTCACCCGACCCAGATTTTTGCCCTCCACACGCATGGGGTCGTGTACCATTCGCGACAGCCTGATTGCCGACGGCTGCCTCATCGGCTCCTCGACTGTCCTTGAAAAATGCGTCGTCGGCATGCGCACTCAGATGGGAAAAAACGTAACCATCCGCAACACGGTGATCATGGGAGCCGACTACTACAAAACCGATACCTCCGGGTGTACCGCCGATGCGGAAACCGGTCCGATCTGGGGAATTGGCAACGGAGCCTACATTGACGGAGCGTTGCTGGACAAGAACGTGACCATTGGTCGCAATGCCAGACTGGTGGCCTCCGAAGCCCCCTCGCCAAACTGCGATTTCGGCAAGGTCATGGTCCGTGACGGCATCGTTGTCGTCTCCAAGGATGCCTCGATTGAGGACAACTGGCGATTCCCGCGACCCTGAGCATCGCCGACAAAAACCGACTTTCCCCCGAAATTTCCAAAGTCCGCTGATCCGGCAGGCACCTGCTGCGTTTTCCCTGCCGACTGCGAAATGCGGCCACCGAATGCCCCGGTTTCACTCGCAGAATCTGCATCTGCGAACTAAGATGCGTCGCTACTGGTCAGGCTTCGGCTGCCCCTGGTTTGCCGGGTGCGTGGCTGCACAGGCGCAGCCACGCACCCAGTCAACTCGTGCGAAATCTCCAAAGGAATCAGAGTTATGAGCGAAACAGCTCCCTCAGAAACACTGGGTGTATCGCCCGCTGCACCACCCGTCACCGAGCCGCAGGCGCCGGAACTGCCGGACCGTATCTACCTCGTCTCATATCCCAAAATCGTCTTCATGTATCCGACGATGCTCACCTCACTCATCTGCTCAATTGTGATGCTGGTGAACGGTGGCATCCCTGCCAGTGAAGCCCGCACACAGGTGTCCCCGGCTCAGCCGCGCATCCTGCTGGCCTCCGTCGATATCGGCAAAGCCGGCACTGATGGTTCCACTGCGGCGGCCAAAGAGCAGCCCGCGCCGGTCGCCGCTGCGTCCACCTCGCACCTCTGGTGCGCCCGTATCTTCCTCGCCGTACTTGCCCTGAATCTGGTGGTGCTCTCCTTCGAGTTTCCCCGAACCACGTCGCTCACCTGGTTCTTCGCACTCTCCACTGCAGCCATCGGCCTGTGGTTCCTGTTTACCATGTATGACAACCTCGCCCCCGCCGTGCTGCAGAGCCTGCTGGCAGTCAAACCGGCAGCCAATGCCGCCTTCTACATGATCTTCACGGGCATTCTGCTGCTGCTGTTCGTCGCAGTTCTGGTCAGTCGCCGAGTCGATTACTGGGAGGTTCGGGGCAATGAACTGCTGCATCATCACGGACTCCTCAGCAACCTCGAGCGATTCAGTGCTCCCAACCTCCGAATTGACAAGGAGATCACGGACCTGTTCGAATATCTGCTGCTGCGTTCCGGTCGCCTGATCATCCACTGCAGCAACGAACGACGCGCTATCGTGCTCGAAAATGTACTCAACATCGACCACAAGGAGCGACAGATCACCCGACTGCTGGGTGCTCTGCAGGTGCGTGTCCGCCCGGAAAAGGAATAACAGTGGCGGTGGGGCAGGCTGCAATGCAGCCATCCATCTATCTCGACAACAACGCCACCACTCAAATCGCCCCGGAAGTCCTGCAGGCGATGACTGAGTGCTGGGAGGCGGGGTTTGCCAATCCGGGCAGCCAGCACGCTTTTGGTCGCGCTGCACGCACTCGGCTGGAAGATGCACGGGAATCCATCGCCGCGATCCTCGAAGCCGATCCGTCAGAAGTCATCTTCACCAGTGGCGGCACCGAGGCCATCAATCTGGCTGTTCACGGACTGACCTGCGGGCGACAGGGTTCCATCCTGCTCACTCGCGGAGAACACCCCGCCGTGCGCGAAGCCTGCCAGTTTGCCGCTGCCTCAGGCCTGCTGCTGCGCGAACTTCCCGTGGACCAGCAGGGGCGTCTGATGGATTCCGAAGCCATCCAAATGCTCGATCGCTCCAGTCGCCTCGCCTGCCTGATACTCGCACACAACGAAACCGGTGTCCTGCAGCAGCCCGCAGGCTTCGCTGCCGCCTGTCGCTCACAGCATGTCCCGCTGCTGCTGGATGCCGTTCAGGCTGTGGGTAAGATACCAGTCAGTTTTCGCAGTACCGGAGCGGCCGCACTGGCATTCGCCGCCCACAAATTTCATGGCCCTCGAGGTGTCGGCGGGCTGCTGCTCAGACGCGGCCTGCGACTGACGCCGCTGCTGCACGGCGGCCATCAGGAAGGCGGTAAAAGACCGGGAACGGAACCCGTTCCCCTGATCGTCGGTATGGCCAAAGCGCTGCAGCTCTGGCACTCTGAACACATCGAACGTCAGCAATCTGCGGCTGCACTGCGAGACGACCTGGAGCAACTGCTGCGGCGCAGCTGCGATCCCGTACGAATCCACGGCAGCGAAACTCACCGACTTCCAAACACCATCAGCATCGCATTCCCAGGTGTCTCCGGCGAAGCCCTGCTGGTCAGCCTGCACATGGCCGGTATCGCCTGCTCGCTCGGAAGCACCTGCGCCAGCGGGTCCGCAGAACCTGCACCAGCACTTCTCGCCATGGGCATCCCCGAGACCATCTGTCGCTCCACGATCAGACTGTCCCTTTCCAAAAACACCACCGCCGATGAAATTCGACAGGCAGCCTCCGTCATCACCGCCACGGTGCAGCGACTGCGGGGAACTGCAGGGAGTGCGACATGAGACTGAAAACAGTCAGCAGACTCACTGTAACACTCCTCATCCTGCTGGCCGGCCTGCCCGCGCAGGAGTCGAAAGTGTTCGCCCAGCGTGCCGAACTCGATGATGTGCAACTGCGAGCTTCAGTCCTGCAGACCATGCAGAATGGTACCGCATGGCTCAGGGCAACCCAGCAGGACGATGGCTCATGGCAGGGCAGGGGAGTCTATGCATCATTCACAACCGGTACGACGTCCATCGCGCTGCTGGCACTGATCAACTGTGATGTCCCGGCGGAAGCCCCGGAGATTCAGCGAGGACTGGCCTACCTGCGGAACCTGACGGTCGAGGGAGTGCAGGGCAGTGCCGGTGTCTACGAAACCTCGCTGGCCATCATGGCACTCTGTGCCGCCGAACAGTTCGATCGCGATCTGCCCCGCATTCAGCTGCTGGCATCACTGCTGGAACGCAGCCAAACCCGCCAGGGCCCCGGCGCCGGATACTGGGGATACCAATTGAATGCGGGGGGTGGAGGCCCGGGTGGCGGTGATGCCAGCAACGGACAATACGCAGTGCTGGCACTCCGCGAAGCTGTACTCGCCGGTGCAAAAGTCTCCCGCGAAACATGGCAGCTCATCGAACATCGCTGGCTCCAGGATCAGCAGCCAAACGGTGGATGGGGTTACAGCGACAATGACCGAAAAACTCGCGGCAGCATGACCGCTGCCGGACTCGCCACCATCGCCATCACTTCCCGAATGCTGCAGACTGATGCCGATTGCGACGCCGAAGGACGCCCGGATTGCTGCGGCGGAAACATCCCCGGTGATGCCATGTCGCGCGGAAGACGCTGGATGGCTGAAAACTTCTCCGTCGCCACCAACCCCGGACACAACGACTACTACTTTTACTATATGTACGGCCTCGAACGCGCCGGTCGTATGGCCAACGTGCGCTGGTTCGGACAGCATGACTGGTACCGTCGCGGTGCACAACAGCTGGTGCAGATGCAGCAGCCGGGAGGCAACTGGACCGCTCAGACAGCCTCCGATCATGATGAAATCGTCAATACTTCCATGGCACTGATCTTTCTCTCAAAAGGACTCTCGCGAGTCGTCATCAACAAACTTGACTACAACTCGCCGCCCGGAGAAAGCTCAGATATCGGCGAATGGAACCGCCACCCGTGGGATGTCGTCAGCCTCGTCGACCTCGTCGAAACACTGCCCAGGTGGCCCCCCCGCATGACCAGCCAGGTCATCACACTCAGCCGACTCAAAGCTGCCAGCGCAGTCGAAGAACTCAGCCAGTCGCCCATCCTGTTCCTGTCGGGCCGCGATGCTCCGGTGTTTACCGATGAACAGATTGAATGGCTGCGTCGTTATGTCGATTCCGGAGGCTTCATACTCGCCTCTGCCTGCTGCGACGGTCGCGGATTCGACACAGGCATCCGCGAAATCGTCAAACGCATGTTCCCTGATGGCTCCGCGTCGCTGCAGAAACTGCAGGGAGATCACCCGGTATTCCGCAGCGAATACCTGCTGAATGCCGAAGGCATCGATCTTTGGGGAGTCGACTTCGGCTGCCGAACCTCCATCATCTACAGCCCGGATGATCTGGGCTGCCTGTGGCAAAAATGGATGAAGCACGAACCGCCAAATCGCAACCCCGACCTGACTCAGCGAATCCTTCGTGCCACCAGAATCGGCGTTAACGTAATGGCCTACGCCACAGGTCGCGAACCCCCCGAAAAGCTTTCCGAAACACCGAACAGTCGCCGGACCGTCGAGGATCGCATCGAACGCGGGCTCCTGCAGATCGCCCGCATCCGCCCCTCCGGAGGCTGGGATACCGCTCCGCGGGCCGCCCGCAACCTGCTCCAGGCGCTCAATGATACCGTCGGCGTCGCCGCCTCCACACAGGTCGAAGCCATCCCTCCCACACTCGAAGAACTTACCCGCTTCCCACTCACCTGCATGCACGGACGCTATCGATTCCAATTGCCCGTGCAACAGCAGGATGCCCTGCGGGAATACCTGAAGCGGGGGGGAGTCCTGTTTGCTGACGCCTGCTGCGGATCCACTCAGTTCGACCGCAGCTTCCGAGACCTTGCCCGGCAGCTGTTTCCCAATCAGGAACTAAAGATCATTCCCCCCGATCACGAACTCTATGCTGCCACCACAGGACACGAAATTCGTGAAGTTACCAGACGTCGACTGGTTCCCGGCGAACTGAACGCCGCACTGACGATGCAGACGGAAAAAGGGGCTCCGCTGCTGGAGGGCGTCGAAATCGATGGACGCCTCGCCATCATCTACAGTCGCCACGACATCAGTTGCGCACTCGAACACCAGGCATCCCTGTCCTGCGACGGATATATCGAAGAAGACGCGGCTCGGCTGGCCGTCAACGTCGTGCTCTATTCAATGCTGCAGGACATCAGCTGGTCGCGGTTCATGCAGGCCCCGCCCGAAAGCGCTAAACCATGAGCCTGCGACTTTTCATCGGCACCGATGAAGCCGGCTACGGCCCCAACCTCGGACCACTCGTCGTTGCCGCCACCGCATGGCAGGCCTCAGGAGTCACCGATTGCAGCGAACTCTGGCAGGCACTGCACCGCATTGTCGCCCCCGAAAAACGCCCCAACGACCGCAGACTGTTCGTCGCCGACTCAAAAACCGTCTACGCCTCAGGGGACTCACTCGAAGCACTGGAAGTTCCCGTTCTGTCATTCCTCAGCACCACCGGAATTGCTGCGGGAACCCTCGACGAACTGGCTGGTGCCGTCAGCAATCCGGGATTCCGCAGTGCATGGGATGCCGAACCGTGGAATCAGTCTCCGGGACTTGCCATCCCCGCTGACTCCAGCGATGAACACATCACCGAATGGATCGATCTGCTGGGCCCCGCCATGCACGTGGCCGGAGTCCGACTCTGCCAGATCGCCGTCAGAATCATCTTCCCGGCGGAATTTAATCAACTGGTTGAACTCGCGGGCTCCAAGGGTGCCGTGCTGTCAGACGCCACACTGCTGCTGGTCCGACAACTGACTGACCTCCATGCCAGCGGAACCGTACAGGTGGTCTGTGACAAACACGGCGGCCGAAATCGCTACGACGAACTGATCGCTTCACATTTCGATGACCAGTTCGTGTTCCGCGTGGAAGAATCCCGAGAACGGTCCCGTTATCGCCTGGGTACGATCGACTTTTGCTTCCGCACGCGGGCTGAAGAACTGCTGCCAGTGGCCCTCGCGTCAATGACCGCCAAGTACCTGCGCGAAACTCTGATGCGCCAGTTCAACACCTGGTGGCAGCAGCAGTTGCCAGGACTGCGCCCGACACAGGGCTACCCCGTTGATGCCAAACGCTTCCTGGCCGACATCCAGCACCTGCTGCAGCCCCTGCAGATCAGTGAATCACTGCTGTGGAGAACTCGCTGACTGCGGTGGTGCTGCCAGAGTGCTGAGAAACTCGCGTTCTCCCACCGTCAACAGCAACCGCAGGTTCAGTCCCTGCAACTGACTCGGAAACGAAAGGACTCCGATCGGCTCAGACAGGAAATGCACGTTTCCATAGATTTCCTCCAGTGCTTTGGCCTGGCCCCGCTGATCGGGACGGCCAAGCAGAACCACCGGACAACGCCGCGTTCGACAGTCAGCCCGCAGGTTCGCCAGTGTTGTGGCTGCCGACCAGCGGGAAGGATACATCGACAAAAAGATCACTTCACAGTGCAGACAGTCCACCGCCCGGTCAAAGCCACTCGGCCCCGTGTCGGCCACTTTCACCGAGTATTTCTGGTCTTCCAGCAGGTGCCGCAGCACCAGGCTGAGCTGGTCATCAGGGGCAATCACAATTGCCTCCGGCTGAGTTGCGGAACCCGCTGCCGCGGCAAGCACATCATTCGAACCGAAGACCGCAGTACCCGCAGCCAGTTGATTCCGCCGCGCCGTCACAGCCGCCAACACTCGCACTCGCACATCCTCACAGCCAACCGCCGCAGTCAGGACGGCAGTTGCTGCAGCCTGATCAGTTGCAGACAGATTCTGAGCCGACAGATTCCGCAAACACTCAATCGCCGCCGGCCATTGCTGCTGGTCCACTGCATTGCCCAGAATCTGCAACACTTCGGTGGCCGGTCGGCCCGCCAAAGGCCCCGCCGGTGCCGAGACCACCGGGTCTGCTGCAGCCGCCAAAAGCACCTGCTGCAATCCCCGGACCTGAACTGAGTCAGGCTGCAGACTGATCGCATCAGCCAGCAAAGACTGTGCACGTTTCAGCAGCTCTGCCGCCGTTTCATCGTGGACATCATGGTCACCTGCCGTGACAGCAGATGAAACCAGCGACGCCCGCCGCAGCAAGGCCTCCGCTGCACCTGCCAGAAGACCGGCAGCCTCCTGCGACGTGGGAGTCCGAATTCGTCCTCGGCTGAGTCGCCCAACCGCGTCAATCGCCGCCCGCGACACTGCAGCGTCCCCATGAAACTGCCACCTGACGAGGGGTAGTGCCAGGTCTTCGCGAGCGGTCCCGGACAGCAGCCTCAGAATCCTGACCGCCATGGCTGCATCAGCCTGGTCCAAATGCTGCAGCAGCCCGACGCGAACATCCACGGCATGGACTTCCAGAAATTCCTGCGCAACACGACCCGCCGGACTGCCTGTGTCGGCCGCCAGCAACGCTGGCACCGCCGCATCACCAACTATCAACAGATCGGTCACCGCGTCAGCAGCACGAGCCCCCCCCAAACCAAGGTCAGAGACCCGCTGCCCCAAAACGGCAGAATCCGGCTGTGCAATCGCCTGCTGCATCGTCTTCAACAATCGCTGCGATTCAGGATGCAAACGCTGGTCACGCTGCAAATCCACGAAAATTGCCAAACCATGCTGCCGGCGGAGCAGCAGCAGTTCGGAAGACTGCGGATCCCGATCCGCCAACTGCCCAAGATAACCCCGGGCGTCTGCAGTGCGGTCGAGCTTCCACGCAATCTGCCCCGCAGTCAACAGCTGCTGTGCAGTCTGTGGCTGAAACTGAAGCAACGCGGCACGACTGCCCTCCGCCCCGGCGATTCCCTGCCCCCGGGCGACCTGCAGCATGCTGACAAAGACCGCTGCAACCAGCACTACGGAAGTAGTCCGAAACGGTAAATAGACATCGCTTCTGTCACTGGTCATCACTTCGCTCCGGACTGCACCCCATATACGACGGGCAGACTGCTGCCGGGAAATCAGGGCTTTGCGCCATATTCATCCCTAATCCCCCGAATTACCAGGTAATTCAGTAAAAAATGCTCGAAACGGCAGCATTCGAAATCGGCGACCGCAGCGGCCGCCATGCAGTCACCTGCACCAAAACCTGCAGTTTCTGCCGTTCCACCGCTCCCAACTCCATTAAACCCGCACAGGCGGAGACATCGCAGAACGCTTCACGCACCCAAAAACCAAATAAAACTGACCACTGCGCGGGACCAGACAACCACTGCAAGAAAAGAAGGCAGCAATCACCGACACATGCACACAATTGCAGCACACCGCCTATGAGCATCCGAAAACAGAGCTGCCCCAGCAACAAAAAAAACTCCGCAAATTGTTTCTGAGCAATATCTTGCAACGCAGAAAGTCAACCAAAAAAACACAACGGGCACATTCTTTGCAATCTGGTCCAGCAGACCGTTTCGGCGGCATCAGGCCGTGTGGCTGGCTGTTGTTCAGCCCTCAACCGAACTGCCGATCCGGTGTGAATTCAAATCTGCTGTGGAAATTTGCGATTGGCAACAGCCGAACTGCAGCACCTGCACATTTCCTGATCAACGTTCTTCGGGGACATCCACGAACGTTACAGGAAGTCCCCCAGTCTGAAGAAAGCTAGCGAGGAGAATCAGGCGATGTCGAGTGTTTTGAGGATTTGTTTTCGGCCCGGTCTGGCAGTGCTGGCTGGTCTTCTGTTAATGCTGACAACGACCAGCCGCGTTCAGGCTCAGGACGCCGCCGCCCCGGCGGAAACAACGGCGACTGCTGAAGCTCCGGCTCCAGCCGCCGAAGAGGCCCCCGCTCCTGCTGCTCCGCCAACCGCTGAAGAAGTATTGGGTAAACTGACCGTCGGTATTGACACCATCTGGGTCCTTGTCTGCAGCATGCTCGTCTTCTTTATGAATCTCGGATTCGGGTGCGTGGAATCCGGCTTCTGCCGAGCGAAAAACTGCGTCAACATTCTGTCGAAAAACTTCGTCGTGTTCGCCGTCTGCTCCATCGGATTCTGGCTGGTCGGCTGGGACCTGATGTTTGGCACGGGTGACGGCGAGTTCATTGGCAAGTCCGGCAGCTTCATGGTGCAGGCAAAGGACAACAGCCCGTTGCAGGCAACCAAAGGTTACGAAGGCGAGTACTCGTCAATCGCCTGGGCAACCGTACCACTGTGGTGCAAATTTTTCTTCCAGCTGTGCTTCGCCGGTACGGCCGCCACGATTGTCTCCGGTGCAGTGGCCGAACGTATCAAATACGGTGCCTTTATCGCCTTTTGCTTCGTCATGGCGGTGGCCATTTATCCTGTCACTGGCCACTGGATCTGGGGTTTCGGATATCTGGCCAAAGAATGGAACTTTTGGGACTTCGCGGGCTCTACTGTCGTACACTCGGTGGGTGGCTGGGCCGCTCTGACGGGCGCCATTATCCTCGGCCCCCGCATTGGTAAGTTTTCGAAAGACGGCCGAATCAACGCGATCCCAGGCCACAATATGACTGCGGCGTTCATTGGCTGTCTGGTCCTGTGGTTTGGCTGGTTCGGTTTCAACCCAGGCAGTACAATGTCCATCGCCGCTGACGGTGGCAGCATGGCGGCTCTGTCTGCCGTCAACACAAATCTGGCGGCTGCTTTCGCCACAATGACTGCGACAGCGACGGCGTGGATTCTGCTGGGCAAGCCGGATATGGGAATGACCCTCAACGGCTGCCTCGCTGGACTCGTGGCCATTACCGCCCCCGCATACTTCACCAACCCGCTCTGCTCGGCAATCATCGGAGCTATTTCCGGGGTCACAGTGGTACTCGCTGTGCTGTTCTTCGACCGCATGCGAATCGACGACCCGGTCGGTGCCATCTCCGTACATCTCGTGCACGGCGTCTTCGGAACCCTGTGTGTCGGGCTGTTTTCTGTCACTGACCTGTCAACAACGCCCATCACCGGTGGACCGAAAGCCGGCCTGTTCTTTGGCGGCGGTACGGAACAGCTGGTGGCTCAGGCCGTCGGGGTAGTCATGGTTGGGGGTTATGTGCTGGTAGTCTCCGGCATTACCTGGCTCGTGCTCAAGTACACCATGGGTATTCGTGTGGCTGAGTCCGAAGAAGTGGAAGGTCTGGACATTGGCGAACACGGCAACGAAGCTTACCACGGATTCGTCATGCAGACCGGCGGTCACTGATCTCGATCAGTCAACCCGAACTAAGAATGATGCAGCCCGGACATCACTGATGTCCGGGCTGTTGTTATTTACCACCGCCGCAGTTTGGCTGCCAGCCAATCATCCCAGCCTGCGACGTCACAGCGACATCGTGTTATCGCCCAGCGTCTTCCACTCCATCAGTGAGGGATCAGCCACCTTGCGATAACCCAGACTCAGCAGCACTTCCAGCACCTCGCTCCATGTCGGAAACGGACGGCCGCTCTTGCGTTTGTAGTCGTCCATCGCACGCATGAACTCAATCTGCTGGTCACTGTAATCCCGCTCACACGTGGTTGGGTCAATCTGACGACGACGATCCATCCGACGACGCTCGATAATCTCACGGCGTTGTGATGCTTCGTCCTCACGCAGTAATCGCTGCCCCGCGCTCTCAGAAACCACAGGCCGAACACTCGCCACAGGCCTGACCATATCCGCAGCTTCGACGGACTGCTCGACCGGAACCACCACACGCTGCTCGTTTCGCTGCCGCGCAGCACGTCGACGGGAAGGAGGAACCAATTCAGATGCTCTCGTTGCCATCTCAGATCCTTATGCACCAGGGGTTATCAGGCCGGTCTCATGCCAGCATTCCTTGCTGAGCGACACCCCGGCCAATTTGTACAGACAGTGCGGTACTGCCTGTCGGGTCATGACATTCCCTGCCATTGCCCACACCCAACTATGCCCTCAAATCTGACGGTCGGGGAAAATCTGCTGAAAACAGAGACCTGATGCTCCAGAGAAACATGAGCGAATTCTCGGAAAAACCAGTTGTAACGATTCTGCGGCCCTGTCCCCCTGATTCATCGTCATTTCAGTTTTTCTGGCCCGAGCCGCAGCTTTTGGCTAAAGCTCACATGCCCCGCAAAACCTGCATTTCCGGATCTCATGCTCAACCCGTGGGAGCGCGGAAACTGGCATTTTGGCAGTCTGCTGATTCTGCGGACGGACGAACGAATCCTGCACACAACTCGTAAACCCATGCAAGGCCTACTCTTGCGATAATCATCCCCCGGCTTGCTCGAAATACTCGATTGCCGTTTTTTTGGAACGCAGTGTGCACGTCAACCGATTACAGACGCCCGTGTGTCAAAAACGGCAGAAAGCCAGTCTGTTTCCCGACATCTGCGGGGCGAGGAGACTGTCGATGGCAATTTTTCGATGGGGACAGTCGTGGGATCCGTTCCACGACCTGGAACAGGAACTGGACAGGCTTCTGCAGAGCGTGCACCAGACGTTCCACATGGTGCGCACAGCACGCAGTTTTCCCCAGTGCAACATTGTGGAAACACCATCAGCCTACATCGTCACCGCTCAGATTCCAGGTGTTGAAGCCCGGTCCATCGAAGTCACTATCTCAGCCGGATGTCTGGTTCTGAAAGGGATACGGCGGCCGCCGGAAGAATCCCGGGAAGACTCATACCGCCGCCGTGAAAGGTTTCACGGTTCCTGGCAGAGAAAGATTTCGCTGCCCGACCGCGTCGACGAAGATCACATGAAAGCTGATTATTCCGCAGGCATTCTCCGTATCACTCTGCCCCGAGCAACCCCCGGTCGGGCTCGACAGATTGCAGTCAACGAAGGTCCCTGATCCGATTCCCAGGACTGTCCTGCAGATCACAGGTGTCGTATGAACGAACAGGATGGACAGTTAATTCCGCGACGCAGCGACCTGCTGCCCGCAGCCGTGCAGGGCTCAGGCCCGCCCGATACGGCCGAGGTTCCATCCGCTGCCGAACAGCCGCAACTGCTGTTCCAGCCGCAGATGGATATCTACGAAACTGATGACGGGCTGGTGCTGTACGCCGACCTGCCCGGGGTCACCCTCGACGGCCTGGAACTGCAGGTTCAGGACAAAAAACTGACGCTGTTTGGGCGAGTTCGCCAGCCGGCCGACGAGATCGTTCAGATCCTGCACCAGGAATACCAGATCGGTCATTTTTTCCGTTCCTTCATTCTCAGTGACGATGTCGACCACGATCGTATTGAAGCCAGGCTGACCAATGGCGTCCTGCGAGTGTCTTTGCCGCGTGCCGAACGCGCCAAACCGCGACGTATTGAAGTTGCCGGCAGTTGACACGCGAGTCCACAAACACGAAAGCTCCAGGATGGCCAGTCGTCGCGAAAAACTTGAAGGCATGCTGCAGTCGTCACCCGACGATCAACTGCTCAGGTACATGCTGGCGATGGAGCTGGATCGTGAAGGGCAGTGCGAAGAATCACTCCAACAGTTCCAAAACCTGATGACAGCCACCAGTCCGTACGTGCCGGCATTCCTGATGGCCGGACAACTGCTGATGCGATTGAATCGCACGACCGATGCCCGGCAGGTGTTTCAAACCGGAATCCGACAGGCCGAGCTGCAGCAGAATTCGCATGCCGCCGGAGAAATGGCAGGCTTTCTGGCCACGCTGACTCCCGCGTCAGCCTGAAATGGTGCCAGTTCCCGTGTTCCGCTGCCGCCAGGCCTCCACCGCAGCCCGAGCCAACTGCCCCATCTTCGGCGGACTGGCCTCAGCGTGCACCGGAAACCCCTGATCCTGCAAAGCTTCAGTGCAGGTGGGACCAATCGATGCAATCAGCATCCCCCGCTCCACTGCCTGACGCAGTCCCTGTTCCAGCCCCAGCTGCTGGGCTGCCTGCAGCACGTTGCTGACCTGATTGGCACTGGTGAACAACAGCCCGTCCACCGATCCTGCAGACACCTGTCGCAGCGCCGCATACAGCGGTTCAGGATCCTCTGGAAATGCCCAGCGATACACGGGCACCGGCACTACCGTCGCACCACGCTCCTGCAGCGCCGCATACAGCCTGTGATTAGGCAGACCATACTCCTGAATTGCCAGCTCAGTGCCCGCCAGGTCCGGCCCTGCCGTGTCCAAAGCCTGCAACAGCTATC
>SXXK01000417.1 GCA_005791255.1 Planctomyces sp.
GTGAACCTTCACGTCGTCGTTAGGGACTGTTTCTGCCCGCACTGCGTTGTTTCGACTTACGATTGCCAACCCCAAAACGGCTGCACCGCTACGAAGAATTGATCGTCTGGAGAATACCATTCTACACCCCGTCGAATTGATTGATTGGTTTGGTCGTCTCTTACACGAACAACAGCCTAATACCCGCATTGCCCTCATTCAACCCAAAACACCAAGTAAACCAAAAAGTTGTGTCACATCCGACAGTGGCGGTTTGTATATTTTGTCTCAGATTTTTCTGCACATCTGCCGCAGTTTACGCGTCTGAAATGCTAATTCTTCCGGGCAATGAAAGTTCGACATCAAGGTCGAACACATCCAGCGGTCAGTTCGGTTTTTCACTGGGCGGGATTCCGTTATCATCCGAAGGTGTTCATCTACCTCCTTCATCACCTTCTCTGCCGAGCTAATTCATGCCCACCCCCACCCGCCGCACTTTCCTCCAGTCCGCCAGTCTCGCTTCGCTGGCCACGGCGGCTGCGCCGTACTGGTTCGCACCCTCGTCCATGGCCGCACCGTTCCGCAGCCCCAATGACCGACCCGTGCTCGGATGCATCGGTACCGGCGATCGCTGGAATGCTGTCGGGCCCCAGGCAATGAACTTCAGCGACTGCGCCGCTGTCTGCGACGTCGATCGCAACCACGTCGAAAAAGGACGCGAAACTGCCCTCAAAAAACAGTCCAAACCAGGCGCTGAACGCACCGTCGAAATGTTCGAAGATTACCGCAAACTGCTCGATCGCAAAGATATCGACGTCGTCACCATCGTCACACCCGATCACTGGCACTCCAAAATCGCCATCGAAGCACTCCGCGCCGGCAAAGATGTCTACTGCGAAAAACCACTCACTCTCACCATCGACGAAGGCAAGCAAATCCGCAAAGTTCTGGAAGAAACCAAACGCGTCTTCCAGGTCGGCACTCAGCAGCGCTCCGAAATGGCTCTTCGCTTCCTCCACGCCGTCGCCATGGTCCGCGAAGGACGCATCGGCGAACTGAAAACCGTCACCTGCGCCATCGGAGGGGCACCCTCCAGCGGCGAAATCCCCGTCGCCGAAATCCCCAAAGAACTCAACTGGGATATGTGGCTCGGACAGGCTCCACTTACAGACTACCGCTTTAAAGCCACCAATGGCCGCTACGGCAACTCACGCTGCCACTACGAATTCCGCTGGTGGTACGAATACTCGGGCGGAAAAATGACCGACTGGGGCGCTCACCACGTCGATATCGCCGCCTGGGCGTTCAACCTCGAAAATACCGGTCCCGTCAAAGTCGAACCGGTCTCCGCTGTGCACCCCGTGGCCTTCAAAGACGGTATGCCCACCGACCCGTCACAGTACAACACCGCCACACAGTTTCACGTCACCGCCACCTTCAAAAATGGCGCCGTCCTGCACATCCGCGACTCCGCCAATGACCTCGGCTTCGATAACGGACTGCTGCTGGAAGGCACCACTGGCCGCATCTTCGTCAACCGCGGCAAACTGACCGGCGATGCCGTCGATGCTCTCAAAACCAACCCGCTGAAAGAGGAAACCCTGAAAACCCTCTACAAAGGCAAAACTCCCGGTAACCACATGCAGAACTTCTTCGAATGCATCGGTGACAGAACTCAGCCCATCAGCGATGTCCACAGCCACCATCGCGCCATGACCGTCTGCCACCTCGCCAATATCGCCATTCGACTCGATCGCACCATCCAGTGGGATCCCGACACCGAACAGATCGTCAATGACCCTCAGGCCGCAACCTGGCAGGCCCGCGAACAGCGGAAAGGCTACGAGATTCAGGTCTGAACACCCCTGCTGCCTTCAGTACCCCGGGCCGTCACAGCACCCGCTGACGACGGCCCGCTCCGTTTGCACCAAAGATCAGAAACTCGTTACAGTCACGACAGATCTCGGGCTAAAGCCCGAGCTACGTTAAGACCACCGGCTGCAGTACGCAGCGGCAAATTGGCCCGCCAGTTGCCCTGACAACATGTCCCGGAAAGCAAAACTTGAACCAGGACGCCACAGATTCACCCGCCTGCCTCGCTGAAACCATCAGCCTCAGCAGCCGCACCGATCTGTTTGAAATCCTCGACAACCACCGCATCTGCGAATTGTCTCGACTGAACAGCTCCACCCCACAATCCAGCTCCGGCTTCCCCAATGCCGCAGCCGTGCTGCGGTCCACCGGAGTCTCATCGCGCAGAATCCTCCGGATCGGCGTCCAGCCACTCGACCTCGCCGTCGCACTCGAAAACACACTCGACCAGCAAAATCTCGGACGATTCTCCGACTTCCACGCGGTCCTGCTGTGCCACTCACACACCGACCCCACCGCCGTTCTGCAGCTGGCAGATAACCTCAGACAGCACGCTGCACCACACACACGACTGCCCGACATCCGGACCTTCAATGCCGGCTGCACAGGCTTCCTGCAGCAGCTGCAGCAGGCCCGCCACATGCTGCTGAACACCGCCGCAGACACCCGCATCCTGCTGCTGAATATTGAAACCCCTGAAGCCTGGCACTGCGCTGCTGATCGCGCGTTCTGCGGTATCGTCGGAGCCGCCGCAACGGCCACCATCATCAAAAAACAGGGCGGTCGACCCATCACATGGCTGCAAATAAATCACACTCAGGTCCCGGACTCACACCTGCTGCAACCCGGACCACTCTTCCATACAGAATTCACCCGCACCATCTCATTCCGCGGCCAGACACAACACCGCTGCGTCATGCGAATGCACGGTGAAGCTGTCTTTGTCCACGGTATCGAACTGATGCTGCAGGCCGTCCGACAGGCACATCAAAACACCAGCGCCACCATCCCAACTACCAGCCCCCCCGTTACCCTGATCCCCCATCAGCCCAGCGGCAAACTGCTGCGAGCCTTCACTGCGGCACTGCAATCAGAACTGCCGCACATCAACGTACTCTCCAACCTGCAGCATTCCGGCAACACCATCTCAGCCACCATCCCCGAGCTGCTGGCCAGCCACCCCACACTCCACAACGCCCCCTCCTCACCCCTGATCCTCGCCGCCTCAGGCATCTGCATGCCGCAGATGCACAATTGCATGAGCTTCGGCAGCGCATATCTGGCCTGATTCACTTACCGCAAGCCCCGCAGCTCCTCCATCAGCTTCCGCCCCAGCTCCGGACGACTCTGACCAATCCAGCCAATGCGCCCGTTCAGCCACGCCACAAAATTCGGATGACCGTCCCGATTCTGACGCTCCAGACCCTCCGTCGCCGCCCGATGCAGAATCGCCCGCACCCGACGCACCTCCCTGCGACAAACCCCCGGACGATCATTCACCACCAGCCCTGTCACCACCTGAGCTGTACTGCGAGGCTGCACGCGAGTCTTCCCGGGATGCACCTGCAATCCTTCAGCCCCCAGAATTGCACCAACCGACTTCAGCACCGCACCAGCCCGCTGTCGCAAATCAGCCCCCCCGGAAAACGTCAGGTCGTCCGCATATCGCGAATACACCAGCCCCAGCTTCGTCGCCAGCCCCTGCAATCTGCGATCCAGACGCAAACAAACAAGATTGGACAGCGCCGGACTGGTGCAGGCCCCCTGCGGCAAACCGCGAATTCCTGTCGCCACCCACAGTCTTCGTCCCTCAAACACCACTTCACGCCGCGGACACTCAGTACACACCAGAGCCAAAATCGTCGCCACACACTTCGAATAGCCAGCCGCCATAAAGACCCGTCGCACGCGAGCAAACGAAATGGAGGGAAAGAAATTCTGCACGTCCAGATTCAACAGCACCGCCTGACCGCAATGCTGCTGCGCATTGGTCAGCACGCCCCGCCCGCTGACAAAACCATGAGCCTGCTCCGAGACAATCAGCCGATCCAGAATCGTCCGCAGTATCCACCGCTGCGCTGCAGCCAGTCGACGATGCGGCACACTCAGCTCACGCTGACCACCACTCCGCTTAGGCACCGTAAAACGCAGATAATTTGTCAGCCTCGTCACTTCAGCATGAAATGCCAGACCTCGCAGAGACTGCAGACTGATCCCCAGTGCCTTCGCCACATCTGCAGGACCGGACAGCACCGGCAGTCCGGCCGACTGCAGCTTCGCCACATCACTGATCCGCTCATTCAGCCAGCCGGAAACACCACGACCCAGATAGGTAATGTCACGCGTCAATCGATCGGTCCTGCGAATCTCACGCAGGCGACGTCGCTCGTTTTCTCGTGCCCGCTGCTGAGCCTCCCTGCGAGCCACGACGCTCAGTGTGCTCCGTATGCGACTGCCTTCTGCCCCCACAGGCCCGACAACAGTTTCGGCCAAGGATGCAGGCGGCAGCAGCTGCGGAGCCTGCAGGGACTGAGCCGGAAAAAATACTGAACTGCGAATCCGGGATTTCGCCGTACCAGACGCTTGCAACTGTTCCGTCAACCCAGACCCGGCATTCTGCCCCAATATCAACCGCAGCAGCCGCCCCCAGAAACCCACCACGCACCCCCGATCCCAAAGATCAGCCGCTCCACGCAAATCAAGAAAATTCCGTTCCGATTTAATCTTTGGCAAAAAACTGAACGGGGCAGGGGGGGCGGATCTTCGCGACTTCGAAGTGTCGACCGAGGACACTGGCGAGCGGCCCGGTCTGTGATCCGGCAGCGAGACCACGTCGATATGGTCGCAGCCGGATCACCTGAGCGGGCCATGCCGACAGGTCCACGGTGAAGCAATGCAGAGGCATTTTCAACCGCGGCGGAACACCGCAGCATGACAGTCTCGTGTTCAATCCAGTCCCGCCCGCCACCGTTCAGCAACGTATTTCATACAGTTCCACGCAGCCTGACAAGTCACCGAAAAAGACACTCCATCTGACACCTGA
>SXXK01000418.1 GCA_005791255.1 Planctomyces sp.
CAGAACCAAACAAACCCCCTACTCACTGGCAACTGAACACTGAAAACTGATACCTAAAGAGTGGCCCCCCTCGCCCCCACCGGGGGAGAGGGGTCGGGAGTGAGGGGGCAACACAACACGAAACCCCAAACCTCAACCCTCAACACCAAACATGCCCCCCTTTTTTATACCCAATCACCTGTCACCCCTCCTCTGTTCCCCTCGCGGCTTCGCATAAGCCCACACACACCCTGCGTTTCATCCGTGAAAATCCGTGTTCATCCGTGGCAAAAAATCCGTGGCCCCCCTCTGCACCCGCACTCCCAACGCTATCTCACAACCCCCTGACCCTGCCCTGCCAGTAACTCCACACACTCACGCAACACACCCGCGGCAGCCGGATCATCCACCACATTCCGCAACTCCGCCGGTTCGTCCGACTGCAGATACAACTCCCGCGCCGTCGTCCTGCCAGTTGCCCAATCCCGCCACTCCGTATACCGCGCAGCCGCAGTCCGCACACTGTACCCCATCAGCTGCGGCTGACCCGTCGGACTGCGATCGTAGTACGCCGGACGCGGGTGCTGAGTCATCGCTGCCGCTTTCACCCGCACCTCAGCGCTCTGCAGCACCGGCACCAGACTGGTTCCCTGCAAACCATCCGGCTGACCCAGACCACACAGCTCCGTCAATGTCGGAAATACATCGATCAGTTCCGCCAGACTGTCCGTCGGCCCCGGACCTGCGCTGCTGGCCGGATCACGAATCAGCAGCGGCACTCGCGCATCATATTCAAAATTCGATGTCTTGCCCCACAAACCATGCTCACCTACCTGATACCCGTGATCACTCAGAAACACAACGATGGTGCGGTCAGCCACACCGGACGCTGCCAATCCATCCAGCACACGACCAACCTGTGCGTCCAGATAACTGATGTTGGCAAAGTAGCCGTGTCGCATTTCCGCAGCCTGCGCGGCTGAAGGTACTTTTTGCTGAGCCACCGGGCCCAGCACCTCGGTGCTCTCATGAAATGCCGCCGCCACCGCTCCCTCCGGACGACGACCATCCAGCACAGGCAGCTCGTCCCGCTGGTACAGGTCCCAGTACTTCTTCGGAGCATTAAACTGCGCGTGCGGCTTCCAGAAGCCGACGGCCAGAAAAAACGGCTGATCCTTCAAGACCCCCAGCAAACGCACAGCCTCGGCAGCCACTCGACCGTCATAATATGCCTCATCCGGAACATCACGACACTCACAAATTCCAGGACCCGCATAGCCAAAGCCTTTAGTGGTCACGGCATGATTCACAGGAAGTGATCCGGCCACCTGAGCCCGATCGTCCCCGTGATTCGCGAAATGCAGAAACTCAGGCGCACTCCACGAAACCGGATCACCGTGAATCTTTGTGTGCCAGTTATGAAAAATCTTGCCGGCACAGCGAGCCTGATAGCCGTGACGCCGGAACCACAGCGGCAGCGTCATCACATCCGGATTGCGTTCGCGGAAGTGCACACTGTTGTTCCAGATCTGCAGCGCATCGGGGCGACGCCCCGTCAGCAGCGATGACCGTGATGGATTGCAGACCGCCTGCTGGCAATACGCCTGCCGAAACACCCGCGCTCCCGCCGCAAGGCGATCGAGATTCGGAGTCTTTGCAGGAGAACCATAGGCCCCCATCTCTGCGCGATAATCATCAGCCATGATGAACAGCACATTCGGACGCACACTGGCCGTCTCACCAGCCACCGCCTGACCCCCGCATGCCGCCACAAGCAGCACAACGGAAACCAGCAAACTCAACACCCGCTCCACCACTCGCATCAGTCCCGCCCTCTCTGCACACTCAGCCTGCCATCCACCGCCAGACGTTCAAAAACTCGCAGCACCGGGCTCGGGCTGGAAAGCCCGAGCTACCGAGTGAACCACCCGCGGACTCCCGTCCGCGGCTCGCCTGACCGCAAACCGAAAACCACAAACCACAAACTGATCACTGTCCACTCTTCACCTGATATCCCAGGTTCTGCAGCATCTTCGCCAGAGTATCCCGGTGCTGCACCGGCAGCGGACGAATCGGAGCCTGCGGATCACCCACCGGCGGACCAATCATGTTCAGCGCGGCCTTCATCGTACTGAACCAGTGAGCTCCCTCGCCACGCGAATGATACGCCTGAAACTGCAGTCGCATCAGCGGCGCCAGCAGACTCCACAGCTCCCGCGCCGCCGGCAGATTGCCATCCACCGCAATCAGGTCGTAGAGCCTGCGAGCCGGTCTGGGGACAGTGCTGGGGATGCCGGAAATCCAGCCATGCGAACCATGACACAGCCCTTCAAATGCCGCTGTATCAATCCCCGCATACACCGCAAATCGCCCCTGGGCCGCCTGCAGCAGCTGACACTGCCGATCAGGCTCCGGATGCGACATCTTCACTCCCGCTATCGCCCGCTCCTCAAACAACTGCAGCAGATGATCCGTCGTCAGATCCACCGAAGTCAGCGGTATGTTGTGATACACCAGAATCGGTATCGAAACCTGCTCGGCAATCCGGCGATAATGATCCATTACCTGCACCGGAGTCGGTGCCATGTAGTAGGGTGGCACAATCAGCAGAGCATCTGCACCGCAGCGTTCCGCAAATCGACTCAGCTCAATCGTGCGCGCTGTCGAATAGTCATGAGTCCCGGCAACAACCGGAACACGACCTGCCACAGCCTGAATCGCAGCCTCCAAAACCCGCCGCCGATCATCACACTCCAAAGCCGGAAACTCGCCCGAACTGCCCAGTGGCGAAATGGCATTCACGCCCTCCCCAATCAGCCAGTCAATATGCGGCTGCAAACGCTCCAGCCATAAGGATCCATCGGGATGGAAAGGAGTCACTGACGAGGCACAGACGCCACGAAACAAGGGCTTTGCCATAAATCGACTTCTGCTGCAGGAACATCAAAACCGGCCGGAACACCCTGAGCCACACCCCACCAGTGTACCGATCACCCCCAACCCACGCCAATCACGCCACAACCTCACCCCCGCCCCCCCTCACTGTTACCTGTTACCTGTTAACTGTTAACTGTTAACTGTTAACTGAAAACTGAAAACTACAGTATGGCCCCCCTCGCCCCCAC
>SXXK01000419.1 GCA_005791255.1 Planctomyces sp.
ATGCATCGCTTCCACTGTACTGCCGGCGGGAACAGTTTACCGAGTGGTGTGGTGGGGAATCGCGCAGGAGCTGATCACAAAACTTGAAGAGCAGGCGCGGCCGGCCGGCCCCCTGCCGGATACCGCAGTGTCGGTCTTCCGTTTGCCCGCACGCAATCAGGCCAAAACGGCAGAGGGAGCAGCGGTACCAGCTGTGGCCCCGTTCGACGCAGATGCCGCCAGGCAGTACCAGAACGCGTGGGCCGAACACCTGCAGGTGCCGACCGAATATACGAATTCGATCGGGATGAAGTTCCGGCTGATTCCACCCGGCCGATTTCTGATGGGCAGCACAGCCGAGCAGGTGGCGGCTGCCAAACCATTCCTCTACACGGAACTTGACCCGGCTCGCAAAGATCGCGCGGATTCTGAAATGCCGCAGCATCAGGTAACGCTCACACGCCCGTTTTACCTCGGCACCACCGAAGTCACTCAGGAGAGCTTCCGCCGAGTAACCGGTGTGAATCCGGCGAGTCTGACAGAGGGCCCCGGGGATCGTCTGCAGGCACCCGTCGAAACCGTCACCTGGATCAACTGCGTGGAATTCTGCAATCAGCTCAGCCAGGGCGAAGGACTGGAATGGGCCTACAGATTCACTCCGGACTTCGTGACTCAAACCGGCGTCGGAGGATATCGCCTGCCGACTGAAGCTGAGTGGGAATTTGCCTGCCGAGCCGGGACAACCTCGCAGTTCCATACCGGTGATGATCCCGCGGGACTGGCCGCGGCCGCATGGATTGAGGTCGAGAACGGCCATCAGACCAAACCCGTGGCTCAAAAACAGCCGAACGCCTTCGGCCTGTTTGACATGCACGGAAATGTCTTTGAGTGGGTGCGTGACGGGTGGCGACAGGACTGGTACAGCAATACCACAGGCGCAGCAGCAATCGATCCTCGCTGCGACGTCGGGATCGAAGGACGACGCGTTGTGCGAGGCGGCGAAAAATCCTTCTCGTGGGCCGAGGCCCGCTCAGGATCTCGCGATGGTTACGCGGCCGACTCAACCAGGTGGGATGCCGGCTTCCGAGTGGCACTGTCGGTTGAAGCAGTCAGAGCCTTGCGGGCAGTCGGTCGGTAGTACGACCTGAACAACTGCGCAAAATCCCCCGAAAAGGACGCTTCAGCTCTGTGCTTCTCAGTTTCGGAATTGAGCATCTGCCGCGGTTCGGTTGTTTTTACCTGCGCCGGTGATACCGTAGGAAGGTCGAAAAAAGATATGGCTGTCCGGCAGGTTCCCACGGTTCGGTTTGCGGCGTTCTCGACGACGCAGGCCCTGCGCCTATACTCCTGCCACAGCTCGCTCGCCCCTATGATCACTCCCTGCCAGGAACACTGAACACATGACAACTGCCAGCTTAACACTGGACGGAAAATCGTACGACTTGCCGGTGATCCGCGGGACGGAAGATGAAACGGCGATTGACATTACGAAGCTGCTGGGACAATCGGGCGCAATCACGATGGACCCTGGCTTCAACAGCACGGGGGCCTGTCGCAGTGGTATCACCTTTATTGACGGTGACAAGGGAATTCTGCGATATCGCGGGTACCCGATTGAGCAACTGGCGGAGCGATCAGATTTTGTCGAAACGGCATGGCTGCTGCTGTACGGTGAGCTGCCGACTGGCGAGCAGTTGAACGGGTTCCGCGCTCAGCTGACGTATCACAGCATGATCCATGAAGACATGAAGAAGTTCTTCGAAGGATTTCCCCCGGGTGCTCATCCGATGGCCATTCTTTCGGCGATGGTGGCGTCGCTGTCGACGTACTATCCCGGCACAGAAGATGACCACTCCGATGTGAACATTGTGCGCCTGCTGGCCAAGGTTCGCACAATTGCCGCCTATGCATACAAGAAGTCGATCGGGCAGCCGACGATTTACCCCAAGAACGATCTGTCCTACTGTGCCAACTTCCTGCACATGATGTTCGCGGTTCCGGCCGAGGACTATCATGTGAGTCCGGTGCTTGTGAAAGCGCTGAATATGCTGTTGATTCTGCATGCGGATCACGAGCAGAACTGCAGCACATCCACGGTGCGCATTGTGGCCAGCAGCAAAGCAAACATCTTTGCTTCGATTTCAGCCGGAATCTGTGCACTGTGGGGCCCGCTGCATGGCGGTGCGAACCAGGCGGTGCTGGAAATGCTGGAAATGATTCACCGGGACGGCGGTGATTACAAGAAGTATGTGATGCTGGCAAAGGATAAAACCAGCGACTTCCGGCTGATGGGCTTTGGCCATCGCGTGTACAAAAATTTCGACCCGCGGGCAACGATTCTGCGGAAGATGGCGGAACAGGTGCTGAACGAACTGGGCATCAACGATCCGCTCCTCGAAATTGCTCGCAATCTCGAAAAGGTGGCCCTGGAAGACGACTACTTTGTCAGTCGCAAACTGTATCCCAACGTGGACTTCTACAGCGGCATTCTGTATCGCGCGATGGGTATCCCGACGAACATGTTCACTGTGATGTTTGCGCTGGGGCGCCTGCCTGGCTGGTTGTCTCACTGGCGTGAGCAGCGTGACGATGACTCGGCCCGCATCTACCGGCCTCGCCAGGTCTACACGGGCGCCACGATCCGTGACTATACAGCCATTGAAAACCGCTGAACAGCAGTTATCGGCGACCGGTCGAAGCCGCACCCGACACCCGACACCCGACACCCGACACCCGACACCCGACACCCGACACCCGAATTCTGACGTCCCCCCGGAGCCCCTGATGTCCCTGAAGATTGGTGTAAATGGTGCTGGTGGCCGGATGGGTCGTCGGGTTGTCGCGTTGACGATGCAGGATCAGGAACTCAGCCTGACTGCAGCACTGGAGCATTCTGCGTGCCCATTTCTGGGTCAGGATGCGGGGGAACTGGCGGGGGCCGGCCGAGCCAATGTTCCGCTCTGCAGTTCCCTGGAACATGCGGTGGATGCGATCATCGACTTTTCGACTCCTGAGGGCCTGCACTCTGTCCTGCAGTTGTGTGAATCGCGGCGGATTCCGCTGGTGGTGGCAACGACAGGGCTGACGGGTGAGCAGCGTCAGGCGGTGCTCGAGGCTGCTCAGACAACGCCCATCGTGATGGCTCCCAGCATGAGCATGGCGGTGAATCTCGTCATGAAACTTGTCGCTGAAGCCGCAAAGGTGCTGCGGAACAATGCGGACGGTGTGGATGTGGAGATTATTGAGCGGCATCATCGCTACAAGGAGGACGCTCCCAGTGGCACAGCTCTGCAGTTCGGTCGCATTGTGGCTGAGCAGATGGGGCAGGAGCAGCATGTCCACGGTCGGGAGGGTCGGACGGGAAAACGTCCGCTGGGAGAAATCGGGTATCACGCAGTTCGAACCGGCGACAACGTCGGTGAGCACACGATTGTGTTTGGGATGCTGGGAGAGACGATCGACCTGACGGTTCGTGGCCATACCCGTGACAGTTACGCGTATGGGGCGCTGGCCGCCGCCAAATATGTCGTCTCACGCCCGGCCGGTCTGTACTCGATGGCGGATGTGCTGGGGCTGTCATGACGGACTCGGACTGCTGTCACGGGACGAACGCTGCGAACGCCGACGAATGTCAGCATGCGGTGGGGTGCGAGCATCCCGAAGGGGTCCATGTGCCCGGGTCGTGTCAAAGCGGAGATCCGCCTGCAGCGAGCGGCTACGGTACGGCATCGCCGGAACTGGCTGCAGGTCTGCCTCGTCAGACCCGAGTGCGGGCGTGGGAGCACGTGACGCAACTGGTGCGCCCGCAGGTTCACGAATTGCCTCCGCCGCCCGAGAGGATTCATCGTCGCTGGGATCGTTTGGTGCGACTGGTGGGAGACGACGGAGTGCATCGACTGCTCGGTTCTCACGTGGCGGTATTCGGGCTGGGTGGAGTGGGCAGTTACGCGGTCGAATCACTGGCGCGTTCCGCCGTTGGCCGTCTGACTCTGGTGGATTTCGATGACGTTTGTTTGACGAATATCAATCGACAGCTGCAGGCACTGCCGGGTACTGTCGGGCAGTCGAAGGCGGCCCTGCTGGCCGAGCGTGTGCGAGCAATTCATCCGGAGGCGTGGGTGGACCCGGTGCAGGCATTTTATGACCTGACAACCTCAGACCTGCTGCTCACTCCCCAGCCCGATCTGGTTATTGATGCGATTGACAATGTGACATCCAAGGTCCTGCTGCTGGAAACTTGCCTGAGGCGGGGGATTCCGGTGATCAGTGTCACTGGCGCCGGCGCGCGCCTGGACCCTACTCAGGTGCGGATTGCCGACCTGACAGAGACGAAGGTGGATCCGCTGGCACGAGTGCTGCGGAAGGAGTTGTCTCGACGCGGAATTGGCAGTTCCGGACCGGCCGGTATTCCGGTGGTGTATTCTGAGGAGGAGGTGCGGGAACCGGAGGTTCCGGACTGGGACCGGGAGAGTGGCTTTCAGTGTATCTGTCCACACCGCGAGGATTCACCGCATGCCTGTGAGAAGCGGCGCAGAATCTATGGGACAGCATCATTTATTACGGCATCCTTTGCCATGGCTGCAGCCTCCTGGGCTGTCCGCCGACTGATCGGGAAGACTGCAGCGAATTGAACGGTTTTGCTGCGGATCTGCCTGATTTGGACACATTTCCGGCCTCCTGACGGATGAATTCCGCCTTATCTGGCCGGGTTCCATCTCCGGGCCTCGAGGTGACCACTTACACTGCGGAATTGCCTGCGTTGTCCGAGCTCTCCGCTGGTTCCACGGAGAAGGCACCTGACAGATGTCAAAAGTTCTGGTTGTTGAGGATCAACCGAACCTGCTCCGCAGTGTCGCTCAGGCGTTGTCTGAAGCTGGTTTCCAGTCGCTGGCGGCTGGTACTCTGGCGGAAGCGACTGCGTCCCTGCGCACCGGCGTTGACCTGATGATTCTCGATGTGATGCTTCCGGACGGCAGTGGCCTTGAATGGCTCCGCAGTCTGCGTGCCGAGGGCAACAGCACACTTGTGCTGATGTTGACCGCGCGGGATTCCGTCGACGATCGAATCGTCGGACTCGAGACCGGTGCCGACGCCTACATGGTCAAGCCGTTTGCCCTGAATGAGTTGCTGGCTCGCGTGCGGGCGCTGCTGCGTCGCGATATGCGACAACTGGCGACAAACCTGACTGTGGAAGACATGACGCTGGACCTGCTGGCAAGGACCGTCAGGCGCGGTACGGTGCAGCTCGATCTGCCGCAGCGGCAGTTTGAACTGCTGGCCTACCTGATGAAGCATCCGGGTGAAACGGTGTCGCGTCAGATGATTGCCGAACATGTCTGGAAGGAAAGTTCGGCCACGTGGACCAACGTGATCGAGGTGCAGGTGAATCAGCTGAGAAAGAAACTGCATCTTGAGGGCCTGCCGCCGGTACTGCACACGGTGCGAGGCCGGGGTTACCGGATTGGGAGCGAGGCGTGAAGCGACTGTCGATTCGCTGGCGACTGACCGTCTGGATCGGCATGACCGTTTCAGCAGTTTTGCTGCTGACCGGCGCCGCGATGGTGCTGTCAGCCCGTCACCTGCTGCTGACTCGCGCCCACAACGCACTTTCGGAAGAACTCAGAGAGATTTCCGTAGAGCTTGAAATTGATGGTGATGAAGCCGCATTTTGCCGGGCCGCTGAGGCGCGGTTTTTCTACCACAACATTTACGAATTTGCCATTTTTTCCACTGACGGCAGACCGGTTTTTCGCAGTGCCGGGCTGCGGAGCGTTCGTCCGGAGGAACTGCAGGCCCAGGTAGTTGACCAGCAGATTCGACTGCGCAAATGTGTGCTCGGCGATGGCCGCGAAATGCTGGTTTCCGGCTGGGTCCGGTCATCCTCGTTTGGCCCGCTGCTGGTGACAGCTGCAACTTCCACGGAACCATTCAACCGTGAACTGGTGACGCTGGAATCCACGGTCGCCATGATCCTGCCCGTCTCACTGGCCTGCTCGCTGATCTGTGGCTACTGGCTGGCCGGTCGCGTCCTGCGCCCGGTCCGCGAACTTGCCCGGGCGGCCCGCGCACTTTCCATCGACAGCCTTGACCAGCGAATCCACGTTGAAAATCCGCACGATGAAATTGGAAGACTGGCAGAAACGCTGAATCTGCTGCTGGCTCGACTGGAAACCGCCGTCCACGAAATCCGTCGTTTCACTGCCGATGCCTCGCACGAAATCAGAACGCCGCTGGCCGCACTGCGAGCGGAAGCGGATCTGGCTCTGCTGCGCGTCAGGACGTCTCAGGAATACCAGCAGGCGCTGCAGATCATTGTGGACGAAGCAACGCGACTGGGACGTCTTGCTGACCAGCTGCTGGATTTGTCTCGTTCGGATGCCGGGGCGGTCAACCGGGCACTGCGACCTGTCTCGCTGACCGCGATTCTGCAGGACACCGTTGAACACCTGCAGGTGCTGGCCGAACAGCGGGGGCTCCAGCTGAAACTCTCATCAGTACCATGCGGTGAGGTGCCGGGGGACGAATTCCGTCTGGGTATGGTGTGCTCCAATCTGATTGAGAATGCGATCAAGTATTCCAGACCAGGCGGGCAGATCGTGGTTTCGTGTCGCCCCGAAGGCAATCAAACCGTGCTGGAGGTGTCGGACGACGGGATTGGAATTTCAGCAGGGGACCTGCCTCGCGTCTTTGATCGGTTTTTCCGAGCGGACGGGTCTCGCAGCAGTGCCGGTGCCGGCCTAGGACTGTCGATCGCGCAAAGCATCATCAGGGCTCACCATGGCCAAATCACCATCGCCAGTGAGCCCGGACAGGGGACTGTGGTGTCGGTGCGACTTCCGAGCGTTGAGGGCAGCGTGGTTCGGGACAGCAATCGGCGGTCGGTTGAGCCACTCCTTGAAGAAGTTTCGGTACAGGCCTGACTGGGGCGATCGGTTGCAGTTTCAATCGGCCGCCCGATCACCTTCCAGCCGCAAAACGCTGTACTTCCCCGGCACACCCCGATATTCTGATCGACTTGTGTCAGGCCATTTGCCAGCACTTGCCATGGGTGTCTGATTCATGACGTTTCTGCAGTCCTGGATTCTTTATGCAATCCCATTAACTCTGCTGCCGATTGTGATCCATCTGATCAATCAGAATCGACACAAAACGGTGCAGTGGGCGGCGACGATGTTTCTGCTGCAGGCGAAGCGGATGGTTCGTGGCATGGCACGGCTCCGCTATGTCCTGATCCTGATCGCTCGCATGCTGGCCATCGCGGGGCTGCTGCTGGCGCTCAGCCGACCGATGTCCGGTGGCTGGCTGGGATTGGCCGGCGGTGGACCTCCGGAACTGACCGTCATCATCCTGGACAGGTCTGCCAGCATGGAGCTGCAGGATCCTCAAAGCGGCCTGTCCCGCCGTGAGACAGCGCTGCAGAAGGTCTCAGGTCTGTTCCGTGATCTCGGCAGCAAATCACGCACAGTGCTGTTTGACACAGCGACTGGTCGTCGTGTGAATCTGACGGATGCAACTTCGCTGGCGGAACTGGCAGAAACTTCACCGACGGCAACGGCTGCGGATCTGTCGTCGATCGTGCAGGCAGCGGCCGAATTCATCGCCACCAGTGAAGCCGGTCGTACGGACGTCTGGATCTGCTCGGATCTGCAGCGCAGTGGCTGGCAGCCAACCAGTGGTCGCTGGAATGATGTGCGTCAGCAATTGTCCCGGCGGCAGGGTCTGCGAATGTATCTGCTGCTGTATGGAGACGACGGCCCAGAGAACTTCGCGGTGCAGGTCAGTCAGGTGCAGCGTCGTGAAACGGAAGCCGGAGCCGAATTGCTGATGGACATTGATGTGCAGCAGACATCCGGAGTGATCTCGCAGCAGGCTCGCAGAATTCCGCTGTCACTGGTGATCAACGGAGCCCGTTCCACGTTTGAAGTGGAGGTGACAGCAGGTTCAGCAGCACTAAGCGGCCATGCCATTCCCGTGGATCGCGAGGCGATTCGCGGCTGGGGTCGGCTGGAGCTGCCACGGGACGGTAATCCTCAGGACAATGTGTGGAATTTCGTCTACGCGGAACCGCCTGTTCAGAAAACTGTGATCGTGTCGGATGATGAATCTTCAGCTCGGCTGTTGCGGCTGGCCGCTGCCGTTCCATCAGAGCGGGGTGTTGCGGCTGAGGCTGCGGTTGTACCGGTCTCGGCTGCGGAAACGATTGACCTGCAGACCACGGCGCTCATTCTGTGGCAGGCTGAATTGCCGGCAGGCGAAATCCTGCAGCAACTGCAGGCCTGGGTGAAACGGGGCGGAGCGCTGATCTGCTTTCCGCCGCCAACGCCTTCAACAGCCGCCGCGTTTGGTCTCAGCTGGTCCGGCTGGACAGCCCCTGAGCAGGGTGAGCGATTCGCGATCAGTGGCTGGCGAACGGACTCCGGCCTGCTCGCAAATACTCGCAGCGGTGCTCCCCTGCCAGTGGGTCAGATCCCGGTGTTTCAGGCCCGCGGGATCGCGGGTGAGCCTGCCGCAGAGCTGGCGGGTTTGGGAAACGGAATGCCGCTGCTGGTCCGGGCACAGGTGGATTCCGGCAGCGTCTGGTTCTGTGCCACGCTGCCGGGGCCTCAGCATTCGGGGTTTGCCAGCAACGGAATCGTGTTTTATGTGCTGGTGCAGCGGGCTCTGGCTGCAGGACTGCAGGGCCAGGGAAATGCTCGCCAGTACAATTGTGGGAACTCCGAGCCGGCGGCAGCCGCCGACTGGGTCGCATTGGATCCGGATGCTGCGCCGGTGCTTTCGGTCAATCGTCCATTAGTGCCCGGTGTCTGGCAATTGCAGGACCGCCTGCTGGCACTGAATCGGCCGCTGCAGGAAGATGCTGTGGAGCGACTGCGTGAGGAAGAACTGCAGCAGACTCTGAGCGGACTGAATTTCACAGTCATTCGTGATTCAGCCGGCAGTGCCGATTCTCTGGCGGCAGAAGTCTGGCGTGCGTTTCTGCTGCTGATGATTGCGGCACTGATGGCGGAGGCCCTGCTGTGTCTGCCACAACCGGCAACTGTCAGCGTCGCTGCCAGAGGGCTCGGTAAATAGGAAATCCCAGCTTCCGCTTTTTCCGTTCGAAACTGGTCTGGTAGTCCATGTCGTTGCTGGCATCTCGTTCTTCAGGCGGAGTGCAGGTCACGAATTCCGGATGCGGGTCCATGAGACCGCGGACCATCTGGAAGTAATCGGCGACGTCGGTCCAGTGGTGCACAAAGCCGCCGGGCTTCACGACTCGAGCCAGCAACTGCGTGAACGCCGGGTTAAAGATGCGGCGTTTATGATGTCGCGTCTTCCACCACGGGTCGGGGAAGTAGACATGGGCTGAATCAACGCTGGCCGGAGGGATCATTTCCGCCAGCATGCGGTTGGCATCGCCACCGATCACACGGGCATTCGGCAGACTGCGTTTCACCAGTCGTTCGGCGGCCCGTCGTCCCTCGGTAAAATCAATCTCCAGACCGGCAAAATTGCGGTCGGGGTGCTGCTGGGCGGCTGTCAGCAGAAACAAGCCGCGCCCCGAGCCGATATCAATTTCCACTGGCTGGTCCTTTTCAAACAGTGTGGACCAGTTGATGACGGGACCGACATCACCGACAGTCTGGAACCAGGGCTGCAGCGACTTTCCGGGTGGCAGTGACATGCGCGGTTCGTTGCTGTGAAATGTGGGGGGAAGCGACTGGGAAACGGACGGACGAACGCGAATTATCCGTCAGCCGGTGCCTGGAATTCAAGGCGTGTCGAATTTTCCGGCAAACGCGACTGGAAAACAGGCGGTTTACGGGAACAGCCAGCTTTCTGATTCATGAAAATCCCTCGATTTCATTCCCAGTTGCCGGGAATGCTTCATTGTGACCGCCGTTTGCATTTATGATTCGTCACGGTCGCTCCGTCCACACTGCTCGGTGCGGCCTCTGAACGTATCAGTTTTGCAGACAGGACATTTTCGGAGCACAGCTCCGAGCGGAGACGGTTGAGAGATGGGCAAGCCAACGGGCTTCAAAGAGTTTTCACGCAAGGTGCCGGCGGACCGTGAGCCAATGCTGCGGATTCTGGACTGGAAGGAGTTTCACGAGCATCTTCCGGAGGTGGACCTGAAGATTCAGGGCGCCCGGTGCATGGACTGTGGCGTACCGTTCTGCCATACCGGTGACATGATGGCCAACATGGCCTCGGGCTGCCCGATCAACAACCTGATTCCGGAATGGAACGATTTGGTCTATCAGGGTCGCTGGCGCGATGCTCTGGATCGACTGCACCGCACCAATAATTTTCCGGAATTCACCGGGCGGGTCTGCCCGGCGCCCTGCGAAGGCTCGTGCTGCCTTGGCGTCACAGATCCTCCGGTAGCCATTAAAACAATCGAATGTGCAATCATCGATCATGGCTTTGAGATGGGCTGGGTGGTCCCCGAGCCTCCGCAGCAGCGAACCGGTAAGAAGGTCGCGGTTGTCGGATCCGGCCCGGCTGGTCTCGCCGCAGCGGCTCAGCTCAACAAAGCCGGCCACTTCGTCACGGTTTACGAGCGTGATGATCGCGTGGGCGGACTGCTGATGTACGGCATTCCAAATATGAAGCTCGACAAGAAGCAGGTGGTGGACCGCCGCGTGCGAATTATGGAGCAGGAAGGCATTACCTTTTTCACCGGCATGTCTGTCGGTACTGATGTACCCGGCAGTCAGTTGCTGGAGGACTTTGATGCGGTCGTGCTGGCGACCGGTTCGACCCGTCCGCGTGATCTGCCGGTTCCGGGTCGGCAGTTGCAGGGTGTGCATTTCGCGATGGACTTCCTCCGCCCGAATACTCGCAGCCTGCTTGACAGCAGCCTCCGTGACGGCCGTCACATCAGCGCCAAAGACAAGCATGTCGTGGTCATTGGCGGTGGGGACACGGGCAACGACTGCCTGGGTACGTCCATGCGTCATGGCTGCCGTTCGCTGGTCAATTTTGAAATCGTGGAACAGCCCCCTGCGCAGCGATCGTCGAACAATCCCTGGCCGCAGTGGCCGCGGGTCTTCCGGGTGGATTACGGGCATGAAGAGGCCGCGGCAAAATTCGGCGAGGATCCTCGCGAATTCTGCGTGCAGACTGTCGAGTTCGTCGATGACGGTCACGGCCATGTCAAGGCGGTGAAAACCATCGATGTGGACTGGCAGACGATGACTGAAGGCGGTCCTCCGTTCGTTCCGATTCCGGGTACAGAGCGAGAATACCCTGCCGACCTCGTGTTTCTGGCACTCGGATTCCTCGGACCTGAACACCCGGTGGCTGATCAGCTGGGTGTGAAAATCCGCGAAGCACGCGGTGGTATGAGCTGGTACGAAGGCGAGCATGAGAAATATCGCACCAGCAATGAGAAGGTGTTTGTCGCCGGCGACTGCCGGCGCGGGCAAAGCCTGGTTGTCTGGGCCATCAACGAAGGACGCGGAGCAGCTCGCGAAGTTGACCGATTCCTCATGGGTGCTACCGACCTGCCCTGATCCGGGCGGGACTTTGCAGGCCGGTTCGCGGCTCTCGCGACCGGCCGCAAACCGGTTATAAATCTCACATTGGCAGTCAGGTAACGCGATATGAACGATTCAGCGGATACGCATCGGGACTTTGTACGACAGATCGTGGAGGAAGATCTGCGCACAGGCAAATGGGACGGCCGCGTGCAGACCCGATTTCCCCCGGAACCCAATGGCTACCTCCACATCGGTCATGCCAAAAGCATCTGCCTCAACTTCGGTATCGCAGCTCAGTATGGCGGACAGTGCAATCTTCGATTTGACGACACAAATCCTGAGAAAGAGGACACGGAGTACGTCGAATCGATCATGGAAGACGTACGCTGGCTGGGGTTTGACTGGGACGATCGGCTGTATTACGCATCGGACTATTTTGAACAGCTGTACCAGTGGGCCGAGCAGCTCATTCGGAACGGGCAGGCCTACGTCTGCAGCCTGCCGCTGGAAGAGATTCGTGCCGGTCGCGGGACTCCGATCATCCCCGGAATTGCCAGTCCGTACCGTGATCGCAGCGTTGCAGAAAATCTCGATCTGTTTCGCCGCATGCGTGCCGGCGAATTCGCTGACGGGGCCCATGTGCTGCGAGCCAAAATCGACATGGCCCATCCCCACCTGCTGCTGCGGGATCCGATCATGTACCGCATTCGCCATGCGGAACACCATCGCACCGGCAGTACCTGGTGCATCTACCCAACCTACGATTACGCTCATGGTCAGTCCGACTCCATCGAACGAATCACGCATTCCATCTGCACCCTGGAATTCGAGAATCACCGTCCCCTGTACGACTGGTACTGTCAGGCGATTGGAATTCATCACCCGCAGCAGATCGAATTCAACCGGCTCAATCTCACTTACACCATGATGAGCAAGCGGCGGCTGCTGGAACTGGTAAAGGGTGGCTATGTCACCGGCTGGGATGATCCGCGAATCCCCACTCTGCGGGGCCTGCGCCGCCGCGGATATACTCCGGAAGCCATCCGCGCGTTCTGTGCTTACGTCGGAGTCACCAAGCACAATGCCACGATGGACATGGGAGTCCTCGAAAATCACATCCGCGAAGATCTCAACCGACGGGCTGAACGCCGGATGGCAGTGCTGGATCCGGTGAAGGTCGTAATCACGAATTATCCTGAGGGTCAAAGCGAAGAACTGCCGGCGGTGAATAACCCCGAGGACGCTGCGGCCGGATCCCGAGTTGTACCGTTCAGCCGCGAACTGTGGATTGAACGGGAAGACTTCATGG
>SXXK01000420.1 GCA_005791255.1 Planctomyces sp.
AGCATGCCAACAGCACCGGCAGTCAGCAGAAATCGAACCGTGCCGTCGTCATCAGCACCCGCACAGAAATGATGATAATAGTGCAGCACCGCCGGAATAATTCCGGCTGCACCGTTCGTCGGAGCCGTCACGACCTTGCCGCCAGCTGCGTTCTCCTCGTTCACCGCAATCGCCCACAAATTCACCCACTCCATGCTGGCAAAAGCATCGGCCGCAGCCTTCTCGGCATGCAGTTTCCGATACAGCTGCGGGGCACGCCGACGAACCTTCAGCCCCCCAGGCAGAATACCCTCGTTGCGACAGCCTCGCTCCACACACTGCCGCATCACCGACCACAAATGCAGCAAACCCGCTCGCACCTCAGACTCACCCCGCCACGCCAGCTCGTTACGCAGCATCAGACTGCTGATCGATAACCCCGCTGCGTCGCAATGCCGCAACAATTCGTTCGCCGACGAAAACGGATGCGACAGCTCCGTACGGTCCTGCACAATCCGATTGCCACCCGCAGCAGTCTCATCCACAACGAAACCGCCACCCACCGAATAATAAGTCCGCTCGTACAAACACTGCCCTGTCACGTCATGCGCAGCAATCTGCATACCGTTCGGGTGATACGGCAGCGATTCGTTCAAAAACAACAGATCAGTTACTGGACGAAACACAATCCGATGACTGCCCAGGATTCGCAGGTCTTCACCTGCCTCCAGTCCCTGCTGCAGGCAGTCAATCGCCTCAGGAGTCGTCTCTTCGGGGAGTTCACCACTGAGTCCGGCAATCACGGCACGATCAGAACCGTGTCCTCGTCCGGTGGCCCCCAGTGATCCATACAGCCGCACTGCGATCCGCACCACATTCGTCAGCAGCGACAGCTCCCGCAGCGACCTGACAAACATCCCGGCCGCCCGCATCGGTCCGACTGTATGTGAGCTGGAAGGACCAATTCCCACGCGAAACATGTCAAACGTGCTGATTGCCATTCACAGACCCTCCGTGTGAGCATTCTACGGTGAACAGCCAGCTCCGGCCATCGCACCAGGGAAAATCAATTGACGCCATCGGAAAAACGCTGGATTAGAACAGGTTCCAACACTTTTTCAGGACAGAGGAAGAGAGCACCAGCGCGGTCATGCGAGTTTGCTGCACCGGCCATCCGTCAAACACCAAAAGCCCACATCGACCCGCGTTGCCGGACGCAGCAAGCGACGGCTCGGCAGGAGCCTCGCCCGCCCAGGGTTCAACCACTGCGGTGCGACACGTCAGGTATTCTCGACGGCGATCCACGCCTGCGAGGCGCCCCCAATCCGTATAACCTCTGTGCCTCTGTGTTGAAGAAACTGACAAGAGATCCAGCAAGTACAGATCTCGGGCTGGAAAGCCCGAGCTACAGCAATTCGTGTCCATTCGTGGTTCAAAACGCCCCCCAACAGCCCCTTGCGATTATCCGTGTCAATCCGTGTTCATCCGTGGCGAAAAAACGTCCGTGGCACGCCACCTGCACTCGCGTCTTCGCATCTTCACGTGAGTCCATCAACCAGGACATGCACCCGCGGACTCCCGTCCGCGGCTCGCCTGACCGAACACCGAAAACCGAAAACCGAACTTGTGCGTTTCCCTTCGCGGCTTCGCGTGAGCCAGACAGCCTGCAGAGCCCCCGGTTCGCACAGCCGCGGCAGGACAGATCTCGGGCTGGAAAGCCCGAGCTACAGCAATTCGTGACCATTCGTGTCCATTCGTGGTTCAAAACGCCCCTTGCGATTATCCGTGATAATCCGTGTTCATCCGTGGCAAAAAAACATCCGTGGCACACCACCTGCCCTCGCAGCGTCGCGTGAGCTGAACCAGCCGCTAAAATCCACAGCCCCACCAGCCCGGTCCCTTGCCAGCCGACTCAGCGCACTGCAGAATCCGCGGCTCGGCGTTTCCAGCCAACGCTCGTGTTAAAAACACCGCTGCACCCCGCAGTGGCACTTTTTCCGGATCACTCTCCATGCGCACGGCACTGCCGCTTCTGCTGCTGACGTTCATCACACTTGCCCGGTCCCTGCCGGCTCAGCAGCCAGATTCTGCCTCACCCAGCTTCGCCGACTGGTTTGAAGATCGGGCCCTGCGACTGGAATTTGTCGTTTCTGGTCATGCCACCGAACACACAATCGCCCTGCAGGAAATCTTTGAAGAACCGTGCTGGCCTGAAAACCCGGCTCTGCTGCTCCCCACCCGACAGCTCTGCAGCACCCGCGCCCGCATCTATGACGCTGCGACCGGTCGACTCATCTGCCAGCGATCACTCGACACACTCTTCAGCGAATACACCACCACCACCCCGGCCACTCAAAACATCCGCCGGGCTTTCGAATTCGTCGTGCGATTCCCGCTGCCCAAAGCCCCCGTCAGACTGGTGCTCGAAGAACGCAGCCGCAGCTATCAGTACGAACAGGTTTTTGAAACAGACATCAGGCCGGATGATCTGCATATCCGTCGTGAATCCGTGCTGCAGGATGAAATTCACGAACTAAAAATCGCCGGCCCGCCACAAAACAGCCTTGACATCACCTTCCTCTCAGAAGGTTATACAGCCGAACAGGCCGCCGATTTCAAAGCCGATGTGCAGCGGATGGCAGACTTCCTGATGAATCAGCCACCTTACAATGACTTCAAAGACCGCATCAGTATTCGTGGCGTCTTCCGACCGTCGCCCGAACAGGGCACTGACGAACCACATCAACGCATCTATAAAAACACAAACCTCGGAGCGACCTTTAATATTTTTGACCTCGATCGTTACCTGCTGTCCGAACAGAATCACAATATTCACCGCATGGCAGCTCAGGTTCCCAGTGACACCGTGGTAGTGCTGGCCAACAGCAAAACCTACGGCGGAGGTGCCGTCTGTCTCGACTACTGCATCTCAACCACCGGACACAACAACAGCCCGTTCGTCTTCCTGCACGAGTTCGCCCATTCCTTCGCCGGACTGGCTGATGAATACACCGGAAACGTCGCTTACAATCAGATGTATCCGGAAGACCAGGAACCGATGGAAGCCAACATCACCCGCAACCTGAATCGGGAAACGCTCAAGTGGCGACACCTGCTGTCCCCTGATGTGGAACTGCCGACTCCCGAACTGCCGCAGCCGGAGGCCTCACAAAAGCAGCTGGTCGGTGCCTTCGAAGGCGGGGGATACGTCAGGAAGGGCATTTTCCGATCGGAACAGGACTGCTGGATGGGATCCCTGCGCAAGGATGAGGGCTTCTGTGCTGTGTGCCGTGAAGCCATCCGACAAACCATCAGCGGCCATCTTGGCCAATAGTCTCGTTCACAACCGGCCAGCCCTCCGCAGACTCCGTCAACTCGCGCGCAGCAAAACACCACACCACCACGCGCAGACTGCTCAGCCGATCCGGCATCTGCAGCAACTGCAGACGCGCCCCCGTGCCCCCGGAACCCCGCACCCCCAGTGTCTCAATGGCAGTATCCAGATGCCGAGCCAGTTGCTGCGGTAAACCTGCACCCACGGCATGCAGATCGTCCGCGTCATACACCAGCACATGGCTGTCACCCAGCAACAGTATCGGCGGCTGAGGAAAAATGGCTGCCGCTGCCGCCCCCGGAGGTGCCGCCCCGGTCTGCGGATCCGTAACAAAATCCAGCCGTACCAGCTCGCGCCGGTCCGTCTTCGGGTCCAGCATGCGAGCCAGATCGCCGGTCAGTTCCACCTCACGCGATTCCACACTCAGCGGGACACCGGCACGCGGCTCACATAGTCCCCTGCCCACAAGCTCCGCCGCCAGGACCTCCGCCAGCCTGCCAATCCCGTCGCCGTTCAGATGAGTATCCGAGCGACAGTACCAACTTTCCGGATCCCCGGCCCGCTGCAGCTCCGGCAAAAGATCCACCACCCAAACTCCCCGCTCGGCCAGTTCCCGCAGCAGTTCGACGACTCGCTCATCTGCTCGCTCGCCTGCCCCCGCGGCCTCTGCCGTCAGGCTGGTCACATGCACCGCAGCCTTTGCCGGAATCGGTACCAGCAGCAGCGTTACTCCCTGCTGCCGGAGCAACCGCTGAAACTGCACAATCGCCGGCAGCGGATCGCGGACAACATCCGCCACAGCCCGGCCGGTGCCGGGATCACGTCGCCCTGCAAACTCGCGAATCGGGCCGGCCGTCAGCGACTGCAGCTCGGACATCAAAAACAGCCAGCCTCCCGGACCTTCCAGGACCTGCTCTGATCCCCGCCGAAAGGCCAGCGACAGCATGTGCTGCAGTGGACGTGCCGGATGACGCAGCCAGGTGAATTCGCCGAGGCCCGCTTCATAGTCCTGCAGTCCCGACTGCAGCTCCTGATTTACCAGCAGTGCCCGCTCAACAATCGTTCCTTCGGAATCGCGATACAGCTCCGGCACAATCGCCAGAGCGTCGCGAATCCCCAGCACCTGCGGCACACCAACTCCCGCCGGTCCGCCGTCACGCCAGTCGCAGATCAGCTGCAGGACTGGCACACCGGCAATAGCCAGAAAAAATCCGCTCAGTGCCAGCCAGGTGCACAGCCTCGGGGCCTCCCAAACGCTCAGTCTGCTCTGCTGTTCAGTCGCTGTATTCACCGGCCTGCACCTCAGAACATGAAGTAGATAAACGGCTGCTGCTCCTGCAGCGTCAGCTGCAGCAGTGACAGCCACAGCAGTGCCACACACACCACCACTCGTCCGCCGCTCAGCCTGCTGACAAACTGCCGCGACTGCTGCGGAGCCAGCCAGACAATGACAGCCCCCACACACAGCATCCCAACATGCCACGGCTGACGCACCACCGCATCCACAATCACCGTGGAACCATCCTGCCGGCCAAAGCCCAGCATGGCCGACAGCAGCAGCCCCGCCTGCCGCAGCGAATCAGCACGAAACGGCACCCAGGTCAGACACACGAGACCAAACGTCCCCGCAGTCAGCAGCAGCCGCCGCAGTCCACCTGATGCTGCGGAATCCGGCTGCTGTGACTTTCGACTGCCCCGCAGCAGACGTTCCAGCAACAGCAGCACCCCATGCAGCCCGCCCCACACGATATACGTCCACGCTGCACCATGCCACAGCCCGCCCAGCAGCATCACCAGCAGCAGATTCCACGACGTCCGCCAGCCGCCGCGACGATTGCCGCCCAGAGGAATATACAGGTAATCGCGGAGCCAGCCGGAGAGCGACATGTGCCAGCGACGCCAGAAGTCTGCCAGCCCCGCTGCTCGATACGGGCTGTCAAAATTCGCGCAAAAATCAAAGCCCAGCATCCAGCCCAGCCCCATCGCCATATCGGAGTAACCGCTGAAGTCAAAATAGATCTGAAACGCCCAGGCCACCGCGCCCAGCCACGCAGCAGACATCGAAGGAGCATCGGCGGCAAAGACAAAATCCACCGGCAGACTCAGCCCGTCCGCAATCAGCACCTTCTTCGCCAGCCCCAGACTGAAACAGCAAATCCCCCGCGTCATCCGCTCCAGTGAATGCACCCGCTGCTGCAGCTGCACTGACACGTCATGAAATCGCAGAATCGGACCGGCCACAAGCTGCGGAAACATCGCTACGAAACAGGCAAAGTCCCACACACTGCGTATCGCCCGCGCCTCGCCACGATACACATCAATGCAGTAACTCATCGACTGAAACGTATAAAAACTGATGCCCAGCGGCAGCACCACCTGCAATACCTCACCCGTTTCAAACCAAGACCAGCCGAGCTGATTTGATGTCTCCTGCAGAACCTCCACCCCGAAATTCCAGTACTTGAAGAAACCCAGCAGCCCCAGATTGCCCGCCAGCGAACAGCAAAGTGCCAGCTTTTGCCGCAGCGAACGCACAGGCGAATTCAGCAGCGGCAGGCCACCGTCGGGATCTCGCGGCAGTCCTGAGACCAGCAGCAGTCCGCAGACAAAATCCAGCAGCGTCGACAGCAGCATCAGCAGCACAAAGAGCGGATTGGCCCAGCCATAAAACACATAGCTGACCAGCGTCAGCACGACGTTTCGCCCTCGAACCGGCACCGCGTAATACAGCAGCAGTGTCAGCGGCAGAAAATAAAACAGAAAAATGTGCGAGCTGAAAACCAAGCCGGGTTCCTTCCATCATGCCGCCACTGCGGCCCCACTACTTCTTTCCACTGACAATATAAAACAGTGGAATTCCGGTCCACGCCCCGTCCATGATCTGCCGCTCTCCACGCAATTCGCGATGCTCCTCAAAACTTTCCACTGTCAGCGTTAATGTCTGACCGGGACGCACGCGAGCCGACGGTTGCGCTGTGCCGTCCCGGATTCCCCAGTGAGCCACCAGAATCTGCTGCTCCGCCAGCTCACCGTCCTCCACCGACAACACGTCATACTTATGCACCACGAGGGCACTGCGATAGGGCAGAATACTGCGAGCTGCCGGGATCCGACTGGCCTCCGCACACTTCAGCTTAACTCGCACCTGCTGAACCGGCCGAGCCGCAACAGCAGCAGCCAGTGACTTCAATCCGGCAGGGTCAATCACCGATGTCTCACCACCCTCAAACCACGCGTCCGGGAAAAAATCGCCGAGGTCATTGCGAGTGACACGGTACCAGGCGGACACATTGGTCATGTCCGAGCTGAATTGCCCCAGCTGGATCTCCACATCAGGCCCGCCACCCGAAATCGTGTTGATCGGACCGTTTACCCGATAGGGCCCCGTCAGTGCGAAATACTGAGTATGGTTGGACCAGCGCGGATGAAATACCTCGTGCCCCGCAAACTCTGGCGCCGTATTCACCGGGACGCTCCAGCCACGTTCGATACCCGGGGCAAACATCTGCAGATTGCGATGCGGACCATCAAACACCCAGCTGACGCCACTGTCATCCGGTGCCATCGACGCCCAGCAGCCGGTCCCCCGTCGAATCCACTTGCCCGTGGTCAGATCCGCGACACCACCTGACGGCCACGGAAATTCGCCGGCCGCCTGACGCCCGCTCAGCGACAATTGAAAATTGTCCGGACTGATCTGCGTCTCATTCCACACCACCTCCTCAGACTGAACATCGTCCAGTCGAATGCGACGCACATTTCGCAGCCGGAAACTTTCCGGCTTGCCCACCCAGTCCGCCAGATACACCCACGTCGCCCTGTTGACCGGATCCTGCCACACATCCAGCGCAAAACCGGGGGCCAGCTTCTGAGCACTCCCACCGGCAAAATCCACCCACCAGACCCGGTGGTCCACGTGGCTGGAATACACGATCCGGCGACCATCCGGAGTCAGCAGTGGTCGAGCATAACTGCCTGGCGTTCCCAGCACGGCACGTTCGCCCTGGCCGTCAGCACTGTCAAATGCCATCAGTTTCAGCGAGTTGCCTTCGGCATTGACATCACGACGGCCCGAAGAATGATCCTGGACCCAGGTCACCCGAAAATGCGGCCAGGTCGCTGCCGCAGGCTCGTCAGCACACAGCAGTCCGCTGCTGATCAAAAGGCCAATTGTCAGAATTGATTGTGCCGCTCTGTGCATGAATGCTCCTTTAGGCCCCGCCAGTGTGATTCGCAGGCCGTATCGTGTCAAGAAACGCCTGTGCCTGGCCCGGACGCAGACAGGTCGCTTGCTGCCGGAATCCGGATTTTTAGCCCCGCCAGCGACGAGATCCCGGATTTCCGGTCATGAATTGCCGCTGGCGGCTAATTCCGATTGCTCCGGAACGACGCCACGTCAATCTCGCGGTTCGGGGTTTCACACTGGAACCGTTCGGCAAAAACACTTTGTTTTTGCACACAATCGTGCCGCTCCGCCAGGAAATTCTCATGACTGTCCATTTCCAAAATTCACGTCGTCTGTGGCTGGCCACACTGGCAGCCGTTGCCGGCAGCAGAATCCTGCCTCGACTGTCCGCCAGCCTGCATATGCCAGCTCCGGCTCAGTATCAGGACAATGGCGACGGTACTGTGACTGACACCATTTCCGGGCTGACCTGGCAGCAGACCGATGCCGGCGAAATGACGTTGGAAGCGGCACAGCAGTATGCCGATCAGCTGCAGCTGGGGGGGCATACCGACTGGCGCCTGCCGCACCCCATGGAGCTGTTCTGCATCATGGATCATCGACTGCACGGCCCGGCCATGAACACCCGCTGGTTCCCGGCCACAGCCGCACGCTACTGGTGGACGGAAACCGCTCGCCCGGACAGCCGGGAAAAGTACTGGCAGGTGAATACCGGCGGGGGCATCGGTGCGCACGCGAAATCGGAAGCCATCGGTGCCGGCGGCGAAAATCCTGTGCACACTCGCTGCGTTCGCGGACCATCACCCTGGGGTGCCGGCCCCCGACTGCAGAAACACACCGACGGAACCGTCACAGACGAGGTCACCGGACTGGTCTGGCAGCAGCAGCTGAATTCCCAGGCCATGACGTGGGAGCAGGCACAGGAGTACTGCCGGGAACTGTCCATTGCCGGCCAGTCTGACTGGAGACTGCCCACGATCCGCGAACTGCGTTCCATCAGCGACGACCGCCTGGCACAGCCATCGCTGAATCCTGACTTTTTCACCGGTGCCGATTCGGTTCCCTGCTGGTCAGGCACCACACAAATGAATCGACCGGAGCGAGCGTGGTACACCGACTTCACCAGCGGACTGGTCACTTATCGGGACAAAACCGAACGCATGCAGGTGCTGGCAGTACGCGGCAGCAGCCCGCTCACTGCTGAACCAACCGAACCGGTCACTCCGAACGCTCGTACCGGTGGTGGTGGCAAAGCTGGCGGCGGCAAAGGCAAGGAAAAAGGGAAAAAAGGGGCTGAAAAAACAAAACCGCCCCGCAAAAACGCTTCCGAATAAGCATGTCAATTCACCGACGGTTCCGGCCTGCTTCCCGGCCGGCATCGCCCCCGAGCGAACGTATGGAGACCAGTAAACGAAAAATCCGCCGGGAATTTTCTTGCATTTTGTTCGCCGTCTGATCTCCAGGCGGCAATCCCGGCTCCAGTGCTGATTTGCATCTGCCCCCGTCGCACCCGATGATACGGACTCCTTTCCAGGAGATTCAGATGCTGCAGCTTCCTGCAAAACTCATCGCACTGCTCTGCATTTTTCTGACCGCCACGGCAGCCGCCGAGGACCTGTGTATCCTGCAGGAACCACTCGGGCAGTCATGGCACAATGAGCTTATCACCATTCCTCTCAGCCCGGCTCAGCTGCAGTCGCTGCAGGATCAGCACGTGCTGGTCGGCCCCGATAATCGCATCATTCCACACCAAATCGTGACGAGGCCACCAGGACCCACCGTCGCCTTTCAGATCTCACTGCAACCCGACCAGTCCCTCACGCTGCGCCTTGTGCCTTCCGGCACAGCCCTGCCAGCCGCCGCAACCAACTCCGCCGCTCCCCGCATCAGCGAACTGCCCGACCGCATCATCCTTGAAAACTCCGTTGCCGGCGTGACTCTGCTGAAATCAGCCACAGGCAAACAGTCCCCCCTGAGCTCATTCCTGACACCCTCCGGACACTGGACGCAGCCCGCCACTCTGACCACCGTCCGCAAAATCATCGACTGCAAATGCCGCATCACGGCCCGTGGGCCGGTATTCGTCGAAGCGCACTTTGAGGCCCGGTTCGAAGGCGACGGACAGTGGACCGGCACCTGCCGACTGCTCGCGGGAGAACCTGTCGTGCTGATCGAAGAATCGCAGCAGCTTGATCCCGGCGGCGAACTCGTGGTGCCCCTGACCGGCGACACATTTCAACCCACGCACCTGCTGCACCGCTTCGGCAAAGGTGATCTCGGACGGCTGGCCACATGGCCATTGGCTGACGGCGAGGCCTTCCTGCTGGAGCCGTGGCTCCGATGGTGGATGAATGAGCGGCAGGGCAACTGGTTTGCCCTTTATTCAACCACTGCAGAGCGCATGCTGATGGTGGCCGCACTGACTCCCTCCCGCTGGCGACAACCAGCGGATCCAGTCGTGTCACCCCCACCGCTGCAAATGCCTCCACAGGCCTCAGCAGTATGCCGCCAGCAGCAGCTGACGTTGTATTTTCCGCTGGGCGCCGGCAGCCGCTCGTGGATGGTCGCCTGCCCGCCGCAGCTCAGTTCCACGGCACTGCTGGACTCAAACAACCTGTCCATCACCCCGGATTGTCAGCAACTGGTCATCCGACATGGTGACTTTCCCTTTGATCAGGTCCGCCAATGGGTGCTGGACTGGCCGGGTGACCACGACAACTACCCGCGTCTGTTTCTGAGTCGCGGCAGCCTGCAGCAGCTGCGGTCCTCATTGCCCCCGGACCCGGCTGAGGTCCGTCGCTGGACGTCGCAGCAGCCCATCGACAAGTACAACATCGAAGCACCATTGCGAGCGTGGTTTGCCAGTCAGGATTTACAACTGGAAGCGGCTCTGATCGCGCGCTGCGAAGAATGGCTGAACGCCGTCATCATCGATGCCATGCTGAAGCAGCATGGAAAACCTGCCCCCGGGGTCGCACCGCACAGCCAAAGCGTTCTGCTGCTGCCCGCGCTGAACCTGGCCGATGCTGTCCTGTCGGCACCCAGCCTCACTCCGGCTCGTCGCAAACGCATCCTCGCTCAGCTGGCATTTTTCGGCTGTGCCGTCAGTCGTGATGACTACTGGTCAGTCGCCCGGGGCTACTCAGCCAATCCCAATATGACGACCACCGTTTCCCTGTACCGCACTCTTGCCGCCTCCCTGATCCCATCACACCCGGCCGCCCGACAATGGGCTGAGACCGGCCTGCAGGAGCTGCAGCGACAGTTACGGGAATGGTCGGATCCCGACGGTGGCTGGCTGGAAGCTCCGCACTACGCCATGGTCTCGCTGGACCATATGGTCGGAGCCTTCCTGATGGCGCGGAACAATGGCTTCAGTGACAGCCTGCACGATCCTCAGTTGAAAAAAGTCTTCGAATGGCTGGCTCAGATCTCCACTCCCCCGGACAGTCGCACCGGGGGTTTTCGACGTTATCCGGCCATCGGTCATACTTATCACGGTGAAGGCACAGGTATGTTTGGCATCATGGCCGGCCTGTGGCACGAGCGTGATCCGGAATTTGCCGGGCGGATGCAATGGATGTATGAGCAGCATGGGAAACAGCCCATTGGTCTGTTCGGTCCCTTCGGCACATTCAGTGGCTATCGCAGCCTGCTGCTGTCCCATTCCGTGCAGCCCATCCCCATGGAACTCACCAGCCGCTGGTTCCGCAACACGGGAGTTGTGCTGCGGAGTCACGCAGGAACAGAACGCGAATCCTGTCTGACACTGATCGCCGGACCAAACCACGAACACTACGACAATGACTCCGGCAGTATCACCCTCTGGGGCCTGGGCCGCGTCCTTTCCGATGACTTCGGTTATGTTGGAGCGCACCCGGCAAAGTTCCACAGCCTGCCTGAATGGTCCGGCATCCAGCCAACGAACGGGCCGCCCTCTGTCATGACAATCCAGCAGTTCGCCTCGGGCAGACATCTCGACTATGTCAGTGGAATTCGCGAAGGCTGGCGGCGCGAAATCGCGTTTCTGAAGAACCCGCAGCCCGCGGGAAATGTGGGTTTCCTGCTGCACGATCAGTTGCCGCCACCCGTCTCGGGAACCTGGCGACTCTGGCTGACCGGTGAACGCCTCGAGCTGCCGGGCTCCGGACGGGCGGTGCTCATCGGGCAGGACGATGTGGACCTCGAAATTTACTTCTGGCCCACCACGACGCGGCTTACGTCAGAGCCGGGCGAAGCCCAGGGCATGGTTCGGCGAAACGGAAAAGAGGAGCGTCAGACTACGAGGCAACTGGCCCTGCAGGCCGAACTGCAGGCCGGCGGTCATGTCTCCGCCTTTCTCTGGCCTCGTAAAAAACAGACAGCACCGCCGGAAGTACTGTGGTTTGCCAATGGCCGTGGTGTGCAGGTCAGCGACACTGACGGCATCAGCTACCTCAGCCTCCCTGCCCCTGCGCTGCAGCAATCGCCTGACCAGCAGGCGCGGTTCACCGGTGCGGCGGCAGCGGTGCACAAACAGGATGGCCGACTGCATACCACTCTGGCAGGAGCAGCCACTGTTTCTGCCTGGGGCCACACGACAACCAGTACCGCAGCCGGCGTCACCGAAGACTCGGTGTCACTGCCCCGGAAATAAGACTGCCCGACAGTTCAGTCAGCCGCAGCCGTCAAATCCTCGGCAGGACCTGCCAGCGGAACCGTGTTCAGCACCACACCGGGCGGCAGCGTTCGCAGGTGCAGATCACGCTGCGGAAATGCAATTGCAATTCCTTCGGCCGCAAATCGGTCGTGAATTGCCGCATGCAGTTCGGTAATGGCCTTCAGGCGGTGATCGAGATTTGGCAGGTAGCAGCGCAGCACCAGATTCAGGGTGCTGTCGCCAAAGCCTTCGAAACTGGCAATCGGTGCCGGATCCTTCAGCACCAGCGGGTTCGTATCCGCAATCTGCTGTAACAGCGTCAGAGCGGTTTCCGTGCGAGTCCCATAAGCGACTCCCACATTAATCAGTACCCGATTGACTCGATCTGACAGGGTCCAGTTCAGCAGTTTCCCGGTGACAAATTCCTTGTTTGGTACGATGAACTCCTTGCGATCCCAGTCGGTGATGGTCGTGGCTCGAATCTGAATGCGGGATACCGCGCCCGTCACGCCGTCAATCGTGACGATATCACCAATCCGCACCGGGCGTTCAAACAGAATTATCAGCCCT
>SXXK01000421.1 GCA_005791255.1 Planctomyces sp.
GCCGGGGTCCCGGGATTTTCGCCGGCTGGCCCCGGCGCCTCGTCGTCGTGTGCCGGATTCTGCTGCTGAGGCGTCAGTGCCGCTGCGGGGCGAATTTGAGCCGACGATGCACCGGGGCGCGATTGATGAAGTGTCGGGGGAACGGGGGCGAGGTGGGATAGAGCCGTCGCCGCAGTGGGCCGGTTTTCCGGGGCAAAAACGTCTGTTTTGATGCCTTGTGCCAGCGGTGGTGTGAATTTCCGTGCGATTGTCGGCCAGAATCCCGCGCATGCACTCTGTCTTAGTCTCGCGCAGCCCGATATACTGGGACCTTCTGCGAGTTTGCGCAGCGTTTTGCTGCCAAATCGGATGTTTTCCGGGCGTGTTTCTGACAGCGGTGGTTCGGCGACTGATATGGCTCGAATAGCGATTCTGGGTGCGACCGGTTATACGGCGCTGGAGTTGTTTCGGATACTGGCGCGTCATCCGACGGCCAGGGTTGTTGCGGCAACGACTCGTCAGACCGACAGTCCGACGATTGCATCGATTCATCCGTCTCTGACGGGTCTGTTTGATCTGCATTGTGAGAATCTGTCACCGGAGGACGTGGGCCGTCGCTGTGACATTGCCTTTTGCTGTCTGCCGCACACTGCCAGTATGGAGGCGGTACCGAAGCTGCTTGAGGCTGGGTGTCGTGTGGTGGATCTCAGTGCGGACTATCGTTTGCGTGATCCTGGTGTGTATCAGCAGTGGTACGGTCATGTGCACTCGGATGCGGGGCGTCTGCCGCAGGCGGTGTACGGGTTGCCTGAGATCTTCGGGGCATTGATTCCGCCGGCTCGGCTGGTGGCCAATCCGGGCTGTTACACAAGTACCTCGATTCTGGCACTGGCACCGCTGATTGCGGAGGGATTGATTGAGCCAGCGGGAATTGTGATTGACGCGAAGAGTGGCATCAGTGGTGCCGGCAGGACTCCCAAGCTGTCCAACCTTTATTCAGAGTGTAACGAGAGTGTGACGGCCTACAGCATTGGCAATCATCGTCATACTCCTGAGATTGAGCAGGTTCTGACTGACGTGGGCGGGCGTGAGGTGCAGGTGGCGTTCAATCCGCATCTGATGCCGATGGATCGGGGTATTTTCTGCACGATTTATCCGCGTCTGCAGCAGTCGCGAACGCAGGCAGAACTGCTGTCGGTTTACCGACGATACTATCAGGGGCAGCCATTTGTTCGGGTGGTGGATCACATTCCGTCAACGAAGGACGTAGCGTACTCGAATTTCTGTGACATTACTGTGCGATTCAATCGGGATCAGCTGGTGATTCTGGCGGCGATTGACAATCTGGTGAAGGGTGCCAGTGGTGTGGCGATTCAGAACATGAATTTGCTGCTGGGGCTCGATCAGCGGACTGGTCTGCTGGGTAGTTGACTGTTTCCAGGGCGACTCGCACAGTCAGGAAGAAGCGATGATTTGTATCAGTCTGGGGCGAACTCGGCATTCGTCCATGATGGAAGAGCACCGGGCCCTGGCAGAAAAGGGTGCTGAGCTGGTGGAGTTGCGGGTGGACTTTATGCGGAAGCGTCCGGACATCGGGCGTCTGCTGAAGGATCGTCCGACTCCGGTGGTTGTGACCTGCCGTCGCAAGGCGGATCGAGGGCGCTGGTTTGGCACGGAAGACCAGCGTCTGGCGATTCTGCGGGAGGCGATCATTGGGGGTGCCGAGTATGTGGATCTGGAAGTGGATGTGGCGGGTTCGATTCGTCGCTATGGAAAGACGAAGCGGATCGTCAGCTATCACAACTTCGATGAGACTCCGCTGGAGCTGTTTGATATCTACCAGCGAATGGCGAAGCTGGATCCGGATGTGATCAAGATTGTGACTATGGCGAATTCGCCTGGTGACAATGTGAGGATGCTGGAGATGGTGGGTGCGGCGGACGTGCCGACAGTTGGTTTTTGTATGGGCGAGATGGGGACAATCAGTCGAGTTTTGTGTGGCCGTTATGGGTCGCCGTTCACCTATGCCAGTTTCAGTCGCGAACGTGAGATGGCTCCGGGGCAGTTGAGTTGGGCTGAGGTGCGGAATCTGTTTCGGTTTGACCATATCAGCGAGCGGACAGCGGTTTTTGCGGTGATCGGGGATCCGATTGCCCAGAGCAAAAGTCCGCTGATTCACAATGCGGCTTATCGCAAGCTGGGGTTGAATGCTGTCTACGTGCCGATTCGTGTACCGCCGGACCGTCTGCAGGAGTCACTGAAGGAGCTTGAGCGACTGCAGGTGGCCGGTTACAGCGTCACGATACCTCACAAGGAGGGCGTATTGCAGTATGCGGAGCAGATGGATGAGGCTACGGACCTGATGGGGGCCGCCAATACTTTGTTTCGTCGCGGCGGGCAGTGGTGTGCCACCAACACCGACGCTCCTGCGGCAATTTCCGCAATCCAGGAGGGTTTGCGGAAGGCGGGCAGCATTCCCGATCTGGCGGCTCGGAAGGTACTGATTCTTGGTGCTGGCGGGGCTGCTCGAGCTGTCGGTCATGGATTGTTGCAGCAGGGTGCTGTGGTGACATTAACGAACCGATCGCGGGATCGTGGCAAGTCGCTGGCGGCGGAGCTGGGATGTCAGTTTACGTCCTGGGAGAATCGTGGTTCTGAAACCAGTGATGTGCTTGTGAACTGCACTGCAGTGGGAATGCATCCGAACGTGGATGAGACGCCATTTGAACAGCACTGGCTCAGAGACAGCACTCTGGTGTTTGACACAGTTTACAATCCGGAGCAGACGCTGCTGCTGAAGGAGGCTCGAAACCGGGGCTGCCCTGTCGTCAGCGGTGTGGAGATGTTTATACGGCAGGCGGCACTGCAGTTTGCGTTGTTCACCGGCTATGAGGCTCCAGTGGATTACATGGCTGATACTTTGCGGCGTTCAAATGCGGCAGCGCGAACGATAGTCAGTCCGGACCAAAGTGGTGGTGAGTCCTGATGGTGATCAGTCTGATTGGATATCGTGCTTGTGGAAAATCCAGCGTCGCACCTCGGCTGGCCGGCCGGCTGGGGTGGTCGTGGGTGGATTGTGATCGGGCGATCGAGCAGCGGGCCGGGGTGACAGTTCGTCAGATTTTTGAGTCATCGGGTGAGGCTGAGTTTCGGCGGCTGGAATCGGAAGTGCTGGCAGAGCTGCTGCGGGGATCAGAGACGGTGATAGCCACTGGCGGGGGGGCTGTTTTGTTGCCGGAGAACCGTGAACGTCTGCGTGCAGCCGGACCTGTGGTATGGCTGCATGCTTCTGCTGCGACGCTCACGAAACGGCTCAGTCGCGAGCATGCGGCTGCCGGCCGTCCCAGTCTGACGGGGCGTCCGGTGCACGTGGAGGTTGCTGAGGTGTTGGCGGTACGGGAACCGTTGTATCGTCAGACTGCGACGTTGACAGTGCATTCTGACGGCGAGTCTGCCGATCAGGTGGCGCGTCGGATCTTTCGTCATCTGTCTGACGAGCTGCCCAGGGACCGGAGTCATTGAAATGTCGGACCTGCCTCGCGAGTTTGTGTTATTTTTTTTGTTTGTGCTGGGTTTGTGCATAGGCAGTTTTCTGAATGTCTGCATTCATCGTTTCCCGGTGAAGCGTCGTTTGCGGGATCAGTTATGGTCATTGAACAGTCATTCGTCTGGTTGTCCGCGGTGTTCATCGGCGATTCGCTGGCATGACAATGTTCCGCTGCTGGGCTGGCTGATTCTGCGTGGTCGATGTCGCAGTTGTCGGCTGCCGATATCCGTGCGTTATCCGCTGGTGGAGCTGCTGACGGCGGTGTTGTTTGTGGTGTTGTACCAGTGTGAGATGCCGGTGAACTTCTGGGGAGGCGTTGGGACGGCTGGTTTGCAGACCGCCGACGGACCCTGGGCGGTTTTTCCGCAGTCATCAGCGGTTGTTTGGCTGCATGTGCGTTATGGACTGCATGTGGCGATGGTTTGCTGCCTGATAGTGGCGACGTTTATAGATGTTGAGCTGTGGATCATTCCGGACGGCAGTACAGTTCCGCTGATGCTGTTTTCGATCCTGGTGCATACAGTGAGCGGTCAGTGCTGGATAGTTCCAGTGTGGTTTCAGGATTCGAGTGTGGCAGCGACGTTGCGGACGGTGCTTCCGGATTCGCTGAGCTGGCTGATGTTTTCGTGGGATGCGATGCCGTTTGCAGCGGGTTATCCGCATTTGCATGGTTTTTTTGTGAGTGTTGCAGGTCTGGTCGCGGGCGGTGGTATTGTGTGGCTGGTGCGATTGATTGGCGGCTGTGTGCTGCGTCGTGAGGCGATGGGATTTGGTGACGTGGTGCTGATGGCGATGATTGGCAGCGTGATTGGCTGGCAGCCGGTACTGGTGGTGTTCTTTACTGCTCCGATTCTGGCGATCGGAGTGGCGCTGCTTTCGCTGGTACTGCGACGTCGGGACGAGATTCCTTATGGACCGTGGCTGAGTCTGGCAGCATTGCTGTTGCTGCTGCTGTGGAACAGTCTCTGGCCGATGGCTGAGCGGATTTTTGATATGGGTCCGTTTCTGCTGCTGATGGGTCTGGTGATGACAGTGATCTTGTACGCGACGCTGCACCTGATGCAATTGGTGCGGCGGGCGCTGGGGATGAGGGTGATTTCTGAGACCAGTGTGCCGGAGGATGACGGGATCCCGATGATCTATCCGGGCGAGCGGAGTGATCCGACGGCGGGGTTATGGGATCGTTCAATGTGGTCCGGTGTGCGATCCGGGCAGGGGCTGTCGGCTGTCTATCGCTGGAAGCATGGCGGTCGGGACTAGGGGGGGGCTTGGTATGAAGAAGGAACAGGCAAGGCGGTGGCTGCGGGAGTGGCTGCAGCATCAGCGGCAGGTGACGAAGTTTTCCTTTCTTGGTCTGGCTGGTCTGGCTTTGGTTGCGTGGCCGATGGAACTGGGGCTGGTGACCATGATTCTTTGGCTGGGATTTACCGGCAGTTGGCTTTCGGCGTTTGTCCTGGCGGGTGCGGTACTGGGATTGATCCAGTGGCTGACTCTGCGACGGCTGTCTGAGAATCTTGGGGATCGTGTGGTATCGGTTGCGGATTCGAATTCAGCGGAGGTGCAGTACCGACTGGCACAGGGTTTGCCTGCGGTCTGGACGTATGCGTTTGGGAATATGGATACGGATCTTTCATGGCAGGAGAAGCTTGTCGCGGTGCTTTGTATGCCGCAGCGTCTGGCTGCTGCGGCCGTGTTTGCGAATCGGCGACAGCAGGAATTGCAGGGTGTCGACGTGGACCAGTGTGCTGCAGTGCTAAGGCATCTTTATCGCGAGGCGGAGCGTGTGGAGATTTCGAAGCTGTCTGAAGAACTTCAGTTGAGAAGTCCGGTGACCGTCATTCGTGAAGTTTCACTGATAGACGGAGTCCTGTTGTTGACTCGCCGTACTGCTGGACTTAGTCTGGCTGGCCGCCTGGCGGAGAGCATGGCAGAGTGGCTGCAGCAGGACAGTGCAGTGGGCGTTGCTGACAGGAATTGAGCGAAGCATGGACGAGGATGGTTTGCAATCGGATCGACGGACTGTTGCTGAAGTTCCGTGGAATACGACTCGACCGCAGAAATTCCTGCAGGGGCCTCAGTCACGCTGGCGTGAACTGGTGATGTTGGTGCGAGCATTCACAGAGATGCTGCGCGGTTTTCGGCATCTGCACTTTGTGGGGCCGTGCATCACGGTGTTTGGTTCGGCCAGGTTTCCTGAGGGTCATCGTTATTACCAGCTGGCACGCCGGATTGGTGCTGCGATTGTGGCAGAGGGATTTACTGTGATGACGGGTGGTGGTCCGGGGAGTATGGAGGCGGCGAATCGGGGGGCGCGTGAGGCTGGCGGTCGCAGTGTCGGATGCAACATTCGTCTGCCGTTTGAGCAGCACCCGAATCGCTGGCTGGATGTGTTCGTTGATTTTCGATACTTCTTCATTCGCAAGCTGATGCTGGCGAAGTATTCGTACGGATTTGTGGCACTGCCGGGTGGATTTGGAACGATTGACGAGCTGTTTGAGATTCTGACTCTGGTCCAGACTCGCAAGATCGAGGAATTTCCGATTGTGCTGGCCGGGTCGGAGTATTGGAATCCGCTGCTGGCGTACCTGCGTGATGTGATGGTGTCTGAGGGGACAATTTCGGCGGCGGATCTGGGGTTATTTCAGGTCAGTGATGATCCGGTTGAGATTGCGGCGATTCTTAGTCGAACAGCGAAGGCTCAGTTTGGGCTTCGTGAGCGTGTCTCGGGGGCTCGCTGGTGGCTCTTCGAGCATGCTCTGTCGGCTGATTCCGGGCGGGGAGCGAATGAGGGTGGCTGATTTCAGGGTTTTCGGGCTGGATTCGTTCAGATTCCCGCGAACTCGCGGTTTGCAGTCCGTGTCGTATTGAAAACGCAGTCCTGCCCTGCGAGGATGTCTTTGGCAGCAGAAACTGCGAGAGTGGCGAAATTGGCAGACGCGCTGGATTTAGGATCCTGTGCCTTCGGGCGTGGGGGTTCAACTCCCCCCTCTCGCATTTTTTTCCTGCCGCCCGTGTTTATCGATGAATTCGATGATCGGTGTGCTGTCATCCAGTCCATGCACATGAGCGATTCCGGGTTTGACGATCACGTCCATGGTGCCCCCCAGTGCTCGATAGCGCTGTTGCAGCAGCAGGGTATTTTCCTGAATGGGAACAATGTCGTCAGCATCTCCGCTGATGTGCAGAAGCGGGATTGATGCTGCTGCCAGTGGCTGCAGATGGTCGACGGGGCTGAGGGCTTTGTCTGCCAGTATTTTTTCGTCGGTGATGTTGTAGACGGTCTGCAGTTTGCGGACTTCGGCATCGCTGCGTTTGCCTGTTCCGCGTCCCATGGGCCAACTGCGGATGTCGCAGACCGGAGCATCACCGAAGATGCAGGAGACTTTTGTGGGATTGGCCGCGGCCCAGTTGTAGCAGTAGAGGCCTCCGCGACTGGTACCGACGAGTGCGGGACGAGGTCCGAAGCCGTGATTGCTGGTCAGTGTCTGGTAGACCTGATTCCAGTGGCTGACCGCTGCTGGGGCTCCGAACAGATCACTGCAGCGTGTGTAGACGATATGAAAGCCTCGTCCCAGAAGAGCGACGTCAGGGATGGGCCGGTGTCCGAAAAATTCACCATGCCAGACCCATGGCCGACCGTCAGCCGGCTGTCGTGGGATGATCACGGTGACGGGGTGACCATTGAGTTCAAAATCGGTGCGGGTGAAGCCGTTCCATGTGCTGCGATTCCCGGGCAGTTCAGCAGTTTGAGCCGTGGTGTTTCCGGTGATTGTCAGCAGGATGAGGAGCAGGAGTGTGTAAGGGGGCAGGGTGCGCATGGGCGAGTTCCGGTGAGTGGTTGAATAGGCGGGCTGATCCGGAGTATTGCTCAGGCGTTGGTGAAATGCGAATGAATCTCGGGGTGGTGCTTTTCTGTGGCCAGCCGGTGCGGTACAACGGGGCTTTTGCGTGTCGGGGAAATTCGAGCAGTTTCAGAGCGATTTATGGCTGGATTTTTTGCTGGATACGGTGCTTTCTTTCGTCAGTTTCGAGAGCAGTTTGAAACGACGGGTGCGATTGCTCCAAGCAGCCGATTTCTGGCTGCTGCGATGACTCGTTTTCTGGCCTCGCGTGCGGCGGGTGCAGCACCGGTGAGGGTACTGGAAATCGGGCCGGGGACTGGCCCGGTGACGGATTGCATTGTGCGACAGCTGCGTCCAGGCGACGTGTTCGATCTGGTGGAACTAAATGGTGAGTTTGTGCAAATTCTGCAGCATCGGTTTGAGGCAGAGCCGGCGTGGTCTGCGGTGCATTCGCAGTGTCGTATTGTGCAGATGCCGATTCAGCAGTTTGTGGCTGACTCGCCGTATGATTTTGTCATCTCGGGGCTGCCGCTGAACAATTTTCCAGCGGCTTTGGTGCGGGAGATTGCGGACGCGTATTTTCGGCTGCTGAGGGCGGGCGGTGTTCTGAGTTACTTTGAGTACATGTATGTGCGTCCGGTGCGAAAGCTGCTGACATTGGGTGCGGAACGGCGCCGAATTGTTGAGATTGATGACATTATGGCCGGTCACTGCCGGCGCAGTCGGATCAGTCGGGACAGCATCTGGATCAATTTGCCTCCGGCGTGGGTGCAGCATCTGCGAAAAAATGATTGACTGTGGCAGCCTGATCCATCAGCGGTGCTGGTCGAGAACGTTCTGGTAGACTTCGCGAATGCGAGCGGTCATGTATTCATGGCGAAACTGCTGTGTGAACATCTCGCGACCGCGGTTGCCGAGTGTGGTTCGCAGAGCGGAATCCTGTGCCAGTTGAATCATGGCGCTGGCAAGCCGCTCGATATTGCGGTGTGGAACGAGGCACCCGGTGACGCCTTCGATGCAGACTTCCGGAGTGCCGTCGATGTCGAAGGCGACAACGGGTTTTGCTGCAAGCAGACCCTGAGGGACAACTCGCGGCAGTCCTTCCCAGTCACTGGTGTGCACGACCACATCCATGGCGTGGATGAAATCCGGCACCTGATCGGGAGAAACGAGTCCGGTGAACCGGAACCGGTCTGTCAGTCCGAGCTGCTGGATTCGCTGCTGGTAGATTTGTCGGAGGGTGCCGTCACCAACCAGCAGAAACTTCGCGTTGGGAATGCGACTGGCGACAGTGGCGGCTGCTTCGATCAGGTAGTTGTGTCCTTTGAGGTTGAACAGTCGACCAACTTTGCCAAAGACGATGTCTTTTTCTGACAGATTGAGTTGGGTGCGGATATCGGCAGGGGGGACAGCGGGATTCAGAAATCGTTCGACATCCATACCGCTGTAAATGGTGGTGAATTTGTCGACGGGTGCGATTCCAGCCAGCACGTATTGTCTGGTCATGGCATCGCAGACTGAGATGAAATGCCGGCACCAGCGGGCGGCCAGTTTTTCGGCCTGGCGATATGCGAAGTGGAGTGGGGCTGGTTGGCCGTAGTGAAAGGAGGCTCCGTGGATGGTGTGGACAGCGGGCAGTTTCAGTTGGTGGGCGGCGAGTCGTCCGAGGATTCCGGCTTTGGAACTGTGTGTATGGACAATTTGGGGGCGGAAGTGTCTGAGTGTCTGGCGGATGGCTTTGAGGGCGCGCAGGTCCTGGAGTGGGTTGAGGCTGCGGATGAGTTCGGGCAGCACGATGAGGTTGAGTCCGCGATTGCGTGCCTGCTGTTCGAGAGAGCCTTCGGGGCCGGCTCCGGGGCCGGTGATCAGGCAGACATCGTCGCCGAACAGGTGGTGCTGGTCATCGACATTGAAGAGGGTGTTTTCCTGAGCGCCGCCGATGATCAGCCTGGTGATGACATGAGCGGTGCGCATGGGAGTGTTTGCCGACGGACAGGGAGCAATACCGGCTGGTGGCAGCCGACGATTGGCAGAATAGCGGTCCGGCACAGGTCTGCTGTGTCGGGAACGCTCGCTTTTCGCACAGTTTCCCGATTTTTCTTCGAGAAAATTGCGGAATTGAGGAGGTGATGGGGGGGCGGGAGGCAGTCCGATCTTGACCGAATTTCGCAAAACGAACAGAGTCAGGGGACTGATTATGAGATTGCAGTCGTGAGAGTTTTGGCCATGGAAGGCAGGTGTGTCATGAGGCTTCGGCGATGGGGTGCGGGACTGCTGATGGGCGGTTATCTGCTGCTTTTGAGCTGGGGAATTGTCGGGCATGCCCTGAAGATCCCTGCAGCGGGCAACACGCTGGGATATTTTGTGGTGTGGGACATGTTCTGCGGCTGGCAGGCTTTTGATAATCGCACGCATTTCATAGCTGAGGATTCGGCCGGGAACTATTATCGGGTTCAGGAGCCGTGGGGAGCGTTTCAGCCATTCGGGCATGTGGACCGAGTGAACTATGATGTCAGCAACCAGTTGGCTCCGCGGCATATTCGCAACGTGCTGGCGCACACGGATCACCCGCCGATTGATCGGGTGTATGTGGTTCAGGAGGTATGGCCGAAGCAGTTCAATGTGCCGGATCGGCTGTGGTCCAACTACTTTCATGAACCGAAAGATCAGCAGTCGTATTTCAATTTGCGAGCGATCTGTGCGGCTGACGGGTCCCTGATAGAGTCGAATCCGGACTGGTATGTTGCTCAGGGGCTGAAGTCGATTGCTGACAATCCTCGCCTGCGAACTCAGGCTCAGGGTGCATCGCCATTCTACAACACATTTTTCAATCCGCGAATGTCGTCTGAATCCAATTCGTCGTTTTCGACTGCGGATGGTGGACTGACCAATTGATTGCATTTGGGTGAGTTGGTTTGGTGATCAGGTGCGGGAGATTGGCATGTCGGTGAAGAAGGGTGTGAAGTCACTGTTTACCGGTCTGGAGCAGTTCTTTTTTGCAGAGGAGGCTCCTTATGGGCTGGCACTGGTGCGGATGTGTCTTCCGACGGTTGCACTGATCCCGATGTTTCGTCGTTTTTTTCGGGTTCGTGAGTTGTATTCAGCGGACGGTTGTCCGCAGCAGCTGGCGGAACTGTTTGGGAATGGTCGTCTGCTGCCTGAGTTGCCTGCGGAGTTTGCTGCTGCTCTGTATGGCGTGATGCTGTTTGCTTTGATTTGCGGTGTCTTTGGTTTTCGAACTCGCCTGTCGTTTCTGATTGGAGCACCGCTTTACATCTATTTCAATATGCTGGACGCGATTGGGACGATGACCAAGTATTCGGTCATTGCAGCCCATGTTTTGCTGATACTGTCGATATCCGACTGCGGTGCTGTGTGGTCAGTGGATGCGGTGCTGAAGCGTCGTGCTGGTGGCGGTGGTTTGTCAGTTCTGCCTGTTCGCGTTCCTGTCTGGCCGGCGAGGCTTATTCAGATTCTGTTTGCCGCGATTTACTTCGGTGCTGCGATTACCAAGGTGCAGACTCCGGCGTTTTTCAGTGGTGAACAGATGCGTTACTGGCTGGTGAGCAACTGGAACTGGCCGAATCCGATAGGCGAACTGATGGCGCTTTCCCCGGCGATGCTGATGGTCAGCGGATATATTACGGTGGTGTGGGAGGTGACATTTCCGTTCCTCGCATGGCGTCCACTGGGCAGGTTTGCTGCATTGGGGATGGGTGTTGCATTTCATGTGATGACGATTTTCGCACTGGGACTGTGGATTTTCCCGTTCATTTGCACGACCTGTTATCTGGCGTTTTTGCAGGAGAGCGACATTGCAGCGATCAGGGCGATGGTGGCGAAGCTGCGAATTCGCTGGGAGTGGCTGGGCAGGCCGCGAGTGATGGCGGCGATGCTGCTGGAGCGGCGTCCGGTGATGGTTCCGCTGGCTGGTATCTGGCTGGCGGCTGGACTGGTGGTGGCAGTGGGGTCTGTGGAGGCGGACTATCGACTGGATGTGTATGGTATTCGCAGTAACGGCGCACCTTTGGCCTTGCCTGCGATGGATTCGGCGACAGTCCGACAGATGATCAATTCGCAGGAGCCGCTGCGGGAAAAGGACAAGTTCTTTTCGTTTGACATCGGCAGTATGGTGATGGCAGGGCAGCTGGCGAACCGGCGATCGCAGTTTGCTGCGGGCGAGGCGATTATCGCCCAGTGCAACCTGAATCCTCCGCACGAGGATCTGTGGGTGGAGTGTGTGATTCAGGATGCGGAGGACAGGGTGATTGATGTGGCCGGTCAGTTTGTGACGCGTGATCAGTTGTATGCGAAGTTTAATTATCTGACGGCCGAAAAACTGGTTCCGGGACAGTACTGGGTGGTGCTGAAGAGTTCGGGGCAGGAAGTTTCGCGTCGTCCGTTTGAGCTGACGGGTGATGCCGTTGGGGAGCGTGGGTCCGAGGGACTGCTGGCGAACTGACGGTTTTGTGGGTTCGAGCGATCGGTAATTTCTCAGTATCGCAGGCTGTCGTGCTGAAAAAACGAGCCTGAGCCGTTATGCTGGGGAGCCGTCGGCGTGGTGGTTTCGGGGCTTGTCCGTCTGACAGAGAAGATTCATGTCTTCTGCAAACTCTTCGGCCTGTTATGTGGGCAGTTTTGACCCCATGACTCTTGGTCATTTGGATATCATCAGGCGTGCCGCGCGGATATTTGGTCAGGTGACAGTCGGTATCGGGATCAATCCGGACAAGAATGCTTTGTTTTCTCCGGGTGAGCGTCTCGAGTTATGTCGTGCGGCGGTGAGTGGTTTTCCGAATGTGGAGGTGCGTGGGTTTGATGGTCTGGCGGTGGAATTTGTCCGCAGTTGTGGAAGTCGAATTCTGCTGCGTGGCGTGCGGACTCTGTCAGACATTGAGGCGGAATTCTCGATGACACTGACGAATCGTGTGCTGGACGACGAGATCGAGTCTGTATTTTTGATGTCGGATGAGCGATTCGCACACATCTCAAGTTCTTTGATTCGGCAGATTGCGAAAATGACGCGGGAACGGGTGCGGGATCGATTGAAGGATTTCGTTCCGGAACCGATTATCGGTCCATTGATCCGGCGAATTCAGGAACTGGAAGCTGCCGGCTGAGCTGAATCTCTTCGGGAATTGACAGTCATGGTGAAGACCGCATCCACAATGCTGCCTCTGGGGACTCAGGCGCCGGATTTTTCGCTGCCGGGCACTGACGGTCAGATGATCAGTCGGGCGCAGTTTGCCGGCCAGCCATTGTGTGTTGTGTTTATGTGCAATCATTGTCCGTTTGTGGTGCACATTCGGGCGGCTCTGGCTCAATTTGCCTCCGAGTATGCAGCTCGTGGGGTTGCTGTCGTGGGGATCAGCAGCAATTTTGTGGGATCTCATCCGCAGGATGGTCCTGAGCAAATGCGGCTGGAGTCTGTTTCTGCGGGGTACAGTTTTCCGTATTTGTACGATGAGACGCAGGCGGTGGCGATGTCGTATCGTGCTGCCTGTACTCCGGATTTCTTCCTGTTTGACCGTGACCATGCTCTGGTGTATCGGGGGCAGTTTGATGGCAGTCGGCCTGGCAACGGGGTGCCGGTGACGGGTGCGGATCTGCGAGCTGCGTGTGATGCGGTGCTGGCGGGGCTTGAGGTTTCGGGTGAGCAGCGTGCAAGTATTGGCTGCAACATCAAGTGGAA